>JAWUXK010000101.1:0-15205 GCA_034111385.1 Colwellia sp. | reverse complement strand
GATGTAAATGTGCATCCGGCCAAGCATGAAGTGCGTTTTCATCAAAGTCGTTATGTACATGATTTTATTTATTCAGTTTGTCAAAAAGCGCTAATGAGCAATTCGTTAGCGTTAGATCCTAATGATGAAGCGGAAACTATTCCCTCTGCAACATTTTCTAAAGAGTCTAGTGTGGGCAATGTTCAATACGCAAGACCTGAGTATATTCAACCTTTACAGCAGGTTAAGGAAACTACTTATGCATCTCATGCTGCCAAAGGTAACTATGGTCAATATGAAGGTCAACGTGATCCAGTAACTCGTACAGCGGTTAACAACTATCAACAATTAATGACACCCACTATTGCTGTAGAGCACGCAGAAAAAACTGAAAATGAAAACTCGTCTATTTTAGTGAACAACGCTAAATTAGAGGAATGCTTTTTTCTCATGATTAAACAAGACGGGTACGGTGTCTTTAAACATCAAAATAGCTTGCGCTTGTTATCTCTTTTCGAATTGTCATATCAGGTTAATAGAAATAAAATAGTAAAAAGTTGGCAGCAAGATAGTTCAAACTCAACAACTAATTTAGTTAGCCAGCCATTATTATTGCCTGTTGTGTTATCGCTTTCTGACCAACAAATGTGTACAGCAATAAGTTATCAAGCCATGCTTGAATTAGCTGGCATAATTTGTGTTGTTCAAAATAACACTTCTGGGAAAAAACAATTACAAATACGACAGTTTCCTGCAATATTGCGTGAACGAGATGTTAGCGCCAGTTTTATTAGTATTATTGATACATTAGGACAAAAAGTCGAAAGTGACAGTGATATTAAAACTATTCAGAGTGATGTTGTGTGTGCTATTGCTAACGCGATGATTGCGACTGAATTTAGTATTGAGCAAGCACAAGCGTTGTGGTTAAGCGCTAAAAAAGAGATGTCGGATGAATTAATCGAGAAAGCGCTATTGAATTCAGTGCCTCTTGACCTCACATCTGAAATTAAGCAATTAAAGGCTAATTTACCAACAAAGAAGAATTAATCAGTGTCAGATAAGAGTTCATCAAAACAGCAACCACCTGTTATATGTCTAATGGGACCAACTGCATCGGGTAAAACTGCGTTAGCATTGGCTTTGTGTGATGCACTTCCTTGTGACATTGTTAGTGTTGATTCAGCATTAATTTATCGTGATATGGATATTGGTACCGCTAAACCAACCGCTGAAGAATTAGCGAAATATCCACATCGTTTAATTAACCTTCGTGATGCAACACAAAGTTATTCAGCGGCTGATTTTTGTCACGATGCTTTGATTGAAATTGCAAAAATTAGAGCAAATAACCGTATACCTTTGTTGGTTGGCGGTACAATGATGTACTTTAAAAGTCTGATCGAGGGTATTTCACCTTTGCCTGCAGCTAGTACTGATATTCGTCAAAACATAGAGGCCGAAGCTGAGCTAGATGGTTGGCAAGCAATGCATGAAAAGTTGCAGGAAGTTGACAGTGTTTCAGCAAAACGAATACACCCCAATGATCCTCAGCGCATTACAAGGGCATTAGAAGTATTTCGGTTAACGGGTAAATCATTAACACAATTGACCGAAATTAAAGGTGCTAAGTTGGATGGCGATATTTTACAATTTGCCATAACGCCCCAAGAACGTAGTACGTTACATGCCCGAATTGAACTACGCTATCAGCAAATGATAGAGCAGGGTTTTGAGCAAGAAGTTGTAAAACTTAAAACGCGCGGTGATTTACATGAAAATTTACCTTCAATTCGTTGTGTGGGTTATCGACAAATGTGGCAATATCTCAATGGTGAATTTGATCATAGTGAAATGATTTTTCGTGGGGTTTGTGCCACTAGGCAATTAGCTAAACGACAGTTAACTTGGCTCCGAAGCTGGCAAAACCTGCACTGGTTAACTACAGACGATAAAGCAAATTTGGCTCAGGTATTAGCACTAGTAGGCAAATGCTCATAATGATAAGAATAGATATAAGATATACTCGCTATGGTTAAGCAATATTGAAATCTTGGTGTATAATTAATTGGTTATATGCTGAGGATTAGTACAATTAACACTTTTATTAGTCAAAATACTTTTGATTAAACACTTAATAATAAAAAAAAGGAGCCAGATAATGGCAAAAGGTCAATCTTTACAGGACCCGTTTTTGAATGCTTTACGTCGTGATCGTATTCCTGTTGCAATATATTTAGTCAATGGCATTAAACTACAAGGACAAGTAGAGTCGTTTGATCAATTTGTAATATTATTGAAGAATACGGTTAGTCAAATGGTTTATAAGCACGCTATATCAACGGTAGTACCAGCTAGAGCTGTAAACACAGCCCCTATGGCTAATCACACAGATTCGGATGAGTAGTCACTTTTTCAATATTGATAATGAGTTTAATGAAAACATATAGGTTCAACGCAGTTGTTTGATCGTTATCAAGCAGGTGAGCAAGCTGTGCTTGTTCACCTAGATTTTCCTGATGAAAGTACCCGAGAAGATTTAACAGAATTCAAAATGTTAGTCTCTTCTGCTGGCGTGAACGAATTAACGGTTGTCTCTGGCAAACGAAGTACGCCTCATCCCAAATTTTTTGTTGGCTCCGGCAAAGCAGAAGAAATAGCGGACGCAGTTCGGTTATATGAAGCCGACGTAGTATTGTTTAATCATAGTTTATCCCCATCTCAAGAAAAAAACATTGAAGCATTGTGTCAATGTCGAGTGATAGATCGTACTACCTTGATTCTTGATATTTTTGCTCAGCGAGCTCGTACTCATGAAGGTAAATTACAAGTAGAGTTGGCGCAATTACGTCATATAAGTAGCCGTCTAATTCGTGGGTGGACCCATTTAGAGCGACAAAAAGGTGGTATTGGCTTACGTGGACCAGGCGAAACACAATTAGAAACCGATAGACGGTTATTGCGTGAACGGATAGTAAATATTCGCAAACGTTTAGAAAAAGTTGAAAAACAAAGGCAACAAGGGCGTCGTTCAAGAACGCGTGCAGAATTGCCAACCTTGTCATTAGTTGGCTATACCAACGCGGGTAAGTCGACTTTGTTCAATGTGTTAACTCATTCGGAAGTGTATGCAGCGGATCAATTGTTTGCCACACTTGATCCAACACTTAGACGCATTGAACTTGAAGGTGTTGGTGGTGTTATTTTAGCAGATACAGTGGGGTTTATTCGGCATCTACCACATGATTTAGTTGCCGCATTCAAAGCAACATTAACAGAAACGCGTGAAGCTGAATTATTACTGCATGTTGTTGATATTTCTGATGATAGACGTAGTGAAAATATTGAACAAGTTGAATTTGTGTTATCTGAAATTGAAGCCGATGAAGTACCACAGCTGATCATTTGTAATAAAATTGATAATCTAGATGACGTTGAGCCGAGAATAGATCGTGATGATCAAGGCAGGCCGATAAGAGTTTGGCTGTCAGCACAGGCGAATGTTGGCATTGATTTGTTTTTTATCGCCTTAGCAGAGCGCTTGGGTAATC
Source organism: Colwellia sp. (assembly GCA_034111385.1). Classification (GTDB taxonomy): domain Bacteria; phylum Pseudomonadota; class Gammaproteobacteria; order Enterobacterales; family Alteromonadaceae; genus Colwellia. Next base: position 11,675 of record JAWUXK010000101.1, on the reverse strand, counting down.
ATGTTGTGCAAAAACAGATCGCTATACCACCGAGCGAAGGAAAATTGCGTGGTGTCTTATACAAATTAAACTGTATTAAAGATGAATCGTACGATGAGCAAGGAGTTTGTCACCTCTTGATTAAGTTACCTAAAAGAGAATGGGATCGATTGGTAAAACAAAATACCAATGAAATAGAGCAGTTTATTGTAAAATAATGTGTTAATACTCATATAGAGTCTTATAAAACAGATGTTTTTATCATAAACTGACTGTAAATAATATGCTTCAGCTGTGTCTTCCTCATACCTTCTAATAACGGAGTGAATTTCCGTTAACTAAGCGTTTGTCGAAAATACCTTGTTGAGTGAATATAAAATTAATTTAATAACCTAGCGGAGAACACCATGGCTTGGAATGAACCGGGGAATAATGATAAAGACCCCTGGAAAAACAAAGGCGGCAAAAACCAAGGGCCACCAGATTTAGACGAATTACTTAATGATTTAGGTAAAAAAGTCACAGGTATCTTTGGTGGAAAAGGTAATGGTAAATCTACTGGCGGTTCAACTCCGTCAGGTAAAAATTTTTCCAGTATAGGCATAAGCCTAGTACTTATTATTGCCATTGTTGTTTACGCTTTTAGTGGCTTTTATACTATAAAAGAAGCTGAAAAGGGTATTGTACTTCGTTTCGGTCAATATTCAGGTACCGTAGATCCAGGTATTAATTGGAAGTGGACTTTTATTGATCGAATTATTCCGGTTGATATGCAAAGTACACGTGATTTACCTGCTTCAGGGTTCATGTTAACGCAAGACGAAAATGTTGTTAGTGTTGATATGCAAATTCAATATCGTGTAATAGATGCACGTAATTATATATTTAGTGTCACTAACGCTGATGATAGTTTGAGCCAATCACTTGATAGTGCGCTACGTTATGTTGTTGGTCATTCGACAATGGATGATATTCTAACCAAGGGGCGTGAGCAAATTCGTCAATCCGTATGGGAAGAACTTGAAAAAATTATTGAACCATACAATTTGGGCTTGATTGTTGTTGACGTCAACTTTAAAGATGCGCGTCCACCGAATGAAGTAAAAGATGCTTTCGATGATGCTATTTCTGCACAAGAAGATGAAGTGCGTTTTTTACGTGAAGCTGAAGCATATGCGCGTGGCATTGAGCCAAGAGCTCGTGGACGTGTGAAACGTATGGAACAAGAAGCGTTAGCTTATAAAGGACGTATTGTATTAGAAGCAGAGGGTGAAGTAGCACGTTTTGCAAATATCCTCCCTGAATATCAAGCAGCACCAGAAGTAACACGCCAACGTTTATATATTGCAACGATGGAAAAAGTGTACAGTAACACCAGTAAAGTAATGGTGGATGTCGATGGTGGTAATAATATGATGTACTTGCCATTAGACAAAATAATGCAGCAGTCTTCAACTAGTAGTCCGGCACTACAATCGGGGCAACCGACACAGACAACACAGCAAAGATCAAACGTTAATACATCGCCATCCAATTCTGGGCGAAGTGACAGATTTAACAGTGGGAGAAACTAACCGATGAAAAATTTTTCCATTGCAATTTTAACGTTACTTGTAGTTTTAGTGGTTTCATCTGTTTTCATTATTTATGAAGGACAGCGTGGAATCGTTTTTCAATTTTCAAAAATAAAGCGTGACTCTGCGACTGATGAAATGATGGTATTTGAACCGGGCCTGCATTTTAAGATACCTTTTATTGAATCTGTGCGTAAGATAGATGCACGTATTCAAACCTTAGATGAGGCAGCAGACCGTTTTGTTACCGCTGAGAAAAAAGATCTGATAGTAGATTCTTTTGCAAAATGGCGCATTGTTGATTTTTCTACTTATTATCTTCGAACATCGGGATCAATTGATAATGCCCGTGCGTTATTAAAACAAAAAGTTAATAATGGCTTAAGAACTGAGTTTGGTAATAGAACCATCAAAGAAATCGTTTCTGGCGATCGCGATGAAATTATGACTCAAGCGTTAGAAAGCGCTAAAAGTAGCCGTGAAGATTTAGGAATTGAAGTAGTTGATGTACGTATTAAAGCGATTAACTTACCTACTGAGATAAGTAACTCTATTTATGAGCGTATGCGTGCTGAGCGAACTGCTGTTGCTAAAGAACATCGTTCAAAGGGGCAAGAGCAAGCTGAAATCATTCGTGCGACAATTGATGCCAAAGTGACAGTTATGTTGGCTGAGGCACAGAAAGATGCTTTTACTACACGTGGTGAAGGTGATGCACAAGCGTCTAAAATTTATGCTGATGTTTATAGCCAAGATGCCGAGTTCTATCGTTTTTACCGTAGCCTTGAAGCTTACGAGAAAAGTTTTAATAGTAAAAGTGATATTATGGTGGTTAAGCCTGATAGTGACTTTTTCCATTACTTAAAAGATGGAACTGACACTTCAAAGTAGTCATTATGTAATTACTTTAAATAAAAGCCAGCAACATTGCTGGCTTTTTTATAGGTAGTATCCTGTAGGTCTAATATTTGGAGATAAGTTATGACTGATACATTATTGTTAGCTTTTGGCTTAGTACTGATTATTGAAGGGGTTACTCCAGCGTTATTTCCAAATAAGTGGCGTGCTTATTTGCTTAAATTAGCAGAGCAACCCGTGACAGATATTAGAAATATAGGCTTATTTGTTTTGTTGTTGGGAATTATTGTTATTTGGTTATCACAATAATAACAAGGTAATTATAAAAAAGACTAACCATAACTACTTAACAAAACAGGTAATTTAATATTCATAAGAAAAATTAGATTTTTTTTCTTGGACTAAATATCTATATTTGTTAGAATCCTCGCCTAATTTTCTTATGATACAGTCAAAATGGGCAAAAACGTAGTTGTTCTAGGTACCCAATGGGGTGACGAAGGTAAAGGTAAGATCGTAGACTTACTAACCGATAAAGCAAAATATGTCGTTCGCTATCAAGGCGGGCACAATGCAGGCCATACGCTAGTTATTGACGGTGAAAAAACCGTATTACATTTAATACCGTCAGGCGTTTTACGTGAAAATGTTAAATGTTTAATTGGTAATGGCGTAGTATTATGTCCTAAAGCCTTAATGGCAGAAATTGAAATGCTTGAAGCTAAGGGTGTTCCAGTACGTGAACGCTTACTTATTAGTGACGCATGTCCTTTAATTCTTCCATATCATACCGCACTTGATGCAGCACGTGAAATTGCACGCGGTGCAAAAGCTATAGGTACTACTGGTCGTGGTATTGGTCCAGCATATGAAGATAAAGTAGCCCGTCGAGGTTTACGTGTAGGCGACCTTTTCTGTGAAGAGACTTTTGCTGCTAAACTGAAAGAAATTATCGAGTATCACAACTTCTCTTTAGTAAATTATTACAAAGCTGAACCTGTCAGTTATGAAGAAGTATTGGCTGATGTTATGGCCGTTGCTGGTATTATTAAAAAAATGACAGCAGATGTATCAGAAATACTTGATCAGTCACGCAAAGCTGGTGAGTCAATCATGTTTGAAGGTGCTCAAGGAACATTACTTGATATCGATCATGGTACTTATCCTTACGTAACATCGTCAAATACTACAGCGGGTGGCGTTGCTACAGGCTGTGGTGTTGGCCCTCGCCACCTTGATTATATCTTAGGTATTACTAAAGCATATACTACGCGTGTAGGCTCTGGTCCATTTCCAACAGAATTAGATGATGAAGTTGGAAACCACTTAGGTACGGTTGGTCATGAGTTTGGCGCCACAACAGGTCGTGAACGTCGTTGTGGTTGGTTTGATGCTGTTGCAATGCATCGTGCAATCCAAGTAAATAGTGTCACTGGTTTTTGTTTAACTAAACTGGATGTACTTGACGGTTTAGAAACATTAAAAATATGTACCGGTTATAGAACTGAAGCAGGTGATATCATTACTGTACCGCCAACAGCAGCTGAAGGTTATGAAAGAATAACGCCAGTATATGAAGAAGTGCCGGGTTGGACTGAAAATACAGTAGGTGCAACGTCAGTTGACGACTTACCTGCTAATGCAATCGCGTATATTAAACGCATTGAAGAAATTACAGGCGTACCGATTGATATTATTTCAACGGGTCCAGATCGAAATGAAACAATTATTAAAGTAAATCCTTTCGGTTAATTTCTAAGTTATTAAAAACGATAAAAAACCAACCTTCGGGTTGGTTTTTTCTTTTCTGCTATTCGATTTTTTAGATCTTTCCATCAATAGAGTTTAATGAATATTTACATCTAATTGTAATATTTTTAAATTTTTGACTTGTTAGTTTGTCATTAACAAGAGAATATAAAGACGAAGAGAAAATATGTTGAACGTAACAAAAGAGGTTTATTTATGAAAATACTTATTTCCGGACATCATGTTGAAATTACCGAAGGCATTAGGCAGTCTATAGAAAACAAATTTGCAAAAATTGCTAAACACTATCCAAGTATTATGACGCTAGATTCGACTATTACCGTTGAACAGCATCAGCAAAAAGTTGAAGTCACTACAAGTTATGAAGGGGTTAATGTTACGGTTCATGCCTCTAATAAAAACCTTTATCCTGCTATTGCCAGTGCAGCTAAAAAATTAGAGGTTGCTCTTGCTCGCCGAAAAGGGGTGCTATCAGCTAAACTGAATGAAAAATTGACTGTTGAGCAATCAGATGCTTATCAGATACCATCTTAGAACACTCAACTAAATAAAGATTGACAAAAAAGGCTGCTAATATGATTGGTAGCCTTTTTTGATGGTGCTATTAAAATTATTTATTGGTATTTTCAAAATTCACTATATCGAGGTATTAAGAGGTTTTCTGCTATTTAATTGGGTGTTTCTATGTATCTTATTCATATTATGTGTTTTCCATAGAAATAGAACGAAAGAAAGTAAATAATTAATAAGATAATGTCACATAATTTTATTGAGATTCTATGTTCTTTAGAGCTTATAGCGATTTTATATAGTTAAATAACCTTATTTTAGGGATATGCTATACAATCCGCTATAAAGTATAATAAAATCAATAATAGAACATTTACTTTAAATAATATCTACACGCATTTGGGAACTACCATGACAGATCTTCGTCAACAGGCGCTTGATTACCACGCTTTACCTACACCAGGTAAAATCAGTGTTTCTTTAACTAAACCAGCTGAAACTAGTGAAGATCTATCACTAGCTTATAGTCCCGGTGTTGCTGAGCCAGTAAGAGAAATAGCTGCAAACCCTGATGACGTTTATAAGTATACGGCAAAAGGTAATACTGTTGCTGTTATTACTAACGGAACAGCTATTTTAGGTTTAGGTAATTTAGGACCAATGGCTTCGAAACCTGTAATGGAAGGTAAATCATTATTATTTAAGCGCTTCGCTAATATTGACTCGTTTGATATTGAGGTAAAGCATAAAGGTGTTGAAGAATTTATTAATACCGTTGCGAATATTGCTGATAGTTTTGGTGGTATTAACCTTGAAGATATTAAAGCACCAGAGTGCTTTGTTATTGAGAAGGCATTAATTGAACGGTGTAAGATTCCTGTATTTCATGATGATCAACATGGTACGGCTATTGTTACCGCTGCAGGTATGATTAACGCACTGGATATTCAAGGTAAAGATATTAAACAGGCGGATATTGTTTGTTTAGGTGCAGGGGCTGCTGCAATTGCTTGTATGGAGTTATTGATTAAATGTGGAGCTCAGCGTGAAAAAATCTATATGCTCGATACTAAGGGTATCGTGCATAGCCGCCGTGATGACTTAAATGAATATAAAAAATTATTTGCCAACAATACCGACAAACGTACTTTAGATGATGCTATTGAAGGTGCTGATGTATTTGTTGGTGTGTCTGGCCCAGATTTGTTGACTTCAGAGCAAGTTAAATTAATGGCACCGAATCCTATTATATTTGCTTGCTCAAACCCTGATCCTGAAATTAAGCCCGAATTAGCACTAGCTGCACGTGATGATGTTATTATTGCGACAGGCCGCTCTGATTACCCAAATCAAGTCAATAATGTGCTTTGCTTCCCTTTTATCTTCCGTGGTGCTCTAGACGTTCGTGCTCGTACTATCAATGATGAAATGAAAGTGGCGGCAGTGCATGCAATTAGAGCAATAGCGAAAGAAGCAGTACCCAATGAAGTTTTAGCCGCATGTGGTGAAACGGAATTAACTTTTGGGAGAAATTATATTATTCCTAAACCAATGGATTCGCGTTTATTACCTGCGGTAGCTTTAGCTGTTGCAAAAGCCGCGGTCGAATCGGGTGTTGCAGCATTACCTTTACCTGATAACTACATGGTGTAATTATTATATAAAGGTGAAATCATAAAAAACTCATAATAATAACCTTATTATGAGTTTTTTTGTTTTTGTGAAGATACGTTTTTGCATAACAAGGGTTGTTGAAAAGTAGTTAAAATAACTTGTTGATCAACAAACTGTAGTTGATAAAGTGAACGATAGTCTACTTCAGATAAGGGCTCAACAGTTTGCTTAGCCAATAATTCAACCAGTCTTTGTATAGTATTACGTTGTGCAACAACGAAAGTGTTTGATTTTTGGTGTTGTAATTTCAAACTAAGTTGTTCTAGATAGTTGGAATTATAATTTTTGATCACTACTTGTTGATGATCTGCTAAAGGCTTTGCCGTTTGCATAGCATGATGGTAAAGCGGGCTATAAATAGAAGTAAAATTTACTTTTGATAATAAACTGGCAAGTTGTTTTGCTCGGTATTGTCCACAAATAGTTAGCGCTGGGTTTTTAGCATCAGTGAGCTGTTCAGCATGGCGTACCAAATAAATACTAAAACTACTCGCGGCACTGGAAAAACTACCTAACAAGTAATATAAAAACAAAACGGGCAAAATAATTTGCCCGTTTAAGTTTTTCTGGAAGTTCATTAGAACAACCTATTTAATCCATTCAATGCGGCTACGCGGAATGCTTCAGCCATTGTTGGGTAGTTAAAGGTAGTTTCAACGAAATAGTCGATGGTATTACCCCCATTTTTCTGCTGCATAATGGCTTGACCAATGTGAATGATCTCTGCTGCATTTTCACCAAAACAATGAATACCTAAAATTTCTTTTGTCTCGCGATGAAAAAGAAGTTTTAAGCTACCAATAGCACTATTACCTATTTGAGCACGGGCAAGGTGTTTGAATGATGAACGTCCAACTTCATAAGGTATTTTTGCAGCAGTTAATTGTTGCTCAGTTTTCCCTACTGAAGACATTTCAGGAATAGTATAAATGCCGGTAGGAATATCTTCAATTAACTGTGTTTCGGTAGGTACCTTAAGAATATAATCTGCAGCAATTCTACCTTGATCATAAGCAGCACTTGCCAAACTAGGGTAGCCAATGACGTCACCTACGGCATATATGTTTTCTGCGGAGGTTTTGTATTGATAATTTACTTCTAATGAACCTCTGGAGTTAGGCACTAAACCGGTATTTTCAATAGCAAGTGTATTGGTATTTCCGCTTCTTCCGTTAGCAAATAAAATACAATCAGCTTTCATTTTTTTACCCGACTGAAGCGTTAGTACCACGCTATCGTCTGAGGCAACAATGGACTCATACTCTTCATCATGGCGAATAACAATACCACAGTTCCAAAAATGGTAACTTAATGAGTCGGTCATTTCTGCATCCATGAAAGATAATAATCGATCTCGTGTATCAATTAAGTCAACTTTGCAGCCTAAACCTCTAAAAATAGAAGCGTACTCACAACCAATAACCCCTGCGCCATAAATAATAATGCTTTTAGGATCATGCTTTAACGATAAAATAGTATCGGAGTCATAAATCCTAGGATGATCAAAATCGACATCGTCAGGACGATATGGTCTTGAACCTGACGCAATTATAATATTTTCGGCAGTCAATAATTCATCAGGACCATCTTCACGAGAAATATTTAACGTATTTTTATCGACGAAGGTGGCCGAACCATGAAAAACATCCACAAAATTACGGTCATAAAAGCCAGCACGCATTCTTACTTGGTCTCTAATTACTTTCGTGGTGTGCTGTAAAATATTCTCGAAAGTCAGTTTTACTTTTTTTTCAGAGGGATTAAATAAAGGATTGGAATTAAATTCAATCGAACGTCTAACAGAATGTCTTAGGGCTTTTGAAGGGATAGTTCCCCAATGGGTACAACCGCCACCGACTTGATGATGACGTTCGACCATAGCAACCTTTTTATTTTCTTTTGCTAATCTCATTGCGGCGCCTTCTCCTCCTGGCCCCGTACCAATAACTATCGCATCGTAATCAAAGTTAGTTTGAATTTTTTTTGATTTCGCTTTTGTTTCCGTTTCTATTTTTGTTTCCGTGTTTGCTTTAGTCAAAAGACTTCCCCCAAATTCTGCCAATTGCATTAATTCATATAAAAATGAAAAAATAAGATTAATAAAATTTTAACAGGATTTTTGGGGAAATGATAATAGAGCTGACACTTATTATATTGATTTGTATGTGACTTACTTAATTTTATCTATTGATAAATTAAATTTGATTTATCAATAGATAAAATAACTCACACTAACTTGACGATTAAGCTGTTTATCTGGTCGAATGATGAAGCAGACATTAATTTTAGATTAAAGTATGATTAGCATAGATTCTTTCTTAACCGAGTTATAACCATGAGCGGTGTTCGCGCCCAACAAAAAGAAAAAACACGTAGGTTATTAATAGATGCCGCACTAAAACAGTTAAGTGCAGAACGAAGTTTTTCAAGTTTAAGTTTAAGAGAAGTAGCTAAAGAAGCAGGGCTAGCACCAACCTCTTTTTATAGACACTTTTCTGATATGGATGATCTAGGACTAACATTAGTCGACGAGGCAGGTTTAACCTTAAGGCAACTCATGAGGCAAGCACGTCAACGAATTGCCAAAGGAGGCTCAGTGATACAAATATCCGTGGCTACTTTTATGGAATTAATTGAAAGTAATGGTGATGTATTTAGGTTACTCCTACGCGAACGCTCAGGAACATCGGCAGCTTTTCGCGCCGCGGTAATTAGGGAAATTCGATATTTTACTATGGAATTGCGTGATTACTTACAACAAGCGAATGATTTGGATGGTGAGGTCGCTTATATGCAAGCGAATGCCGCGGTAACTATTGTTTTTAGTGCAGGCTCAGATGCTCTTGATATCGATGATAAAACCGAGCTAAATCAATTATCCAAGCAAACAATTGAACAGTTAAGATTCATTGCACGTGGCGCTGCAGAGCTAAGCGATCGCCGTAAAGCGCTAAGAAAAATTAAATAGGTTACTTGGTTGAAGAACTTATTTTTTGTCTGTTCAATAAGGTGCTATTTACGCGAAAGTATCATGCCTATTTCAATATGGTCTGTATAAGGAAATTGATCAAACAAAGCGAACTGTTGAATAACATGTGTCTTACTTAATTGACTTAAATTATCTTTTAAGGTGTTTGGGTTACATGAAATATAGATTATTTTATTAAAACGGCTAACCAATTCAGTACTATCTTCATCTAAACCTGCTCTTGGGGGATCAACTAATACAGTATCGTAATTGTAGGCGGTTAAATCAAACCCCTCTAATCGTCGAAACTTACGCTCGCCATTCATTGCTTGGCTAAACTCTTCACTAGACATACGGACAATATCAATATTGTCTATATTGTTTGCTTTAATATTGACTTGTGCAGACCTAACGGATGTCTTAGATATTTCAGTGCCTAATACGCGATCAAAATTTTGTGCTAATGCAATGCTAAAATTACCGTTACCACAGTATAATTCAATCAAATCTCCTTTTGCACCGTGGGTAGCTTGTTGCGCCCAAAGAAGCATTTGTTCATTAACACTGCCATTTGGCTGAGTGAAACTATTCTCGACTTGCTGATAAATGAAAGTATCGTTGCCAACTTGCAATGACTCCATGACATAATCTTTATCAATAATAATTTTTTGTTTTTTAGCGCGACCAATGATATCAACAGGTGCAATTGAAGATAATTCTTCTTTCAACTTTTTCGCTGCACTTTCCCATGTTGGCTCAAGAGGTTTGTGATAAAGCATGCTAATGAGTAATTCACCGCTTAAGGTAGATAAGAAATCAACCTGGAATAGTTTATAGCGAAGTTCTTTTTTATCCTTAATTAATGCTAGTAAGGCACTCATTGCTTGATTAATTAGCAGGCTTGCTACAGGGAAATCTTCTACGCGAAACTTCTCTTTGGTATCACTATTAAACATAATGTAATAAAGATCATCATCTTGATGCCACACTCTAAATTCTGCACGTAACCGATAGTTCAATGGCTGGGAAAGAAAAACTTGTGCTTTGGGAATATTAAAGCAAGAAAATAGCTCTGTCATATCTAGCTTTTTTTTCGATAATTGCTTTGCATAATTATCAGGGTGGATATGATCAAACATGCTGGAGCCTATTTATAATTGTGGGGTAGAAGTTAATAAGAGCGGAATTCTACTCTCGCCGATATTATTGTCTAGTTTTTTATTTTCAGTAGTATTATTTTAATGAAAAGATAAATACTATTGAAAATAAAAAACCTATTAATAGATGAATATTAATAGGTTTTTTATGTGTTCATTTTAAGGTAAATGACTAACTAGCTGGTTCAGTTCGCTCAGGGCGCTCTTTAGCTTCTCTAACCTTTAACGTACGCTGTTGAAACTCGGTGTCATTCAAGGCTGTAATTGCCTTATCAATATCACTTGTGGCCATTTCGACAAAACCAAAACCACGACGTTTTCCAGTATGCTTATCTTTCATCAATCGTACCGATTGAACCGTACCGTGGTTAGAAAATAACTCTCTAATTACTGTTTCATTGGCACGGTAAGGCAAATTGCCTACATAAAGTGTTTTAACATCTCCTTTAATTGTCGAAGGAGTGTTTTGAACTGATGTGTTTATTTCTGCGGTGCTTGAAGAGTTACAAACTAGTGGAGCTATGAAAGCACTGATAAAAACAATAACTGAAACTACAACAGGAGTAACTGAAACAGAACTAGTAATAATAAAAGCAATGATAGCGAAAACAGTAGCTACAATTACGGTTGAGATTTGCGGAGACTTCATAATGAATACCTAATTGTTATTTTAATTTATAGATGTATAAAAACAAAAAATGAAATTCTATGTTACCCACCTTTTATGATAGTGCAACAATAAGTGTAAAAAACATGCAATTAATCTATCAAAGGCAATAAATTGGTCTATATCTACACATATAGTGTAATTAATATTCGAACAAATAAAAGATCAAAAATAATGCTTGATCCCACAAGATAGATCTATACAATGCGCTCCAGTTCCAAGGGGCTCAGCCAAAAAGCTTAACCAACTGGACGTTTTGATAGGTTAACTAGTTTCATTTGATGATAATTAGCGAACTTAACGGTTTAAAATAAGGGTTGAGTTTTTTTATAAAAAAACTTCAAATAACTTAAGATAAAACGTTGACATCAAAACCAGGAAGCGTATGATACGCATCCTGCTTCGGGGCAACGTCCTGAAACAAAGCAGTCTTTTAAAGGTATAAACGAATGCGATTTATATCTGTCTTCTTTAAGAAGACCTTCTTTAACAATTAGTTATCATGCAATTTGTGTGGA
>JAWUXK010000100.1:0-25825 GCA_034111385.1 Colwellia sp. | reverse complement strand
CCCTTTCAGCCCGGACAACGTTGGATCAGTGACAGTGAATCAGATCAGGGATTAGGAACAGTTACTGGTATAGAGCACCGATTTGTTAACATTGTTTTTACTGCCACGGGAGAGTCTCGTCAGTATGCAAAAGCCAATGCGCCATTAACACGCGTTATTTTTAATAAAGATGACCTCATTCCAAGCCATGAAGGTTGGATGCTAAAAGTTCAATCAAGCAGCGAAACACAGGGGATTTTGACTTACCATGGGGTGAGACAAGACACCTTAGAAGAAACCTCTTTAAAAGAAGTGATGATCGATCACTTTATTAAATTTAATAAACCACACGACCGTTTACTAAACAGCCAAGTAGACCGACTTGATTGGTTTAGACTACGCAAAGACTGTTTGCGTCACCAATACCAACAACAACAATCAGAGTTAATGGGGTTAACTGGCGGACGAGTTAGCCTTATACCTCATCAACTTTATATAGCTGATGAAGTAGGTAACCGATTTGCACCAAGGGTATTACTTGCCGACGAAGTAGGCTTAGGGAAAACAATTGAAGCCGGATTAATCATTCACCAACAATTAGTTAGTGGTAGAGCCCAACGTATTTTGATCATAGTACCCGAATCATTGATGCACCAATGGTTGGTGGAAATGTTACGACGCTTTAATCTTAAATTTAGTATTTTTGATCATGACAGATGTGTTGAAACCGCAGGTGAAGATGAAAGTAATCCATTCAGTACCGAACAACTCGTTTTAGTTAATTTAGGCTTTATTACTGAAAACCCTACTTGGTATGAAGCATTAATAAACGAAGATTGGGATTTAATGGTGGTAGACGAAGCACACCACTTAAACTGGCAACAAGATAATCCGAGTATTGAATATCAATGTATTGAGCAATTAGCGCAAGTAATTCCTGGGGTTTTATTACTAACCGCTACGCCAGACCAGCTAGGCCATGAAAGTCACTTTGCTCGCTTACGTTTGCTTGATTCAGATAGATTTTATGATTATGAAGAATTTATTGAAGAAGAATCTCACTATAGTGAAGTTGCCGATGCCGCCAATGCTTTAGTTGAAGAAGAGCAGTTAACAAACGAGCAAGAAAACACTTTAACCTCGTTATTAAAAGAGTCTGATATTAGTGAACAGTTAATCACGCTTAATAGCAATAATGGTGCTAATCAAAACGAAGTACGCCAACAATTATTAAAGCAATTGCTTGACCGACATGGCACCGGTCGTATTTTATTTAGAAATTCACGAAACACGATTAAAGGGTTTCCAGCACGAGAGATCCACCCTGCACCACTTGCCATGCCAGAACAGTACCAAGAGACAATCAATGAGTTTATGCTGAGTGGTTGCCCTGAAACGATTGCAAACTCTAAACAAGCTAAATTCATTTTCACGCCAGAAATGCTGTATGGCCTTGATCATCAAAGTGAAATATGGACAGACTTTGATCCACGTGTTGATTATTTAATAGACTTACTGAAATCATTAAAAAAAGAAAAAGTATTAGTTATCTGTGCTCATGCACAAACCGCGATGGATTTAGAAGCTGCATTACGTATTAAAGAAGGCATTCGCGCAGCAGTATTCCATGAAGGATTATCTATTTTTGAGCGTGATAGAGCCGCGGCTTATTTTGCTCAAGATGAAGACAGCGCACAATTATTACTCTGTTCTGAGATTGGTAGTGAAGGACGAAATTTTCAGTTTTCTCATCACCTAGTGCTATTTGATTTACCAAGCAATCCTGATTTATTAGAACAACGTATTGGTCGTCTTGACCGTATTGGGCAAACTGAAATAATTCGATTGCATACCCCTTACTTTGAAGATTCAGCCCAACATTTATTGTTTGATTGGTATCAGCAAGGGTTGCAGGCCTTTGAGCATACTTGCATCACCGGGCGTGTAGTATATGAAGCTTATGGCCAGCAATTATTGTCGTTAGCTTTAACCGCGCAACAAACGTCATCCGCAGCGGAAAAATTAATTAATGATAGTTGGCAAAAGCACTGTACAATTAAAGCTGAACTAGAGTCTGGTCGCGATAAATTGCTTGAACTCAATTCATCTGGCCAAGGTCGTGCCCTTGAATTAGTAGAAAAAATAGAACGTAATGACAGACAAATTGATTTACCTCAATTTATGTTTCAAGCTTTAGATGTTTTTGGTGTTCAACAAGATGACAAGGCCGATAATGCCATTGCTCTTAATCAAAGTGAGCATATGCTAAATAGCAATTTCCCATGTTTACCTGAAGACGGCTCAACAATAACCTTTGATCGTGATACCGCGTTAATTAATGAAAATTATCAATTATTAACTTGGGATCATCCCATGGTGCGTGGCGTTTTAGATTTAGTTCTTAGCGATGAAATTGGAAATGCCAGCATAGGCTTATTAAAAGCTGAAGCTTTACCTGTAGGCACTTTTTTCCTTGAATGTTTGTTTACAGTAGAAGCCACAGCGCCTGCGCATTTGCAACTTGGCCGATATTTACCCACAACGCCTATTCGTATATTAGTTGATAAAAGTGGTAATAATCTGGGTGATAAAGTCAGCGAAGCAGTGCTAGATAAACAACTCAAACCGGTTAAAAAGGTAATGGCATTACAATTGATTAAAGCATTAAAATCACAAATCACACCATTAGTGGTAAAAGCAGAAGGCCACGGGGCACAACAAATTTCAGCCATTCAAGAAAAAGCATTAAAGAGTATGCATAGTAAGCTTGGACAAGAACAACAAAGGTTAACCGCATTGAAAGAGATAAACCCAAGTGTTCGCCAAGACGAAATTGACTTTCTAACTCACCAACAAGATGAGCTTACCCATTATATAGATAAAGCTCAATTAACCTTTGAAGCAGTGCGTATGATAGTGGTAACTCACTAATGGCTGCTAATCCTGACTTTGTTTACCAACCGCCCATGTCTCCTTATCTTGATATTATATTTCAAGATAAGGACATTGTTGTACTCAATAAAAGTAGTGGTTTATTGAGTGTGCCTGGACGCTTACCTGAACACCAAGACTGTCTACAAAACCGTGTACAGCGCGTATTGCCATCGGCAACTATTGTGCACCGTTTAGACATGGCAACCTCTGGTATCATCATCATGGCATTGAACAAACCAGCCCATGTGGCCATAAGTCGACAATTCGAACAACGGAAAACTAAAAAAAGTTATATCGCCCGTGTTTTTGGCAAAGTAGCTGAAATAGAAGGTAGTGTTGATTTACCTTTAATTTGTGATTGGCCAAACAGACCAAAACAAATGGTTGATCATGACAATGGTAAACAATCACTGACTAATTATAGTGTGTTAAGTTATTCTCCCCTTGAGTCTGGCGATGAAAGTACGCTAGTTGAGCTAAGACCTGTTACTGGGCGTTCTCATCAATTAAGAGTTCACATGTTAGCTTTAGGGCACCCTATTCTAGGTGACCGATTATATGCTCATGAAAAAGCACTAACAGTCAGCCCTAGATTACAACTTCATGCGAGAAATTTGAGTTTAACTCACCCCGTTACTGGCGAATTACTTTGCTTTGTTGCCCCCTGTCCATTTGAGTAGCCATAACTGATAAATAACTTCGATTAGGTTTTAATCTCAAGGCATTAATATTAATACTTTTTGTATAAATGCCGATACATGATACATAAATAGTAATCAACAAGAAGAAAAAGGAAATAATGTGCAAGTCTCAGTTAAGTTCATAATCACCATAATACTGTTTACTTGCACCAGCTTCTTTGCGCTTTCCCAAGAAGGCAAACAAGATGAAGTTAAAACGACTGTAGAAAATAAACAAGACAACGAAAAAGAACAGAAGGTAACCATTCCTTTACCTATTTCACTAGAACAACAACATAAAGAAGACTTAATACACTACCTTCCCACTAAAAGTGTTACACCTATTCTAGCTGGGCCAACTGATTACCTGACCTTAATTGATGAAAATCAGAGTCCTAATAATAAAGGGGTAGCAATTTTACTCCCTGACTGGCAGCAAGGTGCAGTGAACCCCAAAGCGATTAACTTTTTACGTACCGCATTACCCAAGCAAGGTTGGACGACCATCAGTATTCAACCAGCCAATAAGCCTAGTGATTTTCCTTCTACAGCACTTAAAGTGATCGATCAACAACAGGCTAACAAAAAGGTTATTGATGAATATAAAGATAAGCTAGCAGCATTGATCAACGCTGTTCTGACCAAAAGTAAAGAATATCCTGGTATTGTCATTATCATCGCCCAAGGAAACCATGGCGGTCTGTTGGTTGATATTTTTGATCAACAAAGCACCAGCCAAAATGGGATGGCGCCAAATGCCTTAATATTATTAAGTAGTTATTTATTAAATAGTCATGAATTAATAGATGAAACCAATACCGCCTTTGCCAAAAAGCTAGCCAACAGCGAATACCCTGTTTTAGATTTATACTTACAATACGATAATCCCATCGTGCTAGACAAAACAGCTCAACGTTTAGTCATAGCAAAACAAGAATTAAAAGCCTATTATCGTCAACGTCAAATCAACAATACGGTAACAGGTTACTATCCTAACCAAGCGTTACTTAGCCAAATAAATAGCTGGCTGAAAACTATAGGTTGGTAGCTAAGTCGTAATCCACAGTCTGTAACATTACTTATTTTGCTTAGAAATCAGATCATAAGCCGCTTGAATATCTTGCGTTTTTTCTTTCGCTGCGTCCATCATTGCTGGCGGCAAGCCTTTTGCGATTAATTTATCCGGATGATGCTGGGACATTAATTTACGATAGGCTTTTTTGATGTCCTTTGCAGAGGTCTCTTCGCTAACACCAAGAATTTTATAAGCATTATCTAATTGTCCTGCTCTTGTTGGCGCATTACCACCATTAAAGTGTTGCTGTCCTGATTGTTGATGGAAAGCTTCACCGGCAATAATCATTTCAAGTAAATTATCTAATTGTCGAGCAGAATAGCCTAGAAATTTGGCAATAGTGTGTAAAACTTCACGTTCTTTTGCGTCTAAGTCACCATCAATAAAGGCTACTTGTATTTGGATCTCTAAGAACATCAGTAATAAATCCTGTCGATTTCCACAGATCCGCTTAAATTTAACTAAACGCTCTTTTAACGGAAACCCGCTCGATTTACCTTCACGAAAAGCATCTTGTGCCTGTTCGCGCAATTCATTGGTTAGCCCAAGTTTATCCATGTAAGCTCTGGCAAAAGCAATTTCATGGTTAGTTACCTGACCTTTCGCTTTGGCTACATGCCCCATCACCGAAAAAGTAGTGTAAAAAAAGGCAGCTTGGCGAGCAACATCATCAGATTTACCGCCCGTCATACCATCAAAATCAAAACCGCGTCCTCGGTCAAACATGTGACCAAGCCATGCGCCTAATAAAGCACCAAATAAACTTTTACTCAACATAAAGCCAAATAAAAAACCTAAAACTTTCCCCCAAATACGCATGCTTTTTTTATTACCTTATTCTTAATTTGTTATTTACGCGCTACATATAAACCAGCTTCACTTGAAGACGCTCATTTCAGGAAGGTTGAATCATGCATATTCAAGTGGAACGGGTATAGCTACCATATTATATTTGCTATATCATATACGCTTCATCACGTATATTTAAGATAACCTTAAAAATAAATGCTTTTTTTCCGAAAAATTTGTTCCTATAGCGTTTTATTAACGACGGTATTCTCTTTACCAACGTTGGCTATTACCAATGAGCAAGAGACTGCACAGCTGCAATGTGATATCCCAACACTTGTACCGATAGTAACCGATACTGTACCCGTAACCGATGATAGCATTCGTATTACATCTAATTACTCTAGTATTGAACAAGATAAACTGGCCGATTTTAGTGGAAATGTCACGCTTGTCGATAAAAGCCAAACCATAACGGCTGATCAACTTACCTTTGATCGATTATTGATGAAATTTAATGCGCAAGGAAATATTCATTATCAAAGCCAAAGTATTGATATACATGCTGATGAGCTAAATGCCAGTAAAAATGACAAATCAACGGTTATGCTTAACACCTCGTATCGACTGTATGGCACCCCCGGTCACGGTAGTGCTGAAGAGTTAAAAATCAACTCAAAAGATGGCTTAAGTTTATTACACTCTACCTTTACAACCTGTACAGGTGATAAACCTGACTGGCAAATAAAGGCATCTGAAATAGATATATCTGCCGATGGTAGTACAGGGGAAGCTTACAATGCGCAAGTACGTCTATTCGACGTACCCGTTTTATACTTACCCTATTTTACATTTCCTGTTTCAAAACAGCGAAAGAGTGGGTTTTTATACCCTAAAATTGGTACCACCAGTAATTCAGGCTTAGAAATAGAAACACCTTATTATTGGAATATAGCACCAAATATTGATGCGACAATTACTCCTCATTATATGTCAAAGCGTGGCACACAATTAAAAACTGAATTTCGTTACTTATCAGGCCTGCAATCCGGTAGTATTAATGTAGAGTACTTGAATAAAGATGCTGAAATCACCGCTAACGACGATGCCCGTTACCTTGCTAGGCTGCAACATGTCGGTACCTTTTCAGAGGGTTTTCGTGCCTATATAGATTATACGACCATCAGTGATGACAACTATTTAGTCGATATTGGCTCAAAAGAATACAACTCAAACGATGCTTATTTATACCAAGTCGCTGAACTTTCTTATTTTGGGGAAAACTGGCAAAGTACAATAAAAATACAAGATTTTGAAGTGCTTGGTAACCACCAACCTAGCTATAAAACCTTGCCGCAAATTGAGATTTCAGCTCAGCAACCCTTTACACTGTTCTCTGAGCAATCATTTCAGGGACAATTTGAACTTTACTCTGAATTAACGAGCTTTGCTGCAGAAAACAGTCAACAGGTCAGCGCTAATCGTTACCATGTCGAAGCGGGCCTAAGCTTTCCTGTATCAACCCCTGCGTGGTTTTTAAATTCAGAGTTTAAGTTATTACATACCTATTACCAACAAAGCGACATTCAAATAGGAAGTGAATTAACAAAAAATGTTAACCGTACACTACCTAAAGTACGATTCCACGGTGGAATCAATTTCGACCGAACTCTCTCCTTGTTTGGCCATAATTACACCCAAACTATTGAACCACAGGTACAATATTTATATATTCCCGAAAAAGACCAAACAGACATAGGCCTTTACGACACAACAAGTTTACAAGATGATTACAATGGCTTATTTAGGGACCAAAGCTATAGCGGCTTAGATAGAATTTCTGGTGCCAATCAATATACTTGGGGTATCACCAGTCGAGTGCTTGATGAATCAAATCTCGAAGTGTTTCGTTTAAGCGTCGGTCGAATACAGTATTTATCTGAAAATAATATCTTTGATGAGATCATACTGAATACCAATAACGCTGTAGAGCCCACAACAAACCAACAATCTTCTCTCGCCGCAAATTTATTTTATCGATTGAATCACAAATGGCAAATTAGTAGTGATATTCAATACAACACGCGTGAAAGTTTCACAAATAAAAGTCAAATGTCACTAAACTACCAAATTGATAAATATAATTCAGTTCAATTGAACCATAGGTACACTCGTAATGTCTCAGGTAGTAGCTTAGAGCAAGCTTCATTATTGGCTAGCTTCGCTATTAATAAAGATTGGGCTTTTGTAGGGCGACTTACCGAAGACTTACAACAAAGCCGCAGTTTAGAAAGCTATGCCGGATTACAATATGAAAGTTGTTGCTGGGCTATACGTATAGCGTACCATAGATATATAAACTCGAACTTAAGCGATGATGGCCTTTTCAATGAAAACCGCGATGAATTTAATAGTGGTTTCGTGCTACAGTTCATCATCAAAGGGCTAGATGGCACTCAAGGACCAATCGGCACACAAGAAATGTTTGACTCAAGTATATTCGGCTATAAACGCCCATATTACTTACAAAATTAGTGACTTATCAAGATAATCATTTATAAAAGTCAAACATATAAAAACTAACAAAGTACCATAAACAAGATATATAATTCATGAAAAATTTAGTTAAAATATTACTCGTTACCTGCATATTTTATTCAGGTTTAAGTGCACAAGTTCAAGCAAAAGAAAAAATGTTAGACAAAGTTGCCGCTATTGTTAATAGTGGTGTCGTACTTGAATCAGAAGTAAAAGACTTACTAAGAAGTATAAAACAACAAGCCAAAAGTAATAACCAAGCGCTCCCTTCGGACAAGGCACTACGTACACAAGTCATGGATAAACTAATTAATGATAGTTTAATTGTGCAAATTGGAGAGCGTATGGGTGTACAAGTTAGTGATGCTCAATTAGATCAAACCATCGCTAATATAGCCAAAGAAAATAAATTAACCATATCTCAATTCCGCCAATCCATTATCAATAGTGGTGACGATTATGAAAAATATCGTGAAAATGTTCGTACTGAACTAATTTCAGGTGAAGTTCGCCGTAATAGTGTTAGACGCCGAATTTATATTTCACCACAAGAAGTCTCTAATTTATTAGAATTAATGAAAGAGCAGACCAATAATGATGTGGAATATCATCTTGGTCATATCTTAATTGAAATTCCTGCAGAGGCCACACAAACAGATTTGACCGCAAGTAAAGTGCGTGCAGATAAAGTGATAGAATTACTCAATAGTGGCTCCGATTTCACTAAAATCGCCATTGCCTCATCAGGCGGTACAAATGCCTTATCCGGCGGTGATTTAGGCTGGAAAAATATCAACGAAATGCCAACACTTTTTTCAGAACTCATTGATGGCAAAAATAAGGGGACTGTAGTCGGCCCTATTAGAACCGGTTTAGGCTTTAGTATTGTAAAAGTACTTGATATTCGTGGTCGTCAAGTTGTTGAAGTGGAAGAAGTCAACGCTAGCCATATATTAATAAAACCATCTATTATTTTGAGCGAAGCGAAAGCAGAAGCGCAACTACAAGGTATGCTGGATAAAATTAACGCTGGCGAAGCCACCTTTGCCGACTTAGCCAAAGAGTTTTCTGAAGGGCCTACTTCTGTTCGTGGCGGCGATTTAGGCTGGGCAGATCCAAACAGTTATGATCCCGCATTTAAGAAGGCACTAGCCTCAATGAAAATAGGTGAGTATCACAAACCATTTCGTTCATCATTTGGTTGGCATATTGCCCAACTTAATGATCGCCGTATGGTTGATGCCACATCACAAATGAACCAAAACCGTGCTTATCAAATTCTCCACAATCGTAAATTTGGTGTTGAAAGCGCTAGATGGATAAAAGAAACTCGCGATGAAGCTTACATCCAAATTTTTGAACAGGAAAAATAGAAATGACTAATAGAATTGCCATTACACCCGGAGAGCCGGCAGGTATAGGGCCTGATTTAGTTATTTCTTTAGCACAACAGTCTTGGCCGGTACAGCTAGTCGTAGTTGCCTCAAAAGAGCTAATAATACAGCGTGCGCAACAGCTTAATTTACCGATATCCATAATTGATTATGATGAGAGCCTTGAAGCCATTCCTCAAGTCGCTGGTACATTAACCATATTAGATATACCACTTGGAGGGGCTTGTATCGCAGGCACCCTTGATACTACTAATGGTGCTTATGTTGTTGAAACACTAAAAGTAGCGAGTGATAAAAACATGTCTGGTGAATTCGCAGCCATGGTAACTGGCCCTGTGCATAAAGGCCTAATCAATAAATCTGGTGTTCCTTTTAGCGGTCATACTGAATATTTTGCTCATCAAGCTAACTGTTCTGATGTTGTAATGATGTTAGCGACAAAAGGTTTACGCGTTGCGTTAGTAACCACTCACATACCTCTTGCCTATGTATCTAAAGCGATTACTTTTGATAGATTACAAAAAGTTACTCGTATACTGCATCAAGATTTACAAAGTAAGTTTGGCATAAAAAGTCCAAAAATATATGCTTGCGGTATTAATCCACATGCCGGTGAAGATGGTCATTTAGGCCGAGAAGAAATAGAAGTAATGGAGCCTGCTTTTGCCGAACTCAGAGAAGAAGGCATTAATGTGATTGGTCCCCTACCTGCGGATACAATATTTCAGGAGAAATACTTAGAAGATGCTGATGCTATTTTAAGTATGTACCATGATCAAGGTTTACCTGTTTTAAAATATAAAGGCTTTGGTTCATCCGTAAATATTACCTTAGGTTTACCTTTTATTCGTACTTCAGTAGATCACGGCACCGCATTAGAACTAGCAGGAGTTGGAGAAGCAGATTCCGGTAGTATGATAGAAGCCATTAACAGTGCAATTGACTTAGTAAATAACAGTAAATAATGCAGGTCAGGCTTTAGCCAGACAATAAGAGATACTTTCATGAACAGTAAAACCCATTTGGGTCACCAAGCAAAAAAGCGCTTTGGCCAAAACTTTCTTCATAATGATGCTGTTATTAGCGATATTATTGACGCTATTAATCCTGAGCCCGGAGAGAATTTAGTCGAAATTGGTCCTGGCCTTGGTGCGTTAACTGAACCCGTGATAGAACGCGCAAAAAAATTATCTGTTGTTGAACTTGATAGGGATTTAGCGAAAAGATTACGCCACCACCCATTCTTAGCACCTCACTTAACCATTTATGAAACCGATGCCTTAAGTTTTGACTTTGCACAATTAGCAACAAATAAAGACCCATTACGTATTTTTGGTAACCTGCCCTATAACATCTCTACGCCACTAATTTTTCATTTGCTCACTTTTAAAGACAAAGTGAAAGACATGCACTTTATGCTACAAAAAGAAGTAGTTCAACGCATGGCAGCTGGGCCAAACTGTAAAGCTTATGGTCGATTATCAATTATGACCCAATATCAATGCCAAGTAATCCCTGTAATGGAGATAGGTCCAGAAGCCTTTAAACCTGCACCTAAAGTTGACTCAGCGATCGTAAGATTAGTGCCACACAGTGATATAAAAAACCCAGTAAAAGACATAAGCGCACTGAATACCGTTTGTTTAGCCGCATTTAATCAACGCAGAAAAACCATTCGTAATAGTTTTAAAAACCTCATTAGCGTTGCTCAATTAGAGAGCCTTAATATTGATGCTAATTTACGTCCAGAAAACTTAAGCCTTGATGATTACATCATGCTAGCTAACTTTATTGTTGATAACCCACCAGAGAAAGTTGAAACTGACAACAAAAAACTTTCACGACGGGCAATGAAAAGAGCACAAGAGCAAGATTAATGACTAAAAAGTTAGAGATAACATGGCTATATATTTAGTTGGTGACATTCAAGGCTGTTATAAAGAATTAACCGCTTTATTAAAGCAGGTATCGTTCAATCGTGAAGTCGATCAACTTTATGTCGCAGGTGATCTTGTTGCTAGAGGCCCTGACTCATTATTAACACTACGTTTTATTAAATCACTTAATGAATCTGCAAAAGTGGTACTAGGCAATCATGATCTACATTTACTTGCCGTTTATGCCGGTATAAAAAAAGTAAAAAAACAAGATCAACTTAACGCCTTACTCAATGCCGATGATGTAGAGGAATTAATAAATTGGTTAGCCCAACAACCCTTATTACAAAAAATAGGTAACGATGATGCCTACATGAGTCATGCGGGCATTTCACCTCAATGGACGTTAACAGAAGCCATTGAACAAGCAGATTTTGTCCATCAGCGCCTTAACTCTCCTGAAAGAAACACTTGGCTATCGTCAATGTATGGCGAAAAGCCTAATAATTGGTCGCAAGCTAAAAGCAAGATAGACAAATTTCGCTACACCATAAATGCATTTACCCGCATGCGTTACTGTTTTAAAAATAAAAACCTAGAATTCGAAACCAAATCCTCTCCTCTTGCTATTCATAACAATCAAAAAGTAGACACCACTTTATTACCTTGGTATGAATTATCATCAACCATTGATAAAACGCCTTGGGTTTTTGGCCATTGGGCCGCCCTAATGGGTGAATGCTCCCACCAAAACATTTACCCATTAGATACTGGGTGCGTTTGGGGTAATCATTTAACAATGTTACGTTGGCATGATAAAAAGGTATTCACTGAACAATCACATCAACATTAAAACGATTTTGTATTTTAGCAAAATCGTTTATTTTGTATTTACCTAGTCAAAATCCATAACATCTATTGACAACACCCGCCACAGCTTTATAATCCATAGCGCTTGAAGTTAGTTTTATATTTTTGTACACCATTTCGATGTTATGTTTTGCTTGAATACCCGTAATAGGTTTTTGACCCGTATTAAATAACCCGTCCTGTTTTATAAGTAATAGCAACACTTTTTAGCAAACCCTGCTTTTCTCATTTTATTTGTTAAAAATAAATGGAAGAAGCTACATTACTCATAAATAAATTGGGAGACTCTTATGTCTACTACTACTGGTACAGTAAAATGGTTTAACGAAGCTAAAGGTTTCGGTTTCATCGAGCAAGAAAATGGTCCTGACGTTTTTGCTCATTTCAACGCGATTGTTGGTGAAGGTTTCAAAACTTTAGCTGAAGGTCAAAAAGTTGAATTCACAGTTACTGAAGGTCAAAAAGGCCCTCAAGCTGAGAACATTGTAGCTCTTTAATTTTTATTAATTAAAAGCTAAAAAAAAGCGAGTAACCTTAGGGTACTCGCTTTTTTATTGAAAAATTATCAAAGTAAAAATCAATAAATCATAGAAGCACTAGGATTCAATATCGATAAGATACTCAACCGCTCTAAATTACAATAATTAACGGCTTCTCGTAATATATCTTTATCAATTCCTAACAACGTTAACTCTTCCTTAGACACCAACTCTTGAAAACAATCTGTGCTAAAGACCTTTTCTTGCATCATAATCCGTTTAGCAATAAAGAGTAATTGTGAGCCTGTATCCACATGACTAAGGTCAGTTTCATCTTGATGGCGAATCGGCGTGATTAAACTATGGGGTAACTGCCATAACTTCAACAACTCAGCACTGCATTCGCCATAGGTAAAAGATAAAACCTCTTGCTGTTTAAGCCAAGGTAGGGAGGCAATATCGTCACTATAACACTGCTCTATTTTCTCAGGTGATACTTGTTGTACAACAAGTTCACCAAGATTATGTAGTAAACCAAGGATAAAAAACCGCTCTCCATTCCTTATTTTTAATCGGCAAGCCAAGTATTTAGTCAGTAAAGCGCAATCAACACTTCTTTCCCAAAAATCATCCAAATAGCTTTGATTGGCTGAAGACGTTTTAAATGCTTGTGATGAAAAATAGGCGATAGCTAAATTATAAATTTCGGTAATACCTAACACCAATACCGCTTTAGAAACGGTGTCTATTTTGCCGGGATAATTAAAAAAAGCGCTATTTGCCAACTTTAAAATAGTAGCCGCTAGCGCAGGATCAACTAAAATGACATCACTGATATCATCAATCGTTGATGATTCATCATCAATCAATTCTTTAATACGAAGAAATGAGTCAGACAGAACAAATATTTCACTGACTTGGTTAGCGTATTCAACGGCATTCATATAAATTATTCATCCAGTGGAAAGAAACAATGTTCATTATGAGTTAATAAAAATCCCCTTTACTAAACCTAGCACACTTTAGCCCAAACAGAGTACTCTATATCATTAATATTCCACACTAATTTGATAAGAAGAAAACTTACGCATATTAATTACCCCTTCTGAAAAAATAAGGTATTGGCCTTTTATCCCTAACAGAACACTTGAGACGCTGGGGGTTTTATCAAAATTAAACGAATTAATCTTAGTCAAATACTGACTAACAGGGTAATTTATATCAACGATGTTTTCATCTAACAATTGGACAGCATCATCACCAAACTTAAGTGATATATCATCTAAACGCTCCGTTATTTGAGGGATTAATCTTTTAGCTTCAGCTTTTAAGTCAATCGCCTCATTACTTCCTTTGAGCATTGCCCGCCAGTTAGTTTTATCACCAATGAATTCAGCCAATGCGGTTTCAACCAATCCAGATTGTAAGCGAGTACGTACTTTGAAAATAGGTAGAGCTTGTGTAGCCCCTTGATCAATCCATCGCGTTGGTATTTGAGTATGTCGAGTTATCCCCACTTTTAACGATGAGGTATTCGATAGGTAAACATAATGGTCTACCATACAATGTTGTTCCCCCCACTCTGGCTCTCTACAAGTACCGAGATGATGATGACAAGTTTCAGGCTTCATGATGCACATATCACACTGTGCAAGTTTAATCATACAAGGATAACAAAAACCCTGAGAGTAACTTTTTTTAGTCGTTTTACCGCAATGTTTACAGGCAATTTTACCATGAAAATTTAAGGTGAGCTTTTTGCCTATAATAGGGTTTAAAGCAATACTTTGTTTCTCACCCGTATCTGAATTTATTGTTGCTAAAGGTAATTGGTATTGTACTAAGTTATTAGTATCAAGTTGCGCTGTTAATTTTTCTACAGCGCCTATCTCACTTATTGGCATGCTTATTCTCTGTAATTGGTTTAGATAGTAAATTGTATTCTTTCATTTATTTTAGAGTCAGTTCAACTGTAACACACTCACTAATGTTGGATTTTTCCGCGTAATGCTTTGTTAGAACTAGTCTTCTTTTTTGAATCGAGTCGTCTGAGATTTGAGCTTTTTGTCGGCTTAGTTGGCCGCCTAGATTTTTTGACAACCATTGCTGATAAAATCAATTCCTTTAGCCGCTTTAAGGCATCATCTTTATTCATTGATTGGGTTCTAAATGATTGAGCCTTAATAATGACAATACCATCACTTGTTATGCGGCTATCTGATAGTTTTAATAGCCTCTCTTTGTATATCGCTGGTAACGAAGATCGCTTAATATCAAAACGTAAGTGTATAGCGGTTTCAACCTTATTGACTCGTTGACCACCATTACCAGTCGCTCTTATTCCAGTCAGTTCAATTTCCCAATCAGCCAAGCTAACAGTATTTGATATTTCTAGCACTTTTATTTACCATTCTTTAAATTAACTAACATTTTCGATTAATGACTCAAAACAATACTTGGTACGTTTATTTTCTTCGCTGTAAGGATAATAGTTTATATACCGGCATCACCACCGATATAAAACGACGCCTGCACCAACACAATAATACTAAGTTAGGAGCAAAGTATACGCGAGCAAGACGACCAGTTGTACTTGTTTATAGTGAAGTCGCGGAGGATAAAAGCACAGCCAGTAAGCGAGAATACCAATTACGGACACTGACTAAAAATAAAAAAGAGCAGTTAGTATTAGCGTATACCAGCCCTTTTAACATAAAATAGAGGTCTGCTGAGTTAGTTTTGTTTTCATTTATTTCGATTTATGAACCGGGTACTGATAGAATGCCTGCTCGTTGGCGTAGTACTAAAGCTTATCCATTCAGTACTCAATTTCATTTCAAAATATAAGTTGTAAATATGTCACAAGATAAAAGATTTATTGAACAATACTGCCCTATTAACAATGAGCAAATCACCTTTACTCGTCAACAAGGGAGTGATTTTGCAAAACAAGTCGCTGATGACTTTAACCCTTTACATAATATTGAAGCTAAGCGTTTCTGTGTACCTGGCGATTTATTATTTGCAGTCATCATTGCTAAATCAGGCCTACACAAAGAAATGATCTTTAACTTTTCAGGCATGGTAAACGATGGTATTGCATTAACTTTTCCAAATGAAATAACTAATAATTTTGACATTGTAGATAGCAATAATAAAACCTATTTATCTGTTGAAGCAAGCGGTGAAAAAACATGCTGTATAGCGTTAATAAACTCATTAACGAAAGCATATGTGGATTTTTCTGGTCATACATTTCCTGATATTCTAGTTAAATTGATGGCAGAAAGTAACGTAATGATTAACCCTGCTCGCCCAATGGTCATGTATCAAAGCATGAACATAAGTTTAGATCGCCTTGATATTACTGAAGTGACTTTAAAACTATCAAAAACAAGTTTAACTATTGAAGGAAAGCGTGGTGACGCTTGGCTTGAGTTTGATTTAATCAGTGGTGGTGAAATAGTTGGCCATGGTAAAAAGCATATGCTGTTAAGTGGTCTACGTGAATACAACCAAGATAATATTGATAAATTGGTTGCGCAATATAGAGAGTCAAAAATAGCTTACAAGAACAATTAAGTAGTTATTTAATTCAACGCTTATTTATACTGCTGCTCAAAATTAATTCGTTGAGCTTGTTTGTCTTCACTACAAGAAGCAAAAACAGCTAAGCTTTTGGGTCGATTACACTGGGCAGGCTGTTGATAAAACTTAATCCAAGCCTGTTTTTTATTGCCTTGATATTTTGATTTAATAACAATGGCATTGGTTGTTTTAAAAGGTGTACCCGCGGATATTTTTTTGGATGTATAACGCTTATCATCGGCGCTTTTTTTAGTGCTTTTTACCTTTTTTTTATTTTTTGTTTTCCTACCTAGCCCTTTTTCACATTGCCACCATTTATCACGCGCTTTATCTTCTCTTGCGCGTAAACTAATACCACGTTTAACTGAATATCCATTTCGCTGCATGGCTTGAACATTATGTAATTTTTCCAATAATGGTTTACAGCGTTTTTTAGCCTCGCTTTCGGGAATAAAAAATAATAGCGCGCTAATTAGAATGACCGATTTAATAAGATGCATTTATTCAATCCTTGAATACTTTTCCCTGAAATGCTTTAAAAACATTTTTTATAAATATTAATACTAGACCAAAAAGTAAACTATGATTAAATTAATTACTCAGACATGGATGTTACTGATGAAATTATTCATTACTATTTTACTTTTGTTTTTTTCGTTAAAGGCCGAAAATGCGCCTCAATCAAAGCCAGCGATTCAACAAGCGACAATCTATAAAACAATTACTGATATTAATGAGTATTGGGTGTCTGAAAAGCTAGACGGTATGCGCGGCTATTGGAATGGAAAACAATTATTAACACGCCAAGGAAACCTTATATCTACCCCTAAATGGTTCACTATCAACTGGCCAAATCGTGTTATGGATGGCGAATTATGGATTAAAAGAAACCATTTTCAGCAAACACTTTCCTGCATCAGAAAAAAAACAGTTAATGATAATTGCTGGAAAACTGTACGCTTTATGGTATTTGACCTTCCAAAGCATGGTGGCAGCTTTAACGAACGAAAAACGTCCATGCAGAAATTAACAAACACAGTAAACTCACCCTACTTATCTATGGTTAAGCAATTTAAAATCACTACGGTTGCTCAACTTCATCAAACCCTCAATAAAGTAGTAGAAAATAATGGTGAAGGGTTAATGTTACATCACGGCAAGGCTTATTATCATATCGGTAGAACGGCTAATATAATGAAGCTAAAAAAGAGCGATGATGCTGAAGCAATAGTGATAGCACACAGGGAAGGAAAAGGTAAATATCAAGGCCTATTAGGCGCTATTCAAGTCAAAACAAATGAGGGGATAGTCTTTAATATTGGCTCTGGCTTTACTGATAAAGATCGTCATAAGCCACCAGCGATTGGCAGCTTAATTACCTTTAAATACAACGGTAAAACTCAAGCAGGCATACCGAGATTTGCCCGTTTCTTTAGAGTTAGAGAAACAAAGGATTAAACAGGCATAATATTTTATGGTTGATAAGTAAAAATCAGTACTTTTAGACCTTTACCTTTATGTGCTTCTTTAAATACTTCAGGGTTAGCTAGTCGTTGTTCAAAAATACAGTCTGGACACTCACGTGCAACTTCTTCTTTTAAAAATTGCTCATCGAGATCTGGTGAATTTAAACATAACATCAACTTAGCCCCGTCGTTCATCCATTGAGGTATTCGACGAATAATTTTAGCGTAATCACGCTCAATATTTACACTTCCCTTTTGAAAAGAAGGCGGATCACAAATCAGTAAATCATATTTCCCGTATTTTTTAATACGACTATTCGATTTAAATATATCTACCCCTTCAAATATAATTTTTTTACCGTCTTTTTTTGCTAGCTGATTTAATTGATGGTTTTCTCGCCCCTTACTTAAAGACGCTTTACTTAAATCGATATTAACCACTTTACTCGCGCCACCGGCGGCGGCTGCAACAGAAAAGGCACAAGTATAAGCAAACAGGTTAAGTACATTCAGACTCTCTGCATGTTTTTTTACCCAAGCTCGACCATTACTCATATCTAAAAACAAACCACTGTTTTGTGCTTTGCCAAATTCAATGTGGTAGGACAAACCATTTTCAGTCACTATCGTTTTTTCAATCGCTTCACCAAGTAATACCTGTGTGGGAGAAAACTTCTCGTATCTACGCTGCACTTGCACGCTTTTACAATCATTAATGCGTAATTGTAATGCCTTTGCTTGTGCTAAAAGCCAAACCTCATCTACAGCTTGATAGAGGGTGATTAAAATAACGGGGGAGAACCAATCCACATTGACATGAGATAAGTTGTCATAAGCATGTCCTCGTCCATGAAAAAGGCGATGACAGTCAGTAAAGTTAGTCGAAGAAATGTATTCAATCATAGGAAAGATATCAGTTATGGGTAAAAGAAAGCCGGGCAATAATAACATCGACCGGCATTCTTACTCAAAATAATTTAATTAGAAACTGATAATAGTTAAAAGCCAAACAAACTCACCGCAAAGAATTTTTGCAAAACGGTATTAATGAAGATAACAAGCACAATCGCTGGAATAAAAGTACCTAACGAAAAATTAATATACTTCTCAACCCAAGAGCCAATATAACCCTCGTTACCAATACTTAAATGCTCAGATAAGTTCTTTTTCTTCCAACGGTAACTAACAAACGCACAAAGTAAGAAACCATTCAGTGGCAAAATTGTGTCGTAGAACACATCGTAAACGACATCAAAAAATGATTTTGTACCACCGGCGTACGAAGTAAACTCAGTAAAGAAGGTAACCATACCAAACGATACACTTGCAAATACTGTTAATATTCCGGCGGTCATTAACAAAATTGACAAGGCTTTTTTACGACTATGCTTTTTCTCAGTAACTAAATAAGAAACGGGTACTTCAAGAATAGAAACTAACGAAGTGATTGCCGCAAAAAATATCAACGTAAAGAAAAAAGCAGCGACTGCACTCGCCCCGATGTAACCAACAGACGTTTGTAGCGCTAAAAATATTTTAGGTAAAAAAGTAAAGATTAATGACACTGAACTATCACTTAGTTCATTTGGGTTCACATTAGGATTAAAAGAAAATACCGCAGGTAAAATCATTAAGCCGGCAATAAAAGCGACACCGGTATCGGTAATGGCCACTAGTTTGGCCGAGTTTGGAATATTGGTTTGATTGTTAATATATGAACCATAGGTGATTAAAATCCCCATCCCTAAAGACAAAGAGAAAAAGGCTTGTGACAAAGCACCATTAACAACACTTGGTGTTATTTTACTAATTTCAGGAATTAAGAAAAATTTCACCCCCACCATCGCATTATCAAGTGTGAGTACAAAAATCACCATAATAATAAGCATGACAAATAATGTCGGCATTAATATTTTTGCCGCTTTCTCGATACCCTCTTTAACACCCGCCACTAAAATAAAATTTACAATCCCGGCAACAGCGGCCATCGCTATAAATAAATACGGGCTATTAATGAATTCTCCAAAACCGCCATCACTGGCTAAATAATCTAAATTACCGGTCAGCGTTAAGATTATGTAACCAAAAATCCATACCGTTATCACCATATAAAATACGGCAATCATAAAAGGGGTAAGCACTCCCAAAAAACCTGCGGCTCCCCATAAATTACTTTTTTGGCTTAACGATTTATATGCACCAACGGGGTCTTTGGCTGTTTTTCTCCCCACCGCCATTTCGGCAATCATGACAGGTAAGCAAATTAAAAAAACAAATAATGCGTACATCAATAAAAATGCACCACCACCATTTTTCGCCGCATTGACTGGAAAACCAACTAAATTACCGATACCGACAGCAGAGCCTGCAGCAGCAAGAATAAAACCAATACGTGAGCTAAAATGCTCTCTAGATGCGCTCATATACGCCCTTTATTGTTATTTATTATCGTTTTTATAAATGATTGAGCTAGCAAGATTTTCTAGCATTGTCTTCGTTCAGCAAAGCATTCACTTCCCTAAAGTGTACGATATTCTGTCCACTTTAGGTGTTTGCTATGGAAACCTACTTAGAGAATAATTTAGGATTCATCACAGTGAGAATACCAACAGCATCCTCAGCCGCAATTTCAGAAACTTGGATGATATCGGCCTGAGTCAATCCTAAACTATTGCAAAGTGATTGATCAATTAAAGTATCGTAGTCAAATTCATCATAATGACTATCAAGTAACGCTAACCTTGACGCTAAGTTTAACACTTTAACATCCTGATTTATTTGATTACTTTGAGCTTGATTAAAATGACGAATAGGAATAATGATTTTTTCTGGTAATTGCCAAATTTTAAGTAATTCAGCAGAAATATCTGTATAAGTAAAACCTAATGCGAGTTCTTGAAGATCCCAAGGTAAGTTATCTTTATTATATTGCTCACAACGTTGGGCAATTTCAGGGCTAATTTTAGCGACGAGAAGCTCACCAAAATTTTGCAATAAACCTGCAACAAAAAGTCGCTCAATATCTTTGATACCCGCTTTTATTGCTAAGTTTTTTGTCACTAAGCCACAAAAAACACTCATTCGCCAAAAACGTTTAAGATCAATCGCTTGGTTAGAAAAATGTTTAAATGCTGAAGCGGCAACATCCACTAGCATCATATTATAAATGGCTTGCGTACCGATAACGGTAATCGCTCGAGAAATAGTACTGATTTCACCAGGGAAGCGATAAATAGCACTATTGGCGATTTGTAACAAGCGCGAAGTCATTGAGGGATCAACGCTAATCACATCAGCAAAATCACTGATTACTGAACTTTCATCTTCCATCAATGCTTTTACTTTAAAACAAGCATCAGGCAAAGCAAAAGAGCCGTTAGCTTGTAAGGCGTATTCACGCGAGTTCATCATATTTTCTATCCTATTTCCTACTGAGTAATATACTGGACAACTTAACATTTATTCTAGCTAAATACTTTGCCTACTTGCCCGTATATTGATAATGAATAATGCTAATTTGATATAATAATGTCATAGAAAAACCTAAAAAAAAAGCTAACAGCCATTGATGGTAGTCTTCTCAATAAGCTCTTTTACAGTGCCATTCAAATTCGTAATCGTTTTTTGCACTTCGGTCACCCTATTAATTTAATAAAAAGCCTGTATGCCCGTAATAGCTTTACCTAAAATCAAGGCATGAATATCATGCGTTCCCTCATAGGTATTCACTGCTTCTAAATTCATTACATGACGAATAATACCAAATTCATCACTGATACCGTTTCCTCCATGCATATCTCTGGCAGTCCGTGCTATCTCTAATGATTTTCCGCAATTATTACGTTTCATCATAGAGATCAACTCAATAGGACATTGATCATTATCCATTAGTCGTCCCATTTGCAAACAACCTTGTAAGCCTAAGGTTATTTCAGTTTCCATGTCCGCTAATTTTTTTTGTATTAGCTGGTTCGCAGCTAATGGTCGATTAAATTGTTTTCTATCTAAGGTATAATTACGGGCAGCTTCAAAGCAGAACTCTGCCGCGCCTAAGCTTCCCCAAGAAATACCGTAACGCGCTTTATTAAGGCAGCTAAATGGCCCAGCTAAACCTTTTACTTCTGGAAATATATTTTCTTCTGGCACAAAAACATTCTCCATCACTATCTCGCCAGTAATAGAAACACGTAGCGAAAATTTACCTTCAATTTTAGGGGCGGTTAAACCCACCATGCCCTTTTCAAGAATGAAACCACGAATCACACCTGCTAATTTAGCCCAGACAATAAAAATATCAGCGATGGGTGAATTGGTTATCCACATTTTATTTCCCATCAGCGTATAACCACCATCAACCTTGATAGCCCTAGTATTCATTGATGCAGGATCACTACCAGAGTTAGGTTCAGTTAAACCAAAACAGCCAATATATTCACCACTAGCCAGTTTAGGTAAATACTTGTTTTTTTGCTCATCACTACCAAAGATAAATATAGGATGCATAACCAAAGACGACTGCACGCTCATGGCACTTCGATAACCACTATCAACTCGCTCAACTTCACGTGCGATTAAGCCATAACTCACATAGTTCACTTCACTACCACCATATTCAGAAGGTAAAGTAGCACCGAGTAAACCAAGCTCACCAAACTCTTTCATTATATCAACATCGAATGATTCATTTCGATTTGCGGTTAATACTCTAGGCTGTAATTTATGCTGGCAATAATCATGCGCTGTGTCCCTGATCATTCGCTCTTCTTCAGTTAATTGATCATTTAGCAACATTGGATCTTGCCAATTATATGAAGCAAATTTTTTATTCATCGCAAATCCTTCTAAATATTCTTGTTATTAAATGAAAGATATACACCAAATAGTATATGTATTACTGGATATTAACGATAAAAGCTTGAGCGTAATAACATACGTTAGATGACGACCACATTGGCTAACAATATTAATCTAGTAATTTACATTGATTGTTTTGGGCATCACAAAGCCGACTAAAATACTCAATGTATATGGGTTATATCTATTTACTTAAAATTATAGACTACACATGTTGCTTCTCCTAAATAGAGAAGTACAAAGGTAGATTTATTTACTATTTGGACATATATCGCCACTCACCCCGTCTTAACCTGTTTTTATACCATCAGGCCTCTTTTATAGTGTTTTTTCTTGGGTTTTGTTATAGTTTTCATACTTTAATAAAAGGACTTTTTTATGCGACAGTCTCACTTCATCATTTTCTTAATCATTTTTCTTAGTTTCCCTTCAATTGCTAACATTAAGCCGCTCCCTCTCGAAGTTTATGCGCAATATCCTGAAATAAGCTTAATGACTATTTCACCCGACGGCACTAGACTAGCTTACCGAACATTACAAAACGACCGTGAAATATTGCTCATAAAGGAAATTGAAACCGGCAAAACGTTAGGTGGTGTAGTGTTAAGCGGAATAGATGCAAAATCAGCTTACTTTATTGATAACTTTAGAGTGATATTAAGGGCCTCTGATTATCAAAAAATGCCAGGGTTTACAGGTATGCACAATGTAAGCAGCGCCTTTATTTATGATCTTAAATCAAAAGAAATTAGACAACTGTTAACTCCAGGTCATGGTGTTTATAAAGGACAAACAAGTCTGGGAAGCATTATAGGTTTATCGCCAGATAAAAATACTGCTTATATGCCTGCCTATTATACTAAAAGCTCTTCTGATGCCAATACAGTGACTTACGGTCAGGAAAAAATTACCTATACCTTGATGAAGGTGAATCTTGCGAAAAAGAAAAGACCTAAACAGATATTTATTGGTACACATGATGCGGTTGATTTTTTTGTTGATAAAAATGGAGAGCCTATTGCTAGAGAAAGGTTTGATGATAAATACAATCTGCATAAGGTGCAAAGCTATATAGATGGTGAATGGGTCGATATTTTTACTGAAAACACACCCTATCGTTATCGTTCATTTGCAGGGTTAACGCCCGATAGAAAATCACTAGTAATGACAACAACCGGAGAGAATGGACGTCGACAATATTTCACCATGTCATTAAAAGATGGAACCATATCAGAGCCTATCTTTAACCGAGACGATGCTGATGTTGAACAAGTACTAACCAATATTCAACGTGTTGTTTATGGTGTTAGATATTCGGGTTATAAACCTAGCTATGCATTTTTCAGCAAGAATTTAACTAAAAACTTTGCACTAATTCAAGAAGCAATGCCTGATAATAGTTTTACTTTGGTTGACCATACACCAAACTGGTCAAAAATGATTTTTCAAATAGAAGGCGGTGAACAAGCTGGCGAGTATTTCATGTTTGCTAATAATAGTTTCCGTTTCTTAGCAGCAAGTCGTCCACAAATCTCCGCAAAAGACGTTAGCCCTGTTGAAGAATACAGTTTTGAAGCAAGAGACGGTTTAACTATACCAACACTATTAACCTACCCTAAAAGTAAAAATAGAAAAAAACTACCTGCTGTTGTCATGCCTCACGGTGGTCCTGAATCTTATGACAAAATAGAATTTGACTGGCTTGCACAGTATTTATCCAGCCGAGGAATTCTAGTGATTCAACCTCAATTTAGAGGTTCAAAAGGCTTTGGTATTGATCATTTAACAAAGGGTAGAGGCGAATGGGGTAAAAAAATTCAAGATGATATTACGGATGCAGTAATTACACTCAGTAAAGAAAATATAATTGATCCCGATCGTGTATGTATTTTTGGTTGGAGTTATGGTGGCTATGCCGCATTAGCAGGAGCAACCTTTACCCCTGATTTATACAAATGTGCCATTTCCATCAATGGCATCAGCGATGTAGAAGAAATGTTAGCTTTTGAAAGACGTGAATATGGAAAAAACAGTGAAACATACAGTTACTGGCAAGAAGTAATAAATACCAAAGGAAAAAACTCTAATTTTATTGAATCTATTTCACCAATAAATTATGTCGATGACGTTCAAATTCCAATATTGTTAATTCACGGTCAAAGAGACAAAGTGGTTGATTTTGGGCAATCCGATGATTTTTTTGATGCGTTAGAAGATGCAGACAAAGAGGTTCAACTAGTAGAGCTTAAAGGTGAAGGCCATTATTTATTAAAAAATGAATCGAGAATAAAAGCCTTAACAGCGATTGATACCTTTATAAATAAATACCTACTTTAAAATTTAGTCATAAATATTTATTGTTTGCCTTAATTGATTACACCGCTGAAAACGTCGAAATGGCGAGGCGGTTGTTTATCGATTTAGCATTGTCGAGGTGAAGTTGTAATTGTGGATGTGGAATTATTTTTCTAATTTGAGTTGGCACTAGAATTAGTAGTCGTTGGGTCTAAAGCAAAGGATTATTTTCTTGAACAACTTAAGGTAAGAAAAACGAATGAAGTAGTGAGGAAACGTAAAGTAATGCTGCAACGATGTATGTTTAATACTTCTATGGTTAAAGCTCTTTATATTCTTTTATTATGGACTCTATTATCAATGGATTTTGTTCTCCATCTGTATACACCGTAAAAAGCTACAACAGCTATGGCTGCAGCTCCGATTCCTAAAAAGAAGCTTTCAATAGCTGCTAGATCGGTTTCTGAAATAGTCACTATCTCGGTTATTTTAGCGGTTACTTGCATATAGAGCACCCAAGGTACATTAAGCTTACTTGATTAAAAAATACGAGTTCATTTAAGTTAGTAGGTACTACTTGAAAAGAAAGATGAAAATGGTGGGCCTTCGCAGACTTGAACTGCGGACTTGCCGATTATGAGACAAACAGAACCACTGAAATTCGTGTCCTAACCTCAAGAAAAGGAACGTTTTTTACAGTTAGAAATTTCAAGTTTTCTTGAAACCGAAACCCTACCGAACTTCAGTCAAGAAGTTGACCGAACACAATGCACTAAGTTGAAGATTTTTATGGGAATAACCAAACCGAACACCGAACTTTTACCGAAAGTCACGGCTGAAATTGTTGAGGTGCTGATTGAGTATGAGCCATAAGATAAACTCAAAACATGAGTTTCTGTAATCGTCACTTTTGCCACATAGCTGGCATTAGCTATTAAGCACAGAAAAGCAATTCAGATTAGATTTTGTATCGATAACGCCCATTTAAGGGGCTGATAATTGTTTGA
>JAWUXK010000099.1:0-12593 GCA_034111385.1 Colwellia sp. | reverse complement strand
ACGGTGGCACTAATTGCTACGGGTGATGAGCTAAAATTACCAGGGAAAACCTTACGTTCAGGTGACATATATGAGAGCAATAGTTTTGTGCTGCGAGCTATGTTAGAAAAATTAAATGTAGATGTGATTGATTTTGGTGTGATTGAAGATGACTTTGACGCGATTAAAGCTGCTTTTGTTAGTGCGGATAAACAAGCTGATGCGGTGATCTCATCTGGAGGTGTCTCTGTTGGCGATGCTGATTACACTAAAACCGTATTAGATGATTTAGGTGAAATTGGTTTTTGGAAAATAGCGATGAAGCCGGGAAAACCGTTTGCTTTTGGCAAGTTACCTAACAGCGTGTTTTTTGGCTTACCAGGTAATCCAGTGTCAGCATTAGTTACCTTTCATCAATTAACCTTGATTGCATTAACTAAAATGCAAAATTCACAGCCATTAAAGCGAACAATATTACAGGTAAAGTCTGCCAATGATTTAAGAAAGTCTCCCGGACGTATGGATTTTCAACGGGGTATACTGGGTGTTAATGAGCAGGGGGAAACTATTGTTTCGTCAACGGGAACACAAGGATCTGGTATTTTATCTAGTTTAGCAAAGGCTAATTGCTTTATCGTTTTAGCTGCAGAACAAGGGAGAGTGACTGCGGGAGAAACCGTGACTGTGCAACTATTTGATGAATTTATTGCGTAAGTTTAATAATGAAAAGGCTTTAAGGTGTTTATATACCTTAAAGCCTTATAGACTTAACTAATACAACTTAACTCATTTATAGTTGTGCAAAACACTTAGCTGCAGCTTCTAGCGTTTTCTCGATAATATCATCGCTGTGTGCAGTAGATAAAAAGCCTGTTTCAAACGATGATGGTGCAAGGTAAACACCGTGTTCTAACATTAAATGAAAGAAGCGGTTAAATTTCTCACTATCACACGCCATCACTTGTTCAAACGTGGTTATTGGTTGTTCATCATCAGTAAAGAAAAAACCAAACATAGCTCCTACATAATTAATACTTAAATTAACACCGTGTCGTTCGGCAGCCGCTTTTAATCCCATGGCTAATTTTTCTGTAGAATCAGCGAGTTGTTTCTGCTTATCCCCTTGGGCTAGTTCTGTTAATGAGGCAAGGCCTGCAGCCATAGCTATAGGATTACCTGACAATGTTCCCGCTTGGTAAACTGGACCAACAGGTGCAATGTAATCCATAATTTCTTGTTTACCCCCGAAAGCACCTACAGGCATACCGCCACCGATCACTTTACCTAAGGTAGTTAAATCAGGTTTGATATTGTAATGGGCTTGAGCGCCACCCAATGCTACCCGAAAGCCAGTCATTACTTCATCAAAAATCAATACTGAGCTGTATTGATCACAGATTTCACGTAAGCCTTCAAGGAAGCCTTCAACAGGTGGAATACAATTCATATTACCTGCGACAGGCTCAACAATAATACAGGAAATCTCATCAGGGTACTGAGCAAATATTTCTTTGACTTGCTCAATGTTGTTATAGCTAACGGTTAACGTATGCTTAGCAAAATCGGCAGGAATACCTGGAGAGTTTGGTACGCCTAGGGTTAATGCTCCAGAGCCTGCTTTAACTAATAATGAATCGGCATGACCGTGGTAACACCCTTCAAACTTTAAAATTTTATCGCGGTTAGTGTAACCACGAGCCAAGCGAATAGCACTCATAGTTGCTTCTGTGCCAGAGCTAACCATGCGTAATGATTCCATCGAAGGTACTAATTCACGTACCTTTTCTGCCATGGTTATTTCTAGCTCTGTAGGAGCACCGAAGCTTAAACCATTTTGCGCTGTATTGATCACAGCATCTAAAATTGCAGGGTGGTTGTGACCTAAAATCATAGGTCCCCATGAGCCGACATAATCGATATATGCATTATCATCGGCATCATAAATATAGGCACCTTGTGCACGTTTAATAAAAGATGGCGTACCACCAACACTTTTAAATGCGCGTACCGGAGAATTAACGCCACCAGGGATTACTTTTTGTGCTTGAGAAAATAGTTCTTCGGACTTATTTGTCACTAAATTTGTAGCTTGGGTCATAAGTTTACTCTTTATTTTTTCACTGGTTAATTATTTGACCTGAATAGGGGAGATTTTTACTCAGTAAATAAGGAAAATTTAATAATTGTTATCGATGTTAAAAGGAGTCTAGCGTTTATTTGTGTGCCAGTTTACTTCTTTTTCATATTGAGTTAATTGATCTTCAACACCTAAAGTTAAGGCGAATAGCGCCATTCTGACTAATACTCCATTTTGCGCTTGTCTGAATATAGCTAAGCTGTCTAAATCATTTAAATCGATGTCTAATTCATTTGCTTCAGGCCGAGAGTCTCGTGGTAGCGGATGCATAATAACGGTATTCTCACGGCAATATTTCTGATAGATGCTTTTGTTTAAACTAAAGTGACCGCGGTATAAATCGGCTTCATCTTTGCTAGCAAAACGTTCTTGTTGAATACGGGTTTGATAAATAACATCACAAGATAAGTTTCCTGCCATCGTATCCGTGATAATGACTTGATGACCGGCATTTTCAAGCGTTGACACAACACTTTCAGGCATTTGTAATGCAGTGGGCGACACCATAGTCACTTTGACATTATTATAAAGGCTCAGCAGTTTAGATAGTGAATGCACTGTTCGGCCGTGTTTTAAATCACCCATTAACACAATATCAAGGTTGTCTAAGCCCTTATGAAAGTGCATCATTTCTGATTGTATTGTAAACAGGTCTAATAGCGCTTGTGTGGGATGTTCATTAGCGCCATCACCGCCATTAATAACAGGAACAGTACTACCTTGAGCAAATTGTTCAACGGAGTGCATTTGCGGATGGCGCATTGCGATAACATCAGAATATCCGCTGATCACTTGTGCGGTATCAAATAACGATTCACCTTTGCTTAGTGATGAATTTTCTTGTCCGACAGTTTCTCGTACATAACCACCAAGCAGGTTAAATGCCGTACCAAAGCTAACCCGAGTTCGGGTGCTAGGTTCGAAAAACAAATTACTTAAAATCGCCCCTTCAAGCACGGTACATCGTTTCTGGCGAGCCGCATACGGGGCCATTTTTGCTGATATATCTAATATTCTGGCTATTGCTTCACGATCAAGTTGTGAAACGGACAGGATATGACTACCTTGAAAATTCATCATTTTGAAAAGTATTCGAGAAAAAATTTGCAGAAATATAGCATAAAAAAGTACTTTTTAAAATCACTTGTATGGCCGAATAGAATTAATGACTTACCAAGTTACTTTTTTTCGCTGCAGCCTTAATATAGCCAAGAATACTAATGACCACAAAGTTAGACTACCGCCACCGCTGCTAGTGTTTGTTTCGGGTGTGGGGGCGGGTGGTGTTACACCACCAATTGGCGTAAAGGTAATATTACGAATACGGGCATTATCATCACCTGCGGTGGTAAACGGGTCTTTTTGATATACCCAAGTGATTTTATGCTCTCCAGAAGAAAAGTTAACTGTTTCATTTTGGTAAGCTACTTCTCCAGAAATAAATTTAATTAACTCATCATCAACATATAAATAGAGTGCATCAAAAGGTTTGTCTGGTTCTTCAGTGTTTTCCTCTGATGATACTGACCAATCAAATGATAATTCCCCTTCTCCTGATACAGTAACCATGACGATACTTTTTTGGTTATCTGCAATATTGCCGCTAACAATGGCAATGTCAGTGTTATCAAGTTGCCAAGGCAAGTTACCCCCGCTATACCAAGTTAACGCATCGTCAGTGCTAGAAAGCTGCGCTTTTAAATTACTGGCTAATGCAATTGTTTGCGCAGAAATTTTAGCTGTGCTGGTGGGGATGTCGCTATTATCAGAGGTAATTAGAATTTTAGCGGTATGAATTCCTGCTTCTGTTGAGTGGTAATTAACTTGTAACGGGCAGGTCGCTCCAATGGCTATCTGATTACAAGTATCATTAGCGATAGTAAAATTACTACTTCCCTTAATAGTAAATGTTAAATTACCAAATAAATTACTATTATTAATGACACTCAGGTGAGCACTTGCTGTGGTGTCTATTATTTGGATGGGAAAGTCAAAAACCTGATCAATGGCGATGCCTTGGGTGATTTCATTAACCCAATCTTTAAATAGCCCTGTACGTGTATAAACACCGGGGAAGCCATCCGCAGCGCAACCTATTCCCCAACTAACAATACCTATTTGTTGCCAACCTTCGTTGGTATTAATCATTAACGGACCGCCACTATCCCCTTGGCACGCGCCTTTTCCCCCGCCAGGAATATAAGCACAAATCATCGCAGTAGTGATATCAATATCATCTGGTGTAAATGTTCCCGTAAATGCTTCAGTGTATGATTGTGAAAATATGTTTTTACATGCATCGTTAGTAAGTAACTGCAACTCAACTTGATGTAATATATTCGGAAAATTTGATGTAGGTCCATTGTTAGGTTCGTAACCTTGCCTACCACCCCAACCGGCAACGGTTACAGTACTATTTTGCAGGGATAATTGCTCTGTAGAGGCTAAATCAATGAGTGATATTGCGGGGTTGTCTACGCTGTCAACTAATTCAATTAAGGCTATATCATTGTTTAATTCAACCTCTAACTGGTAATCAGCATGCATGTAAATACGCTTAACAGCTTTTGCATTTTCAGCGCCATCACTTAAGTTATATTCACCGACGTTAACTTTTAACTGATCAGCAGAAGTACCGTCAACACAATGTGATGCGGTTAATACCCATTTGTCACCAAGGAAGGAGGCACCACAGGTTGATGATTGAGCTGACGCAGCCTCTTCAATAACCGTTAAACTAGCGCTTGCGCCTATAAGCGTTAGTAAAACATCACCGTCAGCTTGAGTGATGGAAACTGCCGGAATTGTTCCCGTGAAGTTTTCACCTAAGGTGCCGTTGATTATACCTTCTTTATTATTGAAAATAATGGCGCCAATACCACCGCCAGCTTGACAGTTTTCTACTTTGACAGAAAAATTTATTTCACCACGTTCAATTAAACAAATTTTGTCAGTGGCATTGAAGCACTCAGTATCACCGATGCCACAATCAACTGTATTCCCTGTGGCACTACCAATAAAGCCACCGGTAAAGGCTTGGCTTACATAGTTGCTATTCTCGACGGTTAATGTGGTTGATATTTCATTGTAGGTATAAACTAAGGCTGAAAGCCATGGCCAGTCACCATCGTTAGCAACTTCACCACCAACAATTTTAGGTTGTATTGATATTATTTCACTTCCTTTTGCGGAGCTGCTATCGCTAATGAAAACAGTAAAGAAGGAAGCCATAATAACGGCAAGCTTTATATAATATTGCATTTTAAAACCCCTAACTGCAGTTTACTCGTTATTGGCAAAATAACCAAAAAGCTCAAGTTTCAATTAAATATTAACAATGACGGGGTTACTTACCGGTGATTTAAACGGGATAAATAACGCTTTATCACAGCCATTAACTCGGTTTAACGTAGACAAGAATAATTACTGCGAACAGGACTAACACAGGAATTTCATTGAATATTCGATAAAACTTTCCTGAACGGGTATTTTTATCTAGCTGAAATATTTTTATTAGTTTAAAACAATAGCCATGGTAACCCAGTAATAAGATAACTAAAGTTAGCTTAATATGTAACCATTTTGCAGAGACGAACCATTGATAGCCATAAGCATAAATAAGCGCTAAACCGAGTAATACGGTAAATAGGGCAAAAGGCGTAACAAAGTAAAGCAAGCGTTTTTCCATGCCTTTTAGATGCTCTGATACTTCTCTTGAAGAAGTTTCAGCATGATTCACAAATAAGCGAGGTAAATAAAAAATACCAGCAAACCAAGCAACCATAAAAATCACATGAAAAGCTTTAAACCAGAGAAGGTGATTTATTATAAACTCGTTCATTGCGTTAATTTTCCTTTAATGTATTTGTGTGGATAATATGTAAGAAGCAATGTTATTGCTCAACTTGGCCTATTTTTTCAGCCATTAATTTACCTGTGACCAAATAATGCCTAATCTGTTCAAAGGTGACTATACCCAGTATATCGTTAATATTATCTTGATATATATATACTCCGCCGCAACGCTGGCTAATTAATAGGTGGTATGCCTCTGATAATGTTGCTTGATGAGAGATAGGGATAAGTTGATGTAAATGCATCCTATCTGAAGCCTGGACGATAACCTTTTCATCAGGAGTATTTAGGTCACCTTTCGTACTCAATGAATTACTCTCTAAGGGAGTTAGTTCATTAAATTCAGCCCAATAATATTCGATTTCTTCGACAACGGTACCATGTTTAGTGACTTTTTTAATGGTTTTATTAATGACGGGAACGTTAATGTCATTACTGATTATAAGGCCTGCAAGTGCAGGTTTAGATGCTTTCTCTACTAATTCGAATTTTGATATCATTAACCCTAAAACACCCACCTTTTGTAACGTTTTCTC
The DNA here is from genome assembly GCA_034111385.1 of Colwellia sp. Classification (GTDB taxonomy): domain Bacteria; phylum Pseudomonadota; class Gammaproteobacteria; order Enterobacterales; family Alteromonadaceae; genus Colwellia. The sequence continues at coordinate 6,086 of JAWUXK010000099.1, read as the reverse complement.
AAGGGGAGGTTGACTGTAAATAAGGTTTTGTACATCAAGTTGCATAGTAAAAATTGAACGATTTTTAAATAATTGACCAGAAATAACACATGAAATAGTGATAACAATCATCGCAGGTACAATTATTTCAAACTGTCCAGATAATTCAACAACCGCTAATAATGCTGCTAATGGAGCATTTAAGCTTGCAGCCATAAAACCAGCCATTCCCATTAAAATAAAGTCACTACCAATATGCTCACTAGGATAAATTTGCATAACCAATGCGCCAGCTAATGCGCCTGTAATAGCACCAATACTAATGATAGGACCAATAATTCCGCCAGGGATACCTAAGCCTAAAGCAAAAGTTGTCATTAAAAATTTAGCGAGCAATAAACTGAACAATAAACCTATTTGCCAGTTGTTAGCTAAAGATACATCAATCGCGCTTGTACCTGTACCCATAGCGCCGGGGATTAAATAGCCTAAACTACCGGTGATTAGTGCAGCGAGTAATAGTCTTGGTACGATATGAAACTTTGCACTTTGTTTAATAATACCTACTAAACTCTTATTGAATGCGGCAGCAAGTACACCTAAGAAAATGGCAAGAAAAATTAAAGGGATATAGTGCTGATGGATTAATTCAATCTTATGGAAGTATTCAAAGTGATGGGATGTGCCAAATACAGAGCTAGTGACAATAGAGCCGACCAATGAAGCCAGCATTATAGGAATAAAAATATGTACTTTATATTCACGCATTATAACTTCCATCACAAAAAGCACAGCAGCAATAGGTGTATTAAAGGTGGCGGCTATACCTGCGGCTATACCACAAGCACATAAAGTACGAATACTGTTATGAGGAAGCTTTAAAAGACTGCCTAAATAACTACTGCATGCTGCACCCAAATGGACAGCCGGTCCTTCTCTGCCGACTGAAAAACCTGAAGCAAGCGCTACTGCACTTCCAAAAAATTGATTTAAGGTGTTCTTTAACGGAATAACGCCATGGGCAACTTTTAAACGATATAAGACAAAAGGAATGCCTGTTCTTAAATATTCATAGCCCGTTATCCAAGCAAACAGTAAAATAATCAAAGAGCCAATGATAGGTAAATCAAAACGACTTATTTCATCTAAGGTGTTATAGTTGTCGCGCTTAACTAGGTAGAGTTGTTGAATTTCTTCAATAGTGAGCGTAAACAAAACAACTAATAATGCTGATGCAAGCCCACCAATAATGGCAAGTAAACATATTTGCCACGAGGTTTTAGGTAAAGCTAAGTTTCTTCTTATTGCGTTAAGAGGTTTCATTATTATTAGTGGCTAGTGTTAGTTCACATCATTTTTATTGGGTTATTATACGTTACACATGAATTGGTTAGCAAAAATAAATCTTACCGTGGTCATCGAACGTTTAGGGCTATATAAATCGGCATTTTTTTTATTTGTTCTGATGGCACTCTGTTTGTTTACGGGCTATCGATTAGGTAATTATTATCATAATTTTCAGTCTACTACCTTAGAACAACAAAAAATTCGTCTTGAACAGTTGTATCAAGAACAAGCCCTTCAAGTTGAGCGAATTCACACATTGGAAGTCGAGTTGACTGTAGAGCAATTGGCGAACCAAAATGCCCAAGTTACATTAAATGAAATGGCTGATGAGCATTATCAGCTAAAAAAGCAGTTAGGGTTTTATGAAAAAGTGATGGCACCTGAAAAAGGAGCTAACGGTTTAGTGATTGATAATGTGAAAATTTCAGCCAGTCAAAGCCCTAATCATTATAATTTTCAAATTACGCTAGTACAGCAGCAACTTAAAAAACGCTACGCCAAAGGTTATGTTGATCTAATCGTGACGGGCAGTTTGGCAAATAAACCCAGTCAATTAGTATTAGCGGATATTTCTACGGTTACTAAGAAAAAATTATCGTTTAGTTTTAAATATTTCCAAGTTATTTCAGGAGATTTTACTTTGCCTGAAGGCTTTATTGCTGAAAATATAGAAGTCTCAGCGATATTAACAAAAAGTAAATGGCAAAAATATCAAAAACTTAAGGAAACTCTATCTTGGAGCTTGGAATAATACTTGATTAAATTAGTCAGGTTTAAGATAATTACCCTGATTTATAATGTTTCCCTTTTGTTTACCTTTTTTTTAAGTAGAAAGTAGAGTTCTATGTCTGATCCAATTTCAATTCCAGAATTACCAATTAAGTTCACTGATGCAGCGGCTAACAAAGTGCTATCTTTGATCACTGAAGAAGAAAATCCAGCATTAAAGCTTAGGGTTTATGTTACGGGTGGCGGTTGTTCTGGTTTTCAGTATGGCTTTACCTTTGATGAAAAAGTGAATGATGGTGACATGACCATTGATAAACAGGGAGTAACAATGGTTATTGATCCTATGAGCTTACAGTATTTAGTTGATGGTGAAGTCGATTATCTTGAAAGCTTAGAAGGAAGCCGTTTTGTTGTGAATAACCCTAACGCAACAACAACATGTGGTTGTGGCTCGTCTTTTTCTATCTGATCTTTTTTGTAATCACTCATAAATTTTATTAAGCCGATACAACTTTTTTATGTAAATAAAGTTGCTCATCGGCTTGTTTTAATAATTCATCCATTGTTTTTTTACCATCGCTAGCAGCTGCCCCGCAGCTAATTGTTATGGGGAGAGAGCCCCCTTGATATGGCATAGGGTTATTTTGAAAAAATTCGGTTAAGCGTTTACATGCCAATAGTGCTTCTTGGTATGTCTGGCTAGCTAATGTAATAACAAATTCATCACCGGCATAGCGAAAACATTTATCGTTTTCACGAATTAATTCTTGTAGTTGTGTGGCAACATATGTCAATACTTTGTCACCACAGTCATGTCCGTAAGTATCATTGATTTGTTTGAACTTATTACAATCAATAAATAGTACCGAAAATGGTACGTTATAACGACGTTGTCGAATTAACTCTTCATTAATCGATACTTCCATTAATCGTCGATTAGCCACGCCAGTTAACCGATCATAATGAGCCATATACTCCAGTTGTTCTCTGATCATTGCGTTTGATAAACAAAGACTTATTTTTACCGCAAGTTGCTCTAAATGTATGGTGCCTAAATTAGGAGTAAACCGTTCTGGATCACCGTCAGTAAATAATAAACTGCCGAATAACTCACCTTCTAGAATTAATGGCGTTAAGGCGGCAGAGCGAGTTTGCCCAGATAAGTTTTTAGGTAATATTGCTTTTATATCTTCAATGTTATTGGTAATAAATGGTTTTCTTTCGGGATGAAAAGATTGTAATAACTTAACGTCAATATTACGGCTGTTTTTTTGATGCCAATTGGTTTGCATATTACCACTGAGCAAATAGCTAAGTGGTGTGGGCTCTGCTAATAATAAACAAATACCAGTCAAATTAAATTTATCTTTAATGGAAGTCAGCAGCTGCTGTAATAATTCTTGGCTTGATTTACAACTAAGAATTTGGGTTTCTATGTCGAAAAGCTTTTTTGCAATAGCTTCATTGGCACGTGAATTAGCAAGGACATCTGCTAATTTTTTCTCTAATTCAACTTTGGACTCAGACATATTAACCATACCTATTTTTTCTTTTTATAGAATTAAGGACTTTGGTATTGTGTACATTTTTATAAAAACAATCAAGTAGCTACAAATTTTAGCCATCCATTAATAACATTTCAATAATGGTATTCATATCAAGATCAAATTCTTCGGCCCTGACGCTTTTAACAATAAAATCGTCAGTATCATTTAAGTCGATGTCTTGAGTGTTTTCATATTGATGCAGATTAACGCTATAAAAAGAGCGTACTTTCGGTTTAATAGGGGCATTATTATTACGCTGTTCTACAATGGCTATTTTTTTTGATTCTAATTGGACTAAAGAACCAATAGGGAATACGCCAATGCATTGGATAAATTGATCTACTAAAGTAGAGTCTAAATGATTACTTTTAGCTAATTCGCGTAAGATTGAAAATGCTTTATTATGGGTAAAACCTTCTTTATAAACACGGTTTGCTGTTAAGGCATCAAATATATCGCAAACGGCTATCATACGGCCATATTGACTAATATCATCACCTTTAACTTGAAAAGGATAACCTTCACCATTGAGTTTCTCATGATGCAACGCAGCGACTTCCAAGCTTAATTCATTAATTCCAGGGATTTCTTTAATAATATCAATGGAATGATTAGCATGAGTTTTCATAATAGTGAATTCATCATCAGTTAGTTTACCTGGCTTATTTAACACACTATCAGGTATTTTAATTTTGCCAATATCATGTAAAAAAGCACCAACACTGAGGTGTTGTACAATTTCTTTACTCATTTCTAAGTAACTAGCGAAAATAGTCATATAAACAGAAACAGCAACGGAATGCTCTAATAAATATTCATCTTTTTCTCGAATGTTTATCATGCAAGCCAAAGAATCAGGGCTATTAAAAATAGCATCGACAGATTTATTAGTTACTTCAATAACGGGTGCTAAATCAACTGTCATTCCACTTAACGCTTGTGAAAAAAGTTTCTTTTGAATATTTTTAGATTCTTCGAATATGACCTTAGCTGCTTTAATTTCAGCTTTTATGGTTTCTCTATCTTTTGAGCCGTCATTAATGTTTTTTGTTGATGTTGGGCTAGAAATGGTTTTACTGTCATCGATAAAAACAGAAATAATATTTTTATTTTTCAGACTGTTAATTGCTTTGTTGCTTTTAATATGTCCAGGTGAACCTAGTGATAGATTGCCATTTTGTTTGGCAATTTCTGTAACGTAATGTCCAATATTTAACTCAGTAAGTTGCTTCTCTACAATCATCTGATTTATGCTCAATTAACTTCATTGTTAGGAAAAAATTTACCCTAACAATATCTTAACTATTTTTTCAATATTAAACAATTTTTGTAATTCTGTATTGTTTGATCTACTTTTAACATTCTTTAATATTTTGGTCTTTAAATTGCATTGTTAATGTATTGTCAGTAAAAATTAGTGTCGGTATCAAGCTATCATAAATATATAATAATTTAGTTTTATGTTTTATTGCCGATAGTTAATACAGTTGTAGTTTTTCTTATTTGTTTTTTATATCTAAATTTTGGAATTGATATGCGTATTTTCTTGTTCATCGTTTTTATGTTTTTTTTGCCTTTAGTTAAAGGGGAAACGCTAACTGCTGTGCAAATTTATACTGATAATCAGTTGTTAAATTTAATAAAAGAAAACAAACACCTAAGCCAAGTAGTTATTGACGAGTGTCAATTAGTGCAAGACATTGAAGCAAGAGCCATTAAAGCTAAAATGCCTTCATATCAGTTTTTATGGGGAGATATGTTAGCCTATGGGGTTTGTGTAAAAAAAGATATTCCTTTAGGTTTACACTACATGCGTTTGGCAGCAGATCAAGGGTTGGTGGAAGGAATAGAACAAATAGGGCGTTATTATCATGTTGGTAAATTTATGCAAGTGGATATGGATCAAGCAATTACTTTCCTTAAAGCTGCCGCCTCTATGAATAACCTTGCCGCTCAAATGCGTTTAGCATCAATATATCAGCAAGGCTACGGAAGTCCGTTAGATTATCCAGCACTTTATTCTCAATTACATCATGCAATTACGGGTGATAAAGCTACGCACAAAAAAATAAGCCGTTTATTGTCACAGCTAGCGGAAAAAATGCCAGATAAAGTGGTCAATGCATCGAAAAGTAAAAGTTATACTAATTAGTCTATCCCCGCTCAATCTTTCAGATTAAAGGGGAGCGGGGGGATTGAGATTATTGCTGAGTTAACAGGTCACGAAATAAGAGTTTCGTGGTATACTGCAGAGTAATTAAACTATTAAAAACATCTGATTATTGTGACTTTTAAAGATCCCCATGCTAAACGTGAAGCAAAAAAATATGAAAAACCAGTGGCTTCTCGTGAACTATTACTTTCGCTTATTGAAAAGAGTTCGCCTCCACCAACATACAACAACCTAGCGAAAATTTTAAAATACAAAGAAGATCATCTACTTGTCGGGTTGAAACGTCGTTTACGTGCGATGGAAAATAGTGG
>JAWUXK010000098.1:0-26533 GCA_034111385.1 Colwellia sp. | reverse complement strand
CTAGCCATAAGCTGACATTAAGCCTTTGCAAATTCAGAAGCATATTCAGGGTGATATTAGCCAAGTTTTTCTGCTCACTTGTGGGACTGGTTTAAGCTCATACCCGACAGTCGGCTTCCATCTCAGAACGCTAACTTTTGCCACAAAGAACCACTAATGAATTTCACCATCAGGCTCTATATTAAGTAAATTTCTTTCATCTTTGGCTATGAAACCGTCCTTAATTTTTTGTCTTGCCATTGTTTCGCCCAATTTGAATTTTAAATCTTCCCCTCGTCTTCAAATCTTTCTATAAAGCCATCAACAAACAACTCGATTTCTTTATCAGTGTATGGTGTCTTAAGGTCATTAGCAGGGTTCATCCAGTCAGGTTCATCGGTCATGGGGATCTCCAATATATAATATTATCAAGATAGTTTTATAATTATAGTTCACTTAAACAAAGGAATATTCTAATGACTCGGCTAGCTTCTTTTTTTCGTATATCTAACATAATAAAAAGTAAAGGGACATTCTATGTCAAGTAACTGAATTTCTTTGTCGCTGTAAATTTGTCTATAGTTAGGCTACATCATAAAGAAAATATTGATTTATATAATGGTCGAATTTTTAAGTGGGAACAAGATTATGAGTAACTATCGAGCTGAGAGTGATTCCTATGGAGAACTGAGCGTACCCAATGATATGTATTATGGAGCGCAGACAGCACGTTCATTAATAAATTTTCCTATTGGAGTGGAAACAATGCCCAAACCGTTAATCCGTGCTTTGGGTATTGTTAAACAATGTGCAGCACAAGTGAATATAGATTTTGGCCTGTTGGAAATATCCCTTGGTAAAGTAATCATTCAAGCCGCTGAAGAGGTGATGACAGGAAAGCTCGACAATCATTTTCCAATATCCGTATGGCAGACTGGCTCTGGGACTCAAAGCAATATGAACTGTAATGAGGTGATATCAAACCGTGCCATTACCATTCTTGGAGGGGAAATTGGTAGCAAAGAGCCTGTTCACCCCAATGATCATTGTAATATGGGCCAATCTTCGAATGATACTTTTCCAACAGCAATGCATATTGCCGCTGTAGAGGAGATAAATCATCGTTTGTTACCTGCATTACATGGCCTTCGTGATGCATTAGCTGCAAAGTCAAAGTCTTTCGAATCATTAGTTAAAATTGGTAGAACGCATATGCAGGATGCAACTCCATTGACGCTTGGTCAGGAGTTTTCCGGCTATCGCGCACAAATTGACAATGCTATCCGAAGAACTGAAGCAATTTTACCTGCGCTGTACCAATTAGCGCAAGGCGGTACAGCCGTAGGGACGGGGATTAATACGGCTGAAGGATTTGATATCAAGTTTGCAGAACAAGTCGCAAGGCTAACTAAATGTCCCTTTAAAACGGCAGACAATAAATTTGAAGCACTAGCTGCACATGATGCATTAGTTGAAGCTAGTGGGGCGTTAAATACCATAGCAGTTAGTGTCATGAAAATTGGAAATGATATTCGTTTGTTGGGGTCTGGGCCGCGTTGTGGCATTGGTGAAATTAGTCTTCCGGAAAATGAACCAGGATCGTCTATTATGCCTGGCAAGGTGAACCCGACACAATGCGAGGCCTTAACTATGATTGCCGCTCAGGTCATGGGCAATCATGTCACTATTTCGGTGGCTGGCTCTAATGGGCATTTTGAACTTAATGTCTTTAAACCCGTTATTATTTATAACCTGCTTCAATCGATACGTTTGCTTGCCGATGGTTGTCAGAGTTTTACCGAGAGATGTATCACTGGAATTACTGCCAATAAAGCGCGTATAGCTAAACTACGTGATGAATCATTGATGTTGGTAACCGCACTGAATCCACTTATCGGCTATGATAATGCGACAAAAATAGCAAAAAAAGCTCATCAGGACGGTTGTACTCTTATAGAAGCAGCTATTGCTCTGAAGCTGGTGACAGAAAAACAGTTTAAAGAGTGGGTTGTACCAAAGAAAATGATTGGACCAAAATAGGCCTTTTTATCATTGTGCAACAAGGCCACTTGGAAATCATCAAAATGGCTGATACTAACAGCCATCATCAGTAGCATAACGAACGCTTGTATACCGATAGCAGAAATAGGGTTTTAATCATTGCTAATGACCGCTTTTGCCAGAGAGGTCAAAACAATTTTAGATTTGAATACTGATTGGCTTGTTTAATGGTCTTAATGTCAGTATTAGATATTGTAAAACCTATAAAGGAGCGAATATGCAAAGTGTAAAATTAAACTCAACAATAACTTGTCCTGAGTGTGGTCATAGTAAGACAGAAAAAATGCCAACCAATGCCTGTCAGTGGTTCTATGAATGTGAATCATGCAAAGTATTATAAAACCTTTAAAAGGTGATTGCTGCGTTTTCTGCTCTTATGGAACTGTTAAATGCCCACCAATTCAAGAAGGAGAAGATTGCTGTAATAGCTAACCATCAATGTCGGCTCAGGTGGCTTTATTCTCGTTCAGACTTAACTGTATATTGGCAAAAAATCATCCTGAATATAGATCTGTTCTCATCTATGGCGGAACGTCAGCTGTTAACTTTGATTCGCAAAAGAAATTTAATGAAAGCTTTGTTTTAATGCCCATTTGTTTTTTTTAATACAAATAATTTAATACAATTAAATCAACAAACACTTGATCTCCCTATTGCAGGGGGTATTATAATTTTCAGATACAACTTAGTTCTTTTTAAATAAAGTGGGCACTCGTATATAGTCCATCGACAAATAGCTTCTTACGCCAAATATGTAGAGAAAATTCAGATGTTTAATCGCAAAAAGCAACAAGGTTTCACCTTAATCGAGTTGGTAGTTGTCATTGTTATTTTGGGTATTTTGGCCGTTACTGCTGTACCAAAGTTTGTAAATATCACTTCAGATACTAACAAAGCTATACTTGAGTCTATGGGAGGAACTATTTTATCAGCCTCAAAATTAGTATACGGAAAATCCATAATTCAAGGGCTACAAAACCAAGCAATAACAAACATTGATATAAATAGAGATGGCAATACTGATATTGAGATTAAGTATGGTTACCCTAGTGCCAATAGAACAACAGGGATAGCGAATGCAGTAGAATTAGGAGACGATTGGGCTTATGGAGATACTTTCGGGGGAGGTGCCTTTTATGTAACTCGCTCGGCTTTAGTTGGATTCAGTGGTATTACAAATAATAATATACCTATCACAGGAACTAAATGTTATTTGACCTACAAAGCGCCAACAGCAATAGGGCTATTGCCAACAGTTACATATACGACAAATGATTGCTGATAGATATTTTTGCACAACCAATAAGCTCTCTCAACTAAGTAAGAAATCTTTTCTTTTAGTGAGATGATCTTGCTCCACAAAAATGGACATTAATTAAATAATGAATGACCGCAATGGTGGCTTAGTTGTCTGTCAGGATAAAGGTAGATCTATGTCTTTTTAGCGCTATAAACAGCCTAATAAACTATTGATGTTAAGTCGCTTTCCTGCCGTAATATTTTTCTTGTATTACGTAATTTAAGTTTAATTATATATCAACTAGCGATCTGTCTAGTAATGCATGACAAAAATCATCAAACTGTTCAACGGGCATAGGTTTCGAGTAGTAATAGCCTTGAGCGTGATTACAGTTGAGTTCGCTTAAAATTTGTTCATGGGCTGGTGACTCAATGCCTTCAGCAATAGTAACTAAGTTCAATACATTTGCCAGAGCTACTATTATTTGTACGATGGCAATATCATCTTGATTATGATGGATCTCTCTGACAAAGGATTGATCTATTTTCAGTATATCTAGTGGGAGTTTTTTTAAATAGGCAAGAGATGAGTGGCCTGTACCAAAGTCATCAATAGCGATGCGAATACCTAGTTTTCTTAATTCTTTAAGGATAGTAACGGCTTGTTCAGGGTTACTCATCACCACACTTTCAGTTACCTCGATCTCAAGGGTGTTGGTAGCTACCGAATGGTTAAGACATGTTTGGAGTATTAGATCTACAATATTCCCTTCATTAAACTGCAATGCAGATATATTAATTGCAATGGGAAAATCATTGTCTAGACGATGTTGCCACAGTGCAATTTGTTTGATCACTAAACAAATAATTTTTTTTCCAATATCATTGATTAGCCCACACTCTTCTGCAAAAGGAATGAAATGTATAGGGGATATCAGTCCTTTTTCTGGATGATTCCAACGTATCAGTGCTTCTGCGCCTGATATTTTTTTATTCGCAAGGCAAATTCGGGGTTGGTAATACATCTCAAATTGATTTTCCGCTATGGCTTTGCGTAGATCTATTTCCAGTTTGAGTCGTTCATCTACTTTAATCATCATTGCAGCAGAGAAATACCGAAAGGTGTTTTTTCCAAGCTCTTTTGCTGTGTACATTGCAGTATCAGCACTTTTCATTAACGTAACAGTGTCAATACCATCATTAGGAAAGATAGATATGCCAATTGAAGAAGTAATTTGTAGCAGGTGATGTTTGATTTTTATCGGTTGAGAAAGCTCAGCTATAACTTTTTTTGCTAAATCAGTTATAGTATTGTTATTCTGAACCGCATCTATGAATATAACGAACTCATCACCACCCATTCGTGCAACTGTATCAGATTTTCTTACGCAGCTAACCAATCTATCAGCTTGTACTTCGAGCACACGGTCCCCCGTATCATGGCCCAATGCGTCATTAATCGCTTTAAAATTATCGAGATCAATAAACAGAACCGCCATCTGATGCTGATCCCGTTCTGCAATTGATATTGAGTGAGCTAAACGATTTTTCAGTAAAGTACGGTTAGCTAAGCCAGTTAATGGGTCGTGATAAGCGAGCTGATTAATCCGTTGCTCATCCTCTTTTTGTTCGGTGATATCGCGCATGACACAAACAAAACGAAGTGTATTTTCATTACTTTCATTTTGTACTAACGTGATATTGGAATAGGTTAAAAAACTTCGCTCAGATTGGTGCCGACACCAGGTTTCTCCCTCCCAAGCGTGACTTTGAGCTAAATCAATAATTATATTTTGAAAGTGATTGGGGCTGTGGGTTACTTTTTGGCTTAGTATCGTTACATTAGCACCCACTGCTTTTTGGAATGAAAATCCAGTAATTTGAGTAAACGCCAGATTGACCGATAGAATCTCTCCCTTTTGATTAAAAACAAAAATAGCATCATTCGTATTATTGTATACGCTTGCCGCAAGCCTCTGCTCTTGAGCAACTGCGTGAGCATTGGTAATGTCACGGGCTGTTCCAAAGAGGTCTTTTCCTTCTTCAGGAAAGCAAGCCCACTCAAGCCAGCGATAACTACCATCTTTATGCTTATAGCGGTTAATAAATCCCATCACCTGTTTCCCATCAATAAGTGTTTCCAGTGTTGATGCTGTGTTGGATAAATCTTCAGGATGTACGAATTGTTGAAAGGGAACTGCACATAATTCCTCTCTGGACCAACCTAAGGTTTTTTCCCAGGAAATACTCAATTTAGTAAAATAACCTTGATTATTAGCAATACACAGAAGATCAGGCGCAAGTTCAAAAAAACGTTCTTGGACTGTTGTTGCATCTTCTTCTTTGCGTTTGATTTCTAGAATGACAGCCATCATTGAAGAAAAATTTTGTAGATATGGAATATAAAGGTGTAATTTATCTGGCTCTGAGGTAAATAATTGCAGACAACCAAAATCTGATTTACCATATTTTAACGGTAGTTGAATTACATTTTGTTTTTCAAAAGAGCCTGTCTCATTTTTCCAATTAACGCTATCTACTCCTGGAAAATCATTCAAACCTTGAATAACAACCTCTTTCAGATTGTGTTGAGGTAGCAACGCTACCATGTTCTGTAAAAGCATCAGCTGGGCTAAATATTGGCTACTAAGTTCATCGTCATGTGCCACTAATCTGCGCTACCTATTTGTTGCAAAATATCTTTAGCTGCTACAAAAAATGGGTTACGCACTACGGCACCGTTAACCACCATTAAAGGGTGAACTTTAAGAACATTCATGATTGTTGTCCCATCAAATGCATCGATATCGTATTGACAAACAGCTGTAATGGGATGAGTTTCTAGTAATAAACAAACCTTAGCTTCATATTCCATTAACCGATCCCCTCCCTTAATTGTAGTGATTTTGGGGTGCATATCGCCAATAACACGGGCGGCAGTTTGCCCTTCTTTTACTGAATCTTCTTGAAATGCTTTAAGTGTTTCTAGCATCACCTCTGGACTAAAGCTGTTATCTTTAAAGTAGATAGGCTCTACTGGACTGATAGCCAATTGAGACGTTTCCTTAAATGCTTCACAGTCATGCCCCTTTTGAGTCAGAAATTCAGAGATAAAACTATCGTTAGATTTATCAGAAAAACAAGCCACACGTTCATTATCAGACAAACCGCTATTTAAGAACTGTAATAATGCTTCTTCACGATCTGAATCTTTGGAGTAGAGTTGGCAGATATGGGTACCACTAGGAAATTTTTCGTCAGCGAAGCCTAGATTAATTTTTGATCCATTTGATTTACACATGTAGATTATCTCTAATATTTTAATTCAAATTTAATAATTCAAATTTAAGTATGGCAAAGATTACGGTAGTGCGCTAACTTTGAATTCTACGGAATGCAAATAGATACAAATCATTGTTTTAAAAGGATGATTTGATATGTGTAGCCCCGTTAATTGCCACTATTATATAGAATACCCAGTTATTTACTACCACTATGTAAGTGTTAAGTTTAGTGGAACTATCAGGCTTTTTTGTATCATCCTAGTTATCTGTGGAGCTAAAGTGCTTTAAGAGTAATACACTATTTAATCTGAAATTTGAAAAGTCTAATCTCCAGTTTGTCGGATCTACTGCCCTTAAGGTTAAAGTCTCAATGACCGCTGTGGTGGCTTAGCTCACTGTCAGGAACAAGATAGATTGAACACTATAAACAGCTTAAATATCTATTAATGCTAACGTCCGGTATCGTATCTAAGTGAACATAAAACTGCCTGATTTTTAGAACTAATTTAGGTCAGCAAAGTGGCCAACCTGTGGCAGGTACTGCCCTTAGAGTTATATTTTAGAAGTTAACTATTCCAAAGTTTAATTAAATTTTTTGAAAGGTATTTTCGGTGCTTAAACGTAATAATTCCAGTTTCCGACTTTATTTAACTGTTTCCATCTTTATTTAGAAGGTTCCAACTTTATTCAACTTCTATAATAATATTTAGAAGAAAATTTTAGTAAGTATTTAAAGCTAGTTAATTTTTACTCCATTAACTTCAGGTAATATTTCGGAAAGTGGACATTCGAGTGCAGCAGCTAACGCGTAAGCTTTTGCAAGTGTGATGTTATAAGAGCCGCTCTCTATTTTACTTAAATAACTTCTATCTAGATTAGCTTTACCACAAAGCTCTTCTTGTTTTATGTTTCTTTTAACTCTTGCCGCTTTTATATATCGGCCAAAAAGAAGCGCTAAGTCACCCTCTGTATTCTCTTCACTCACTGTCGTCACCCTTATAGATTAAAGGGTATATGTTCCCACGTTGTTTAGCCTAAATGTATAGGGTATACTCCACACCATGTAGCGTATACGCCACACATAGTGGCGTTTACCCCATTTATATTCTTTAATAGAGCAATGGTGAATGATTGATAGACAAATAGGCAATATCCTTACTTTAAAAAATATTGACCACTTCTCCGCTGTTGAGATCAGAACAGCTTATATTGCGATCCAAAGGGATGAGCAATTAGATCCTGCCTCTGTTCGTCGTTTTGTATATGAAGAGCTTTTAAAGCTAGTAAAAAAAGGTTGGTTAAAAAAACAAACATCAAATAAAAAAGGTGTTACTCGTTATATTAAAACGAACCTATTCGAATATGGATATTTTAAAAACTTAGTAAGTTCTATAAGTGAACCGATAAATGAAATTGATGAGCAAAACTACAAACAAACATTGACCACTCGCTTAAAGCAATACAATACAGATCTTCTTGAAGGTTTAGGTGCTGTTAAAGAATATATCGAGCTTAAAGACATTCACCCCGAACTACATACACATTTAAAGCAACGCTATATGGCCGTTCAAGAGAACAATCATATTTTAAAAGGAAAAATAGGTGCTTTAAATGAACTGATAAAATCAAACGCTGAGACTTAATTAATGAAACTACGAAATTGGCAGTCGGAGTGTATACATTCCGCAATTTCTAAATACGAATTAAAAAAACACTTTCTAACGCTTGCAACACCAGGTGCAGGAAAAACTATTATGGCATCTGTTCTCGCTAAAAGACTCTTTGATCAAGATAAGATCGACTTAGTTATATGTTTTTCACCTTCATCCATCGTGGCTCATGATTTTAGTGAAGATTTAAGTGAACAGTTCAAAACTCACTTTGATGGCACTATCGGTGCAATGGGAAACTCATTTACCTATCAGGCGTTAAGCACACTAGACAAGAAAGTATGGCGATTATTTGATAGGTATCGCGTATTCGTTATTTTTGATGAAATTCATCATTGTGCTGGTTCTAATACTAAAGAAACTAAAGATACTAACGTTTGGGGTGAACAGATCATCTCAAAAATTAAGGACAGTGCGGCTTATACAATAGCATTGACAGGCACACCGTGGCGTTCTGACAGTTTACCTATTGTGCTTGCTGATTACTGTAATGAATCAGGGAAAATACAATGTGATTTTGTCTATGGTCTTAAAGAAGCAATTAACGATGATGTGTGCCGTATTCCTCAAGTCATTGTTCTAGATAACGATAAAGTAACAGTTAGACAAGGTGATAAAACCAATCACTTTACTAGTTTTTTGGATCTTTTATCACAATCGATCATTCCATACTCTGAGATCGTTACCAATACAAAGGTAATTGAACAGTTGATACGTAAGGCTGATGATAAGTTAAGTGCATTGCGGCAAGTTAACCATAATGCAGGTGGATTAATTGTCGCTTCTTCAATATCACATGCCTGGGCAATACAGCGAACTTTAAAAGAAGTTCAAGGAGAAACTGCTCTTGTAGTTACTAGCAATGAAACTGACTCGAATGACTTAATTAAATCTTTCCGATTCAGCCAAGATAAATGGATCATTAGTGTTGGAATGATATCCGAGGGGACAAACATCCCTCGCCTTCAAGTATGTTGTTATCTATCTAATGTTAAAACTGAAATGTACTATCGACAAGTCTTAGGTAGAATATTGAGAATCACCGACTCACCAAATCAAGAAGCTTTCTTATTCATGCCTGCGGAGCCTAAACTTGTTGATTATGCTTTTCGTGTTGCACAGGATATTCCAGATGGATTATCTAAAATTAAGATTGAACAGATGGATGATGATGTAATAGCTGAAGTTGATACCAACAATCCAAATGAAGAGATTGAGACTAACGTTGATCCTATTACAGAGCCTCAAAATACAGCCATTGAAATAAATGAAATTCCTGATGATGATGAAATAGATCCTAATACGGAACAAAATCAGTCATACGAAAAAATAATGGGGATCTTTGGTCAATTCAATCATGCCAAACTTGAGATTGATGGCTTTGAGGATTTAGTAATATCTGAGCAGTCTATGGCTAAAATCAATCATTACAGTGAAATGGTGTTTTAAGTTGCAATTAGATAAATAGCTACTCAAACAGAATAAAAGAACTTCTCTCTTAATGGACTACTGCATAATTTGATGTGTTTTGAACCAGCATCATGGATATATTGGACTAATATCATTACTAAAGTGGACAAGCCTTATTGCTATGCTGAACTACAAACTAAATTAACAGTTAAAAATACAGGCCAATAAAATTGTCTTTAGATGAAGTCTGCCACGAATTTCAAGGTTAATCTTGAGGGTTAATTAATTTAGAATATGGTGCCGCTATGACTAAACAAGAGCAAAAAAAATATATTTTAAACTTCATTCAGGAATGGGCGGGGTCAAAACAAGCGGCGCTTCAATGGTATGAATCAGAAATAATTCCTGCACTTAACAAAACAGCTCAAGACACTGTTGATTGCGTTGACTTTAAAGCGGTTAAACAATATCTGGAGTATATTTCTAAAGGTGGTTTTGCTTAATATTACTAAGGGAAGTTAATTTTTGGTATTATAAAATGGTACGGATACCAAAATCATACCGAGCCACAGCATACATTATAAAAGGGAATGGTCAGTCAGTCGGTTAAATTGGTATTTATTACCCCCTTATTTATTCAACTCTAACAATAGGTCATTCGGGAACTCTATATCCGCTTTATCAATTTCATCAATCAACAATACTGGACGATTATCACTAGTAAATGCATGCCACAATTTACCCTTGATAATATAGTTACCAATATCTTTTACTTTTTCATCACCTAATTGACTATCTCGTAAGCGCGATACGGCATCATATTCATATAAACCTTGTTGTGCTTTTGTAGTGGACTTTATATGCCAAGGAATCAGTTCAACGCCTAAATTCGCCGCTAGTTCCTCTGCTAGCATTGTTTTTCCTGTGCCCGGCTCTCCTTTTACTAATAAAGGTCGCTCAAGCGCAATAGCAGCATTAACCGCTAACTGTAATTCTTTTGAGGCAATATAGTTACTGGTGCTTTGAAAAGCGCTCATATTCAATTCCTACAATTTATTGATCATTGTTTTATGAAAGGTACTTAGAAATGGACTAGAAAAGTATTTATTTATTCCATAAATGCATATAAGTTATAACAAAATATCACTTCTTTTTTTGTTATAAGAGACTAATCTTAGTAAGTATACTAAATCGAGTTCAAAATAGTCCATAGGATTTCAGCATGTCTAATATATTTGAAGATAATTCAACCTCCATTGGTAACACACCATTGGTAAAACTTAACCGTGTAATTGCTAGTAAAAATAGTGATGGCACGCCTACTGCAACAGTATATGCCAAAATAGAAGCAAGAAATCCAAGCTTTAGTGTTAAGTGTCGTATTGGCGCTAGCATGGTTTGGGATGCGGAAGAAAAAGGCCTATTATCTCAAGGCAAAGAAATTGTAGAGCCAACCAGTGGTAATACAGGTATTGCACTGGCCTTTGTTGCTGCAGCTCGCGGATACGGCATTACCCTAACAATGCCAAGTACCATGAGTTTAGAACGTCGTAAGTTACTGGCAGCACTTGGTGCTAAAGTAGAGTTAACTGACGGTGCTAAAGGAATGAATGGCGCAATTGCAAAAGCACAAGAAATTAAAGATTCAGATCCTAATAAATATGTTCTTTTAGGGCAGTTTGACAATCCTGCGAACCCTGCTATCCATGAGAAAACTACAGGTCCTGAAATTTGGAATGATACTGATGGCAAAATAGACATTTTAGTTGCGGGTGTTGGTACTGGTGGCACAATTACAGGTACTAGCCGTTACTTAAAATTAGAGCAAGGCAAAGCAATTACCAGTATTGCTGTTGAGCCTACTGATTCTCCAGTTATTAGTCAAAAACTAGCCGGTGAAGATTTAACTCCAGGTCCACATAAAATTCAGGGTATTGGTGCTGGTTTTATACCTGGTAACCTAGATTTAGCTATGATTGATGGTGTTGAAAGAGTATCAAATGAAGATTCAATGGCGATGTCACATCGTTTAATGAAAGAAGAAGGTATTCTTGCAGGTATTTCATCAGGTGCTGCGGTAGTTGCTGCTAAACGCCTTGCTGAACTTCCTGAAAATTCAGGTAAAGTAATTGTCGCTATTTTACCTAGCTCTGCAGAACGTTATTTATCTAGCGCTTTGTTCAGCGACAGTTTTTCGGATAAAGAATTAGTACAGTAACAATTTCTTTAATTCGAATAATTCATAAAGGTGCTTATGCACCTTTTTTATTGCTTACTATTATGTATAACATTGTTGTTATCTATTAATTTAAGTTATGCTTAAATCAAATTAATATAATTTAAATGCGATTACTTTTGCTATGTATAAAATTAACTTTCTAATATTACTGACACTTTTTCTTGTCAGTGCTTGCGGTGGCGGTGAAGATAAAATAACTCATATCGATAACCCTGAACTCGTTTCTGTTGCCTTCTTTAATGCACTGTATAATGAAAAAGATGTTAAAAAAGCGGCTTCCGTTTGCGACCCTAAATTGGCCCGTCTAATACTGCACTACAAATCTCCGCAGGCTGTTGCTCGCCACTTATTTAATATGTCTTATGACAAGGTGGTAGTAAAACCAGATGACAGCGGTGTAAAAATTAGAAAACAATTTAAAAAGAGTGCAAAAATAACCCTCTACTTTGATGGCTATCTTCAAGACAACCATTTGAAAGACGTTAAGCGATTATCACTCATACAACTTAAAGATGGCAGATGGGTAATTAATGCAATACTAAAAGATCCATTCTAACTGAGCCATATGATTTATAAATTCTCCCAGATAATTAAATTTTACATTACGATTATAATTTTATTACCTTTTTACAGTCACGCATCGAAACAAGACCCGCTACCTTTGCAGGATTATTTCACCCAAACTTGGGATACGCGTGATGGTTTACCACATAACGGTATTAATGCACTCACCCAAACAACTGATGGCTATTTATGGATAGCTACATGGGAAGGCTTTGCCCGTTTTAATGGTAGAGAATTTAAACTATTTACCCGAGGTTCAAAAGCGGGGTTGCCTGATTCAGCAATAAAAAGCTTAACCTCTACTCAAAATTCAGAGCTGTTAGTTGCTGGCGCTAGAGGAGGAGTTTCTGTCCGTAAGAATAGAGAATGGAATCCGCAATATAATGCATCAACTATGGTGAACCATGCTATTTACGATGACAAAAAAAACATTTGGTTAGCGCTAGAAGGCAAAGGACTTGTATATAGAGATGTTAGTACTCAAGTAGATGAGACTATCATAGGTAACTTAAGAGCATTTAACCTATTACTTGATGATGACGGTACTCTATGGGTAGCAACCAATAATGGTTTATATTCAGTTAAAAACAAAACCCTAGTAAGCCATTTCAATGACAATTTCGGCCTGCCTGACACGCCAGTATTATCACTACTGCTTACGAGTAATAATCAACTTATTGTCGGCACCGAGAAAGGCGCTTATATTTTTAATAATGGTTATTTCAACCCTCTCCATAAAGACCTCCCTCTAGAGGCGATTACCAGCCTGCTAAAAGATAATAATGATGATATATGGCTTGGTACACAAAAACATGGAATTTTTCGTTTAAGCGATAATGGCGTAGAAAAACTAGATGATAGCAAAGGCTTGCCTAACAACCGAATATCCTCACTTTATCAAGACAAAGAAGATAGTATTTGGGTTGGTACTAGCAGTGGCTTGTTTCGTTTAAGAGAAGCCCCTTTTATCACGCTAACCTCAACACAAGGTTTAGCAGGTAATTATATCCGAAGCGTTTTAGCCCATAACGATGGCAGTTTATGGGTTGGTAGTAGTAAAGGCCTGAACAAATTACAAGCAGGCGAAGTTTATTCCATTCAGTCAGCCCCTTTACATTCAAAAGATCCCACATCAAAATCTATTTTAAGTTTGGCGCAAGGAAAAAATGGTCAAGTGTTGGTGGGTACTTATAACAGTGGGGTTTATAAAGTACGCGGTAATACTATGCAGCCTTTTCTCAATAAAAGCCAAGGATTACCAAGTAATGAAGTTAGATCACTATTATTTGATTCGAAAGAAAACATTTGGATAGGCACCGCTTCTGGTCTTGTGAAAATTACAAAAGAAGGCCAAATGAGTCATTTTAATAAGCAAACAGGTTTACCTGATAGTTTTATTATGGCACTAACTGAGGATGCCAATGGCAAAATTTGGATTGGCACTGGCATAGGCGTAGTCTCATATAAAAATGGAATCATTCAAACCTATCGTCTTAATGAAAAGTATAAAGCCGAATATGCCTTTGGTTTTAATGTTGAAGACAATGCTATTTGGTTAACCACTGACCGTGGGCTAATTCACATTGATCTAACGACAAACAATATTAAAGCTATAAGCCGGAAAAATGGTTTACCTATAGATAAATTATTTCAAGTTATTATCGATAACAACGATACATTTTGGCTAAGTAGTAACCGAGGTATTCTTAAAATTTCTCGGGAGCAAATCAATAAAGTATTAGCCGATCAAAAGGCAATTATTGATTATGAAATATTTGCTGAAGGCGTTGGTTTATTAAGCTCACAAGCAAATGGCGGCTCAACCCCTGCAGCATCTTTACATAACGATGGTAGTGTCTGGTTTGCTACAGCAAAAGGGGTCAGCCAAGTTACTCATCAACGCTTGCAAAGAATGTCAGAAAGGCGGTTACCCGTTATTATCGAACAACTTATTGTTGAAAACCAAGAATACCCGCTAACACTTAATCGTAAAAGCCAAGTAATTAACCCTATACAGTTATTAGCTAGCGCATCACATATAACCATTCATTATGCGGGTTTAGGTTTTTTAATGTCGGAAAACATTCAATATCAAACAAAACTTGATGGTTTTGATACAGACTGGATAGATAAAAACAATCAAACATACACTGAATTTACCAACCTTGCTCCCGGTGAATACACGTTTAAAATGCGCGCAAAATATCCCAATGGCAAATGGTTAAACAAAGAAGCAACGTTATCCTTTATTATTCCTTTCCAATTTTGGCAAACACCCATATTTAAATTGGGCTTTATCGCTTTGATATTTTCAGTATTATATTTTTTTTATCGTTATCGAATTATTGTCATTCAACAAAGGGAAGAACAATTAAAGCGTTTGGTTGCGAAACAGACACTGGATTTAAAAGAACAAACAGCGTTATTTGCTTACCAAGCGGTACATGATCAATTAACCGGCTTACCCAATAGACGCGCTTTTGATGAGTGGTGTGATAACGACTTTAAAGCCGCAAAAAAAGATTCTAGCCCACTTACAATCGCTATTATTGACATTGATCATTTTAAAACGGTAAACGACACTTATTCACATCTTGTCGGTGATCAGGTAATTAAAGCCTTCGCCACTATTTTATTAGAATTATTACCCCGTTGTTCACAGCAAGTGAAACTTGCCCGCTGGGGAGGTGAAGAATTTACGTTATTATTTTCAGCAAATAAAGCACAAGCTAGGGATTTTTGTGAGCTTATACGAACAACAATAGAAACAAGCGATTTTTCTGATATTACCCCCAACTTAACGTTAACAGTGAGCATAGGTTTAACAGATAATAATGCGTTAACGGAATATAACCAAATGCTCACTCATGCGGATCATGCGCTTTATTACTCAAAGCATAATGGCCGTAATCAAGTGAGAGTTTATCACGCCAACGATAACGAAAATAACCAAAAAATATCGAAGCGAATCACTCAAGTCATTAGAAATAAACAACGGGAATAAAACCCTTTCAAACAAGTAATTTAGTTTACCTAAATAATTTGTACCCCGGTGTTTGTAAAATAAAACAGGCATAAAAAAACGCAGTAACTACTGAGTAATTACTGCGTTCAAAAACACTTATTTAATATATCAATTAATCAATCAGTTGATACTCTTCACGTAAAATATCAATAATTTCTGCTTTCGGATTATCGCTCAGCACTATTTTTTCACCGGTAATTTTTTCTGCAATATCAATGTAAGTTTTAGAAACATTCATCAATACCGACTCAGGCAGCGCATTATCATGTGCTAGCGCTTCACGCTCTGGCATCCGTGATTTATTTAACAATATATCCGGATCAGGAAAATATTTTAATAATAACTGACGGAAGCCCTCTTTCGAGTTTTCAACAATATTACCTGAGCGATATTGCTCACCATCCCAAATGCGAGATGAATCAGGAGTACCCACTTCATCCATATAGATAAGCTTATCATTGCCTTCTTTGTTTTTGACATACCCAAATTCAAATTTAGTATCGACAAATATTTGATCAAGTTTCGCTAATGAACTTGAAATAACGTCAAAGCCTTGTGTTAACAACTTTTCATAAAGTGCTATATCATCAAGTGATTTAAAGTTAAACGCTTCAAAGTTATCTTCGATGTTTTTACGGGTAATGTTCACGTCATCAACCTCTGGAACACCAGGAATATCTGTTAATATTCCTTTTGTTGACGGAGTCTGCAATAACTCAGTAAGTTTTGAATCTTTCGTTAAACCCTCACTGATTTCAATACCACAAAATTCACGTTCACCTTTTTCATATGAACGCCACATTGAACCAGTAATATACTGACGGCAAATCGCTTCAATCATTACAGGTTTGGCTTTTTGTACAATCCACACGAATGGGTGTGGAATATCTAAAATATGGCTATCCGCAAGACCTTGTTCTTTAAATAATTTAAACCAATGGTTAGAAATAGCATTTAACGCGGCTCCTTTGCCTGGCACACCTTTCATGCCGCCTTCACCTTGCCAAATGCAATCAAATGCAGAGATTCGGTCACTAATAACCATAATGGCTAATGGTGTATCACTAGGAACATCATAATCTTTTTCTTCAATTAAACGTTTGCTATCGCTTTCTGTTAACCAGTAAACAGAACGCACTTTGCCGCTGTGTACTGGCGCATCAGTGCGAATTGGAAGATCGTTATTAACGGCTAATACTTTGTCTGCTAAGTTCATAAGGATATTTCTCAACTATTCATTAAGGCTTAACTAATATTACTCATTTGTCTACCAGAGGTAAGTAAAAATAATATTAATTAAACAAAAAAGAAAAGGACGCACTAGGCGTCCTTTCTAAAGTCTGTATTCAATTCTTATGCCGCTAAAGAAGCTTGTGCTTTTTCAACTAAGAATGTGAATGCTGCTTTGTCATATACTGCAATGTCAGCTAGAATCTTACGATCGATTTCAATAGAAGCCTTTTTAAGACCATTAATGAAACGGCTGTAAGATAAACCATTTTGACGAGCTGCTGCATTTATACGAGCAATCCAAAGTTGACGGAATTGACGTTTACGTTGACGACGGTCACGGTAAGCGTATTGTCCAGCTTTAGTTACAGGTTGGAAAGCAACGCGATAAACGCGACTACGGGCACCGTAGTAACCTTTAGCTTGCTTTAGAACCTTTTTATGACGTGCACGAGCTTGTACACCACGTTTTACTCTTGCCATTTTCTATTTCTCCTATTAACCGTGACGTAAAAGTTTTTTAACTGACTTAATGTCAGAAGCAGCGATCATACATTTAGCACGTAAATGACGCTTAACTTTAGTACGGCGTTTAGTCAAAATATGACGTAAGCCAGCTTGTTTGAACTTGTAGCCATTAGCTGTTTTTTTAAAGCGCTTTGCAGCACCTTTATTGGTTTTCATTTTAGGCATGGGATAACTCTCAAATTTATACCCTTAACTGTTTAAAAGAAGGGGTATATGCCAAATATTAAGTAGCGAGGGCGAAACTAATTTTTCATACAATAAAGTATAAACAATCAATTTACTTGCAAGCCTGTACTACCAGCGTAAAGATAAAATTGGTGAATTAAATTTTTATTCACTAAAGAATAGAAACTTAATTACTTGTCAAACCAAAGATTATCTATTTTTAGGGGCTAAGACCATCACCATTTGACGTCCTTCTGCTCTACGCGGAAAGAATTCAAGTACGGTTAATTCTTCTAAATCTTTTTTAACACGATTAAGAAGCGCTAAACCGAGCTCTTGGTGAGCCATTTCACGGCCACGGAAACGTAATGTAACCTTGACCTTGTCGCCGCCTTCTAAAAAGCGTTTCAGGTTACGTAATTTCACCTGATAATCGCCTTCATCTGTACCAGGACGGAATTTAATTTCCTTTACCTGTATTTGTTTTTGGTTTTTGCGTTGTTCTTTTTGTTCTTTAGCTTTTTCATAGATAAACTTACCGTAATCCATGACGCGACAAACGGGAGGTTTGGCGGTTGGGCTTATTTCAACAAGATCTACACCGGCTTCTTCCGCTTGGTCAAATGCTTCATCCAATGAAACAATGCCGCCCGGCTCTCCATCAAATTTAATTAAACGAACTTCGTTGCCAGCAATACCTGTGATTAACTCATTTAAACGATGTGCTGGCTCTTTTTGCCCGCCTCGTTGTCCACCTTTAATAGCCATGTTCCTCCTACAGAAACCTTTTTTATTTACATATAAATTGATTTTTTACAAATTTTATCCAAAGTGAGCATTAACATTTATTAATACTGCACTTTTGCTCAAATTCAAAAAAATCTACTTTCTAAATAATAACACGATACTAGTTAGAAATATTAATTTGTGTCAAGTCTGTATCAATTAGCAAAAAATATTTTGGGCTAATTGCTATTCGAAATATTGTTATTTTCTCGTATTAACTTCATCACTTAACTTAGCGATAAAGTCATCAACAGACATTTTTCCTAAATCTTCACCACTTCGAGTTCTAACAGCAATTTCACCTGCTTCCATTTCTTTGTCACCTACAACTAACAAATAAGGAACTCTCTTCAAAGTGTGCTCGCGGATTTTAAAGCCTATCTTCTCATTTCTCAAGTCTAGTTTTGCTCTAAATCCATTTTCTTTTAGTTTTTTAACAACTTTTTCACAATATTGACCTTGTTTGTCAGTAATATTCATCAAAGTCACCTGAATTGGTGATAACCACGTTGGAAATTTCCCCGTGTATTCTTCAATTAAAATACCAATAAAACGTTCTAATGAACCTAAAATAGCTCTGTGGATCATTACCGGAGTATATCTTTCGTTGTCTTCACCAACATAAGTTGCCCCTAAA
Organism: Colwellia sp.; assembly: GCA_034111385.1. GTDB lineage: Bacteria > Pseudomonadota > Gammaproteobacteria > Enterobacterales > Alteromonadaceae > Colwellia. Next base: position 7,716 of record JAWUXK010000098.1, on the reverse strand, counting down.
CGTTCCGGTAAGGCAAAATCAAGTTGTACTGTGCCACATTGCCAGCCACGACCTAAACAATCCATTAACGTGAATTCAATTTTAGGGCCATAAAATGCCCCTTCACCCGGTAAATATTCAAACTCAATATTATTATCGGTTAATGCTTGAGCAAGACCAGCTTCGGCTTTGTCCCATATATCATCACTACCAATACGTTTATCAGGGCGTGTTGATAACTTAACCGCAATGTCTTCAAAACCAAATGAGCCATAAACATCATAAACCATCTTGATGCATTTACTTACTTCATCTTGAACCTGTGACTCCATACAAAAAATATGTGCATCATCTTGCGTAAAACCACGTACTCGCATTAAACCATGTAAAGCACCTGATGGTTCATTCCGATGACAACAACCAAACTCAGCCATACGTAATGGTAAATCACGGTATGATTTCAAGCCTTGATTAAAAATTTGAACATGACCTGGACAGTTCATTGGTTTAATTGCATATTCACGCTTTTCAGACACCGTTGTGAACATGTTTTCTGCGTACTTTTCCCAATGGCCTGATTTTTCCCAAAGTGCACGATCCATCATTAATGGGCCCTTCACTTCGTCATAATCATACTCATGTAATTTTTCACGAATAAATTTTTCGAGTTCCGTATAAATGGTCCAGCCATCATTGTGCCAAAACACCATTCCCGGCGCTTCTTCTTGCCAATGGAATAAATCGAGTGTTTTACCAATTTTACGGTGATCACGTTTTTCCGCTTCTGCTAATCGTACAATATATGCTTTAAGCTGTTTCTTATCAGCCCATGCAGTGCCATAAACACGTTGCAGCATTTTATTATCACTATTACCACGCCAATACGCACCAGCAAGTTTCATTAGCTTAAAGTGATGACAATGGCGCATGCTTGGCACATGTGGGCCACGACACATATCAATGTATTCTTCATGATGATATAACGCAGGTGTATCATCTTGAGAGATGTTTTCATCTAAGATTTCAATTTTATAACTTTCACCACGGGCAACAAAGGCTGCGCGCGCATCTTGCCACGTGCCAACTTTTTTCACTACTGAATAATTAGTGCGTGCTAATTCAGTCATACGCTTTTCAAGTTTAACTAAATCATCTTCAGTAATGGTATGTTCTAAATCAACATCATAATAAAAGCCATTGTCAATAGTAGGACCAATCGCCATTTTTGTGTCTGGCCATAATTGTTTAATTGCATGACCTAATAAATGTGCACAAGAGTGGCGAATTATTTCTAACCCTTCATCATCTTTACTGGTGATAAGTTGTAATTGAGCATCATTTTCAATTAATTCGCAGGCATCAACTAAATCACCATTGATACGACCCGCAATGGTTGCTTTAGCAAGGCCAGGGCCAATATCTAGAGCAACATCCATTACCGACACAGCATTATCAAAAGAACGGGTTGAACCATCAGGGAGAGTTATTACAGGCATGAATTTTTCCTTACCAGTGGCGGCACATACTAGGCGTCGCTTGAAGTCTATTATAATAAGGCGGGAATTGTAAAAGCCTTAGTGTGTATACACAAGTGTTTTAATAGACTATTTCGCTTTAATCCTTAAAAAGCGCCAAAGCAATGCACTCTATTCACCCATAGTAGGTTAGTATTGATAAATTCTATTCAATAACGTCACTAAATAAGACAAAACATGATGACTGATAAACACTCCATCCCTGTATATTTCTCTTTTGAGATTTAATGTATTTAAAACATTTAAAGTAATTGTGTTTACTTTAATACTTAGTGAAGCTCATATTGTAAAAGCGGCTTCTGTGACATCAGAATTACCATGGACACAATGGAAAAAGTCTACAAATCTTAGTGTCAGCTCTAGAGTCTCAACAATTGATAAGTTAACCGAAATAAAAACAACAGCAATAGTGAACTCTAGCCTCTCGGGATTCTTATTATTCATAGAAGATGTTAATAACACATCGGCGTGGTTAACTAATGCAACAAGCAGTAAAATAGTTAAACAGCTTTCAGCAACTGACCATATTTTCACTGTTAATTTTTCTGCTATTTGGCCATTAAAGCCTAGGCACTTGCAGCTTCATTCACATTATTGGCAAAATGATGATCTCTCAGTAGAAATAAAATTGAAAGATGACTTTAGCCTTGATATAGAACATTCAGGTGCAGTGCGGATAAAGTTTTATGAGGGGCATTGGTTGCTCACCCCTATAATAAATAATAAGCGACAAAAACAACTCATCATTGAATACAGGTTTATCGCTGATAATGGTGGAGAAATGCCAAAATGGTTTGCCGATCAATTAGCCTTGAAATCAATATTAAAATCCATGAAACAAATGAGCCAACAGTTACCACAATCAAAATGGCAACAACAAACCAAACCAGGAATTATCGAGTTAAGCCTTTAATTCAGCTAAAGGCTTAACTGCAGATTTAGTTTATGCCCGTTATTCTTTTAACATTGACAACGCCATCGCTTCAGCTATTTTTATACCGTCAATACCTGCAGATAAAATACCGCCCGCATAACCAGCCCCTTCGCCTGCCGGATATAAGCCTTTAGCATTTAAGCTTTGTAATGTTTGTCTATCACGCGTTATTTGGATAGGTGAAGACGTACGTGTTTCTACTGCGGTTAACGTGGCTTCACTCATAGAAAAACCTTTTACTTTTTTCTCAAATGCAGGCAACGCTTCGCGAATGGCCGTTACCGCATAGTCAGGCAATGCTTCACTTAAATCACAATAAGTAACGCCGGGTTTATACGATGGCGTAACACTACCGTGCTCACCACTTTTTCTTCCTGCTAGAAAGTCACCAACCAACTGCACTGGGGCATCATACGTTGAGCCACCCATATGAAAAGCTTGCTCTTCTAATCGTCGCTGAAACTCAATGCCAGCCAAAACTGAATCATCGTTAGCGGCAAACTTACCTTGAGTAAAATCTTTAGGTTCAATGCCAACAACAATCGCACTATTCGCATTACGCTCATGTCGTGAATATTGGCTCATTCCGTTAGTCACCAAGCGACCTTCTTCTGATGCTGCAGCCACAACAGTGCCGCCTGGGCACATACAGAAACTATAAACAGAGCGACCATTACTACAATGGTGAACTAACTTGTAATCAGCTGCCCCTAAAATTTCATTACCTGCATTTTGCCCGAAACGCGCTTCATCAATGACTGACTGCTCGTGTTCTATACGAAAACCTACAGAAAATGGCTTAGCTTTAATAAAAACGCCTTCTTCATGGAGCATTTTAAACGTATCACGAGCGCTATGTCCTACAGCCAAAGCGATATGATTGGTTTCTATATGTTCACCACTAGCAAGTGTTAACCCCTTAACTTGTTTAGCGCTAAAGCCAGTTAATTGTTCTTCATCAAATGAGATGGTGTCATCGTTTTCAAAGTGAATTTGTTCTACCCTTTCGCCAAAGCGTACTTCACCGCCAAGTTCAAAGATTTTAGCGCGCATTTTTTCAACCATGGTGACTAATTTAAATGTACCAATATGCGGTTTACTCACAAACAATATTTCTTCTGGCGCCCCTGCATCAACGAATTCATTCAGTACTTTACGACTATAATGTTTCGGATCTTTAACTTGGCTGTAAAGTTTACCATCAGAAAATGTGCCTGCACCGCCCTCACCAAATTGAACATTTGATTCAGTATTTAATATTTTTTTACGCCAGAAACCAAACGTATCTTTAGTACGCTCACGTACCTCTTTACCACGTTCTAATATAATAGGATTAAACCCCATTTGTGCGAGTACTAAACCAACAAATAAACCACAAGGCCCCATGCCAATCACCACAGGACGCTGCTTTAGCTGCGCTGGTGCTTGCGCCACAAAGTTATATTCCATATTTGGCGATAATTTAACATGGGGATCGTTAGTAAATTTTTCGAGTAACTGCTCATCTTTACTAGTGCTAATATCAAGCGTATAAATAAGTAATATATTATTTTTTTTACGCGCATCATAACCACGTTTAAACAGGCTAAAATCAACCAATTCGTCTTTAGTTATCGCCAGCTTTTTAAGTATTGCTTGCTCAATGCCGTCAGCTTCGTGATTCAACGGTAATTTAATATCGGTTAGGCGTAACATGGTTTGGAATCCAAAAAATAAGGGAGTGGTAAATTCTGGCGGTATTTTACCTGATAGTTATGCTCAGTTAAAACAAGAGATTGAAATTAACGAAAAGAAAGGTATGATCGCCACCATTACTCACTTTTATTTTCTAGAGTCAAAAATGGCCTTTGTTGTTACCGATAATTGCATTCGCTGTAAATACACCGACTGCGTATCAGTGTGTCCAGCAGATGCATTTTTTGAGGGGCCTAATTTTTTAGTGATAAGCCCTGACGATTGTATAGACTGTGATTTATGCCCTGTCGAATGCCCTGCAGATGCCATTTATCAAGAAGATGAAGTCCCTGACGATCAAAAAGAATTCATTCAGTTAAATGCTGAATTTGCCCAAATATGGCCAAGGATCACTGAAGTTAAAACCCCACCAGAAGACGCAAAAAAATGGGATGGTATCCCTAATAAATTAACACACCTAATAGTTGACGAATAATTATATTCCCGCAAGCAGTTTGAATTAAAACAGCTATACTTCATCTATATTTTGGGAAAAACCTTTCAAATATTGGTGGTCATTATGTGGCATATCATTGAACAAGCAATTAGTGCCGATACCGGTGAGCCGTTTATAATTAAAGAAAAAAAATCATTATCGGCTAGCCTTTCCAGCGGCAGCACAATAGACGCTAATGGTCGACCATTAAACCTATCCTTTATGATTTCAAATGGTAAACGCAGTTTTTTTGTTAAATTGAATAGCAAAGAAAACTTAATTAATTTTCAAGCTGAAGCCTATTCTCTAAAGCAATTAAAACAAATAACTCATATTCCATGTCCTAACGTGACAACTATCGGCATTAGTTTAGACCGGAGTTTTTTAGTCCTTGATTATATAAGTTTCAGTAAAGCAAGACCTGTGCTGTGGTATCAACTTGGGCAACAGTTAGCACAAATGCATCAAGAAACATCACATGGCCAATTCGGTTGGCAGCATGACAATTTTATTGGGAACACCATACAACCAAACCATTGGAGCAGTAATTGGACTACATTTTTTTCGCAGCAGCGCATAGCTTGGCAACTTCAACTACTTTCTGAAAAATCAATCATGCTCGGCGACATAGATCACATCGCTAACATTTGCCATGACGCTTTATCACATCATTATGTAACCCCCTGTTTAGTACATGGTGATTTATGGCAAGGAAATACTGGATTTACTTTTGATGAAGGCATGATATTTGATCCTGCTTGTTACTACGGTGACCGAGAAGTAGATGTTGCTATGACCGAGTTATTTGGTCATTTCCCTGATGATTTTTATCATGGTTATCAAGCTGAATACCCGCTAGATAATGGTTATGAACAACGAAAAATCATTTATAACTTTTATCATATCCTTAATCATGCAAATATTTTTGGCGGAATATACATAGAACAAGCGAAAGCAACACTATCGCGTATTATATCGATGACGGTTCACTGATCGAGATCAACATAATCACAAACACCTGTAGATAAAAATGGAAGTTTGGCGCAAACAAACCATACTTATTTATAAAATATAACCTGATCATCACATTTTACTTGTTGGCAAATTTTATGAACAATAATATTAGTGAAAAGCGCATTCAATGCCCACACTGTGGACACCATATAAGAGTAGCGATTGACTCATCTGGCGGCGATCAAGACTATTACGATGAATGTCCTGCTTGCTGTAAAGAAATTCATTATCACCTACACATCGATGAATATCACCAAAAAATAGAACTAGTCATTGATAGCGATGACGAACAAATTTTTTAAAAATTTTGCTGAGGTTTCAAAGCGTTTATTTCCAGTATAATATCTTGCTTGAAAACCACTTATTCAATAATATGGCGCTTCTTCTATTCTGTTGATTATTCAAGTTTAATGAATCTCTCTTCTTTTTCTATTCATACAAAAAGTTTACTTAAACTCGCCTACCCCATTTTAATTGCCCAACTCATTCAAAATTTAATGGGCTTTATTGATATTGTCATGGCTGGGCGTGTTAGTGCTATTGATATGGCGGCCGTTGCTATAGCAAATAGCATTTGGTTACCCCTAGTATTAACTGCCTATGGTTTGATTATGGCGCTTTCCGCCATTGTTTCCCAACTTGCTGGCGCAAAAAATTATAGCGCGATTAAAGAACAAACCTATCAAGCGGCATGGATAGCGCTAGCGCTAGGTTTGTCACTTATCGGGCTTTATTATATTATTTCGCCCTTAATTTATCCCCGCATAGAGTTAGAGAGTAACTTAAAACCTTTATTATTTGATTACCTACAATACATAGTTTGGGGTGCGCCTGGCTATTGTCTTTACCTTGTACTAAGAAACTACTCTGAAGGATTGTCATATACGAAACCAACGATGTTAATAAGCATTATTGGTTTAGTGATTAACATACCCGCCAATTATATTTTTATATATGGTGAATTTGGTGTTCCCGCATATGGTGGCGCTGGCTGTGGAATAGCAACTGCACTAGTTTACTGGACAATGCTTATTAGTATGGGAATTTATGCCTATCACTCGAAAGTGTTAAAGCAAACGTCACTTTTTGACACATTCTACTGGCCTAATTTTCCTAAAATTAAAACCATTTTAACTTTAGGTATCCCCATTGCCCTATCATTACTATTCGAAGTAAGTTTATTTGCTATCGTTGCTATTATTTTAGTGCCTTTTGGCGCAGAGGTTGTGGCAAGCCACCAAATAGCACTTAATTTTACCGGACTTATCTTTATGGTGCCGCTAAGTATCGCAATGGCAACAACAATAAAGGTGGGTTATGCCATCGGCTATAAAAATATTCAACAAGCAAAAGACTATTCTCGTAATGCTATTATTTTAGGCTTAATACTTGCCCTGATCACCGCAACCATTTCGGTTATTTTCAGAGAATACATCGCTGAAATTTATAGTACTGAAAAGCGTGTGATTGAATTAGCCGCTAACTTAATATTACTGGCCTCTATATATCAGTTCTCAGACACGGTACAAGTTATTTCCGCTGGCGCGCTCAGAGGATATAAAGATACTAAAGCTATTTTATATATCACCTTTATTTCGTACTGGCTAATAGGTTTTAGTGTGGGGTTAATATTAGGAGTCACTGACTGGATTATCCCTAGAATTGGCGCTTATGGTTTTTGGATAGGTTTCATCTCTGGATTAACAGCAGCCGCCATATTACTTGCTTGGCGGTTAAACGTTATTCAAGGACGTCTCACTTTGGCTGCAAAAAGTGATTTAAAAATAAGCAATTAAATTATATTTTTAAAGATTTACTTAAAAGCACTTGCAAGCAACAAAGTTGACGGCTAACATAGCGCCTCGTTGATTTACTCAACAGCTATTAAATTTCATTTTCCTTAAGTTTACTAATTAAAGCATTACTTTATATTAGATAACGTTTTTGAAATGACTAAAGTACAAGGATTAGCATAAACTTGTACAAGTAGAATTTAAAAGTTATATGCTCGCTTAGCTCAGTTGGTTAGAGTACTTGCATGACATGCAAGGTGTCGCAGGTTCGAGTCCCGCAGCGAGCACCAT
>JAWUXK010000097.1:0-16847 GCA_034111385.1 Colwellia sp. | reverse complement strand
CTAATAATTGATCTATTTTTCCCATATCTAGATACTTCTGACAAGCATCACTTATTCTATCAATGGCGATATTTTCTAATTCATCAATGCTAACCCCTTGGTTAATATCACTACCAAGCCAGTTAACCACAAGTCCTAATGCATCTGTCGTATCAAACAGGCCATGCAAATAACAACCAGCTATTTGATTATCGTCACTTAATAAGCCATGACTTTTACCCTCAATAGTCAGTAAGTTGTGAAAATCATCCTGCGTGTTGCTAATTAACTGACTATTTCCTGCGTGAATTTCATAACCACGAACAGCGACATTTTTTTGTTGCAAGTAAAGTTGTCCTTCCACATTGGTTAACGTTTTACACATTTTAAGCTCTGTGGTAATAGGAAAATAATTCAATCCTTCACAATAAGAAACATCCCCCTCAACATGATGAGGATCTAATATTGTTTTTCCTAACATTTGATACCCCCCACAAATTCCAAAAACTTTACCGCCATAGCGTAAGTGTTTCGCAATATCCTGGTGCCAATTTTGTTTCTTTAAAAACATCAGATCACTGATAACATTTTTACTTCCCGGTAAAATAATCAAATCACACGCAGGAATAGACACCACAACTTGTGGATTTTTGGCAAATAAAAATTGGCAATCTATTTCCGGATGCAATCTTAACGCATCAAAATCAGTATGGTTGCTCATGTGGGGAAAAACCAAAACGACAATGCGAACTTTCTGCTTACCAACCATTGTATTATCACTATTTTGATTAGTAATAAGCGCATCTTCAGACGAAATATCTAAGCCATGCAGATAAGGCAATACTCCCAAGACAGGTTTTTTAGTTCTTTGTTCTAACCAAGTAAGCCCTGATTCTAGTAACGATATATCTCCTCGAAAACGATTAATAACAAAACCAATAACACGGTCTTGTTCTGATTGCGAAAGCAACATCAGTGTGCCAACAAGGTGCGCAAAAACCCCACCTTTATCAATATCGGCAACAATAATTACCGGACAATCCGCTGCCTCGGCAAACCCCATATTAGCAATATCACCCTCGCGAAGATTAATTTCAGCCGGGCTACCAGCACCCTCCACGACAATTAATTGGTATTTTTGCGTTAACCTTTGATGGGATTGAAGTACCGCATCCATCGCTACTTTTTTATAATCATGGTATTGCACAGCTTCCATAGCACCTTTATTTTCTGTGATCGCTTTACCATGAATAATCACTTGTGCGCCCGTATCAGAATTAGGTTTAAGTAATATAGGATTAAAATCGACATCAAGCGCTATCCTAGCGGCTTTCGCTTGTACGGCTTGAGCACGACCAATTTCTCCTCCACATGGGGTTACCGCACTATTGAGCGCCATATTTTGTGGTTTAAAAGGCGCAACCTTTACTGCTTGGTTGGCAAATAACCGACACAAACCTGCTACTAACGTCGTCTTACCCGCGTCTGATGTCGTCCCTTGGATCATTAACGTTTTAGCACTTATTGGTTTAGCACTTATTGGTTTAGTGCTAGGTTGATCACTCATAAAATATCTTAATTTACAAAATGTTAATTTGATAATATTTTATGTTATTTAAATCATTATAAAAATGACTAATTCAGCTATAATCTGAATCATAAATTAGTCGCCACTATAAACAATGGATATCCTCATGGAAAAAACCTTTATTAAAGGCAAAGATTCTGACTTAGAAACATCGATTGCTACCATGCAAGAAAAATTAAAATCTTTTGGTTTTGATATTGAAGAAGCTTCTTGGTTAAACCCAGTTAAAAACTGTTTTTCGGTTCATATTAAAGACAAAAGCTGTGGCTTAATGTTCACTAACGGTAAAGGCTCTACAGCTAAATCTTGTTTAGCTAGTGCGCTAGGCGAATACTTTGAACGATTAAGTTGTAACTATTTTTTTGCTGACTTTTATTTAGGCGATAAAATAAGTCAAAGTGAGTTTGTTCATTATCCAAATGAAAAATGGTTTTTCAGCGAAGATGATTCTATGCCTGCAGGCATAATGGATGAAGGTTTATGGCAATATTTTGATCCTAATAACGAGATCACTGTAGATAAGCTTTATGATATGAATTCTGGCGTTGGTGAACGTGGTATCTGTGCTTTACCTTATACTAGAGAACGCGATCAACAAGATGTTTACATTCCTGTGAGCGTTATTGCTAATGTTTTCGTTAGTAATGGCATGTCAGCAGGAAATACTAAAAATGAAGCTCGCGTGCAAAGTTTATCTGAAGTATTTGAACGTTATGTAAAAAATAAAATTATTGCTGAAGGTATTTGCTTACCTGAAATTCCAGTTTCAGTATTAGAACGTTTCCCTACTATATTAGCTGACATTCGTGAACTAGAAGGCCATGGCTATCATCTAAGGGTGTGTGATGCCTCATTAGGTGGTTTATACCCCGTTATGAGCGTAACGTTGATTAATCCTAAAGATGGCAGTGTATTTGCTTCTTTTGGCGCTCATCCAAGCTTTGAAGTTGCTTTAGAGCGCACCGTAACTGAATTACTGCAGGGTAGAAGCCTTGATCAACTTGACGTTTTTCAACCACCAAGCTTTGATGAAGAAGAAATAGCGTCGCCTCATAACCTTGAATTACATTTTATCGACTCGAGTGGCTTTATTTCGTACGACTTTTTTAAAGACGCGCCAGACTTTGATTTTGTTGATTGGGATTTTGATGCCGATACTGGCGCTGAATATGATAATTTAGTTAACGTAATTCACGATATGGATTTCGATATTTATATTTCAGATTATAATCACCTAAATGTCTACGCTTGTCGCATATTAGTGCCTGGCATGTCTGATATTTACCCTGTAGATGAAATTGTTTGGAATAATAACAATGACGGTGCTTTATTCCGTGAAGCATTTTTAACCTTGAAAGACTTAACCAACGAAGATTGGTTAGATATTCTTGATGGCCTTGATCAAGGTGGTTATAACGATGCAATGGCAGCTGCAGAGTTTATTGGTTTAGCGCCAGATGCAGGAACCACATGGTTTGATCTACGCATTGGCGAAGTTAAAGCTATGTTAGCGCTTGCTGCTCAAGATGAGCAAGCAATTGATTGGGTTAACTGGGCATTACACCTTGATCAGAACAATGAAGAAAACACCCGTAAATACCGTTGTTTACAAGCACTATTAGAAATTAAATGGGATGAAAATAGAGACTACAAACCTTACTTAAATTCTCTTGGGCTAATGTATGGCCAAGCGATGATGAAAAACTGCCTAGCAATAGTTGAAGGTGACGTTATTTTTGATGGATTACATTGCCCTGGTTTAGGCTTAGAAGGTTTTAAAACCCATGGCAAGTTGCTAGAGGGTTATGAAAAACTTCAAGCTGCTAAAAGAAACAATACTTAAATAAACGTATTATAATTTCATAGTGTCGGGCTAGTGCCCGACCTATAACAAACTTTCTTTTTTACCCACCCGATAAGCTTCCACTACACTAACAAGCCAAGCCACAAAGAAAATGATTAAGGCAGGATTTAAAGATTCTGTGTTAGTCACTGACTGTTGATAAACTAATTCAGAAATAGTGGCGAGATCAGCAGAGACTTCACCACGTTCGATTTTCTCAATAATGCTTTGTGCTCTTGCCACCAAATTAGAAAATAATAAGTATAGGCCCACACCCGCAAACAAAGCATAGTAAACTGCTGAAAGATATTTTTTTAAGAATAACTGCCCTGCTCCGGGAAATATTAATGCTGAAAATAAAGCGGCTTTAACTGGTTTGTTCATCTTTACTATTTTTTATTTGGCTGTTTATAAATATCTTCTGGTCTAAGTTTTAAAACACTTCGTGACGCGTTATTTTGACTACCTTGCTGTTTTTTCGGGTTTACATACACTGCACTGGCATTCGGCCTTGCCCCTTCAACAAACGGTTCGCTTTTTTGGTTTTTACTTTGACTTTTATTCTGGTTTTTACCTTTATAATTTGATTTATTATCAGTATTAGCGCCTTCATTAGCAGGCTCTTTGACAAACTTACTTGTTCTTGCAACATGATATTTTTTATCAATTGCTTGCAATAAATTACGCAGCACTTGATCTTTACACTCACGATAGTGTTTGTGATCAGTTTTTCGAGAGAAAGCACTTAGCTCAGGCTTATTTAACCTAAAGTCAACGCTAGCAAGTAAAGCAATTAGCTCTTCAGCTTTTAAGTTAAGCGCTATTTTTAGCTTGGTTAAAATAATATTATTACTCAGGCGCTTTTCAGCTACTGGATTTTCCCCTTCCTTCTTGCCGCGCTTTTCATTAATAAAACCATTGAGAAAATACGCTAATTGACTATCCATACAATTTACAAAATTTGCATCATCATCTTTTTTCAACCACTGACTCACTTGTTCTCTACTCACCTCTAATCCAGCAGAAGCAAATAAAGCAATCATTTGCTTATCATTATAATTAAAGGTATAGCGTATGCGGCGTAGCACGTCATTATTATTCAAAAGGTTTTCCTAGGTTAGAATTTACTATAAGAAACAGTGCACTTACTCTCAGCCAATCACTGTCATCGTATCTATGCTCAAATATCAGCCTTGATGTATAAGGTTCGGTATAAGAAGTTATAAAGTGAAGGTAGTCTGTAAGTAGGTACATTATTAAAAATTACTTAGCGCATTTTAACATTTTTTAATGACTATTAAAATCGAGGTTTCACAGGATATATTGGCGAATTTTATAATAATATTTACATAATTATATTTTTGATCGTCGTAATCTCGGTATATGAATATAAAACAGACAGTTACAGGGAATTATTTATACGGTTACTTGATCTTAACGATACTTTCTCAGAAATAAAAAACGAGCCTTATAGCCCGTTTTTTGTTATTCCATTTTACATTAGTTAATTATTAACCGCCGCATTTTTTACCTTTAGCTTTACTTTCGCCACATTTACCTTCACCACACTTGGCTTTGGCTTTCATTTTGCTTTCGCCACATTTGCCTTCACCACACTTGGCTTTGGCTTTCATTTTACTTTCGCCACATTTACCTTCACCACATTTGGCTTTGGCTTTCATTTTACTTTCGCCACATTTGCCTTCACCACACTTGGCTTTGGCTTTCATTTTACTTTCGCCACATTTGCCTTCACCGCACTTGGCTTTGGCTTTCATTTTACTTTCGCCACATTTGCCTTCACCGCACTTGGCTTTGGCTTTCATTTTACCTTCGCCACATTTACCTTCACCACATTTACCTTCACTCTTACTTTCAGGAGCAAAAGTAACTAAGTCCTGAGCAGCAAATGGGTTCACTTCAGCTTTAGCAACATTACTAGCAAAAATAGAGAATGCTAATAAGCCCATTATAGATACTAGGCCTGATTTTTTAAGTAGATTCATGATAAGTTTCCTTTTTTATTAAATTATTTACACGCGCAGTGTATTAGTTATATTACTGTTTATAAAGACCATCAAGCCTAAAAAAAAATTTCACATTCTATTAATAATATTATCGAAACATCAAAATTTACACGTATCCTTTTATAATTCACCATAGTTGAGATAAAAAAAACCAGCTTTTAAGCTGGTTTTTATATTTCAAAACTTACAAGTTAAATAAAGCGTTTAGCTAAATTGACACTTTTTTACGCCTCGCTGTATCAACAATAAAACCTTTCCAACCTTTGGCTGCTTTACGCGACTTAGGATCTTCCATTGCCTTATTGATAGCAATATTAGCTTGTTTGTATTTTTCAAGATAAAAATAAGATTCTGCAATACTCATGTATATGCGTCCCTTATTATCAACGCCAAGTTCCAACGCTTTTTCTAATGCAGGAATAGCTTTCGTAAACTGCTCATCTTGTTTTAACAACATGCCATGCTTACGGTAATGCCTAGCTTCATTAGTCATCTTAGCCAGCTCACCATAATATTTGGCTGCTGTACCAACATGCTGCGCTGCATGCCATGCATTTGCTAACGTTGAAATATTCTTGTCATCACGTTTAACTAAACCAGATGCAATATGCTTTTCTAATAGCTTGGCTGCCTTATAAGGCGCTTCAGCTGAAGAATACAAGTTTGCTAATGTCTTAATTTGTGATTCTTTATCAAGAAAGCCTTGTTTATAAGCTAAATCAAGTGTTTGTACTGCTTTAGGATAATTCTCCGTTAATAAATAAAACATAGGTAGCTGTGTCCACCACGATTTATTTTCTGGGAAAATTAAGATAACCGTTTCTAACACATCAATCGCTTCTTTATACATTTTACGTTCGTAGTAAGAAGTAAGTTTTAATATGTAAGGGTTTTGGTTAACTTTATCGCCAAAAGCAGCAATTGCATTATCAGCTGGCTCAATCATTTTATCTAATTGTTTCAACTCATAATTTGCCTGAGATATTTTAACCCAAGTTGCACTGTCATTTTTACCGGTAAAATCAAACCAATCATAATAGTACTTTAACGCACTTTTATATTGCTTGGTTTGCATTTTTAAATCACCCAATAACTTTAACGCTTCACCTTGGTCACCAGCATTTAAAATATCAGGCGCTACAGCTATTTCAAGATATTTAATTGCATCTTCTGCATCACCTTTAGTGGCATACATAACCGCAATAAAACGTGCCACATAAGCTTTATCATAGTCTTTTTTGGCACTGATATCTTTTAATACCACTATGGCACCGTCAATATCATCAGCTGTATATAACTCAAAAGCTTCTTGTACTTTTTTACCAACTTTTGGACCAACAAGCTGCGTAGGACGTTTCTTTTTCTCAGCTTTAGCCTCTGCAGCTATCGCATTATCAGCAAAAGGAGCTTGAGCGATGAGCAAAGAAGCAATAACCACTAAAGATGTTGACACTTTCTTTAAAGAAAAGCTTTTAAGGGTAAATTGTTTCAACATAACTACTTCCCTCCGTCCATTTTAAAGTCTAATTGAACAGTTAAACCAGGTTGTACCATCGGTTTACCATCAACAACTTTAGGTTTGTATTTCCACTTTCTAAGTGCACGTGTCGCAGCTTTGTTAAACACACGTTTAGGCTGTGCTTCAATAACTTTAACATCTTCAACTCCACCAATTTCATTGATAGTAAATGAAAGTTTAACCCAACCTTCTTTACCATCACGTGCTGCTTGAATAGGGTATTTAGGCTCTATTCTAACAATTGGTGTTGCATCACCATCTCTACCAAAGCCTGCACCTGGTGCAGATAACCCGGTTGATGCGCCAGCTAACTGTACACCTGGCATATTAAACTGCATTCCAGTAGTGTCGTTACTTGCTTCAGGCTCAGGAGCCTGTTGCTTTGGCGGTGCCTTAGGCGGCGGCGGCGGCGGCGGCGGAACACGACGACGAGTCTCTGTTGAAGACTTCGGCGGCGTAGTATTCACCTCTACGATTATATTATCTTGTGCCTCATCCTTGGTTCTATCTCCGCTAGAAACAAGAAAGGCCATAAAAGCAAATAAACCAAAGGTAACCGCTGCGCCTAGTAGTATTGATACTAAAAAGCGTACCATAATTTACCCCTTCGCAGCAGCAATGGATATTCTAAGACCACTTCCTGCTTCTTTAATTGCATCCATTACTTTAACAACAACACCATGTTTGGCATCTTTGTCTGCTTGGATAATAACAACATCTGTTGGTTGTTCTGCAAGTAATTTTTCAATTCTTGCCCCAACACGTTCGACGTCAACACGACCTTTATCTAACCAAATTTCACCATTATCTTTTATTGCAACAAAGATGTTGGCATTTTTCTGTTTAGATTGTTGCGCTGCTTTAGGTTTATTTACTTCAATACCTGCTTCTTTAACAAAAGAAGTGGTTACGATGAAGAAGATCAGCATGATAAATACGATATCGAGCATCGGTGTCATATCAATTACTGCTTCTTCGTCCTCACGAATTTTTTTACGTGCCATGAAAATATCTCTCTAGTGATGAGGTAAACTGTCAACCAGTTTAGCCTTTGCTAGTTTAACTTGAGCGTCTAGTCTTGAACTAAAAAACACACCTGATAATGCTGCTACCATACCCGCCATTGTCGGAATAGTAGCTTGCGATATACCTGCGGCCATTAGACGTGGGTTACCTGTACCTTGTTGTGCCATTGTTTCAAACACACCAATCATACCGGTAACTGTTCCCAACAAACCAATTAATGGACACATTGCCACTAATGTTCTGATGGTAATCATACGCTGTTCAAGCAGTTCATTTGCTTCGGAAATCCAAGTCTCTCTAATACGATGTGCATACCAAGACGTTGTGTCTGTGCGTGCATCCCAACGAGAAACGATATCGTCTTTCATTGCTGGGTAGACTGAAGATAAGAACCAATAACGTTCTATCATCATAATCCACATCAATAAGAGTGCGAAGGCAACAACATAAAGTACGTTACCGCCAGTCGCAATAAAACCCCTGACAGATTCCCAAAGCTCTATCAGGAATAACATTATTTAGACTCCTTCTCTGCAATCGCAGCAATTAAACCTGCGCTTTGCTCATCTAGTTTTTGTAATACGCTTTTTGCTTTACCGGCAACAACTGAATGGATAAGGATAAGCGGTAATGCACAAATCAAACCTAATGCTGTTGTTACTAGTGCTAGTGAGATATTACCAGCCATAATTTTCGGGTCACCAGTACCAAATAAAGTAATGGTTTGGAAAGTCATAATCATACCGATTACTGTACCTAATAGACCCATTAATGGGGCAATAGCAGCAAACATTTTGATTAAGTTAACACCACGGTCTACTTTAGGGGTTTCACGTAAGATACCTTCATCAAGTTTCAGCTCTAGTGTTTCTGCATCAACCGATTTGTTATCATGGTAAATTTGAAGTAAACGACCAAGTGGGTTGTTCTCATTTGGCGTATCAAGGTTTTTCTCTTGTGCTTTAATTTTAGAGCTCATTGCACCTAGAACAACTAAACGTTCCAAAGCGATAATACAACCTAAGATTAAAAGAACCGTAATAGCATAACCAACTTCTTTACCTTCGTGGAAGAATTCTTCAACTGTTTTCTTACGTGTTTCAAGAGATAAAATGCCACCACGAGAAGGATCGACATATACACCACTGTAACCGGAAGAGCTATTAAAGAAGCCTGAAGCTGTTTCAGCAATGTATCCTGCTGGTTGCTTAGGTAGCGGCTGAACTTGACCTACTTCATCGTTATAAGTTAAGTAACCATTTGCTGATACTAAGTTAAATGTACCAATTCGCGTAATAGTTTCAGTAGATTTAGAGCCATCTAAATTAGTTACTTCCGTACTAAATTTAGAAATTTTACCTGATTGAGTCATTTCAGTTTGTAAAGCAAACCATAACTCTTCAAGATCTTCTAAGGCAGGAATAGCTTTTGCGTTAGCTATACGATTTAACGCTTCACCACGACCTGGAAATTCAGCACTTACAATTGAAGTAGCAATTTGTCCATAAGCACCTGCTGCTGCTGCACGAGAAACACCGAACATTTCCCCTAAAGTACCAGTAGCATTATCTAGCTCAACTTCTTTTTGTGCTAATTTAATTTCATTAGCTGCATATTCTTTAGTTAAACGTGTGTTGCGCGCTTCTTGGTTCGCTAGTTCTTTTTTCGCTGTGTTTAATAATGCTTGTTTATCCGCACGAGCACTTTTAAATTCCGCTTCACGTTTTTTATCAAGTTTAGCTTCTGATACACGATCAGATTTAACCTGTTTAAGTAAATCATCTAATTGATTTGCTTGTGTCGTTCCTACAAAGCCAGCAGTAATTATTGCGGCTATTGATACAAAATTAATAATTTTCTTCATTATTTTGCTCCTGCTGCAAATACTGGTAATTTAGTTAAATCCATTGGAAGTTGCTTACGCGCCATAGCGACAGCATCTTTGATTGGTTTTAAGTACTCATCACCCAATTTTTCCCATGCACGACTTTCGTTATTCCATAACCAAGAGTGTTTGCCATCTAATGACTGAGCAACAAATGCAATACGTCCCATATGAACGAAATCAGCAGTTAATGTAGTGCCACCAAAATCAATTTCAGCTTGGTATGCGTCAAAAATGGTACCGTAACCCGCTTCAATTTCATAAGCTTCAAGCACTAAACGAAACTGCTCAGACGTAGTTACATTTGAGTCCGTCATCACTTCACGTAAATTAGCTAAACGCTCTTTACGAGGTTCAAGGTTCATTGGTACATCGAGATCAATAAAGGTTTCTAAGGTATCGATCATCTTGTACATTAACGGTACAACACCTTGCTTAATTTTATCGATACCATCAATTTGCTTCTGCAAAGATGTGATGTTAGCTTTTTGATCGTCAACCATACGTTGTACATGGTCGTTATAACCACGTAAAACATCGCCTTCATCTACGGTATTACGATATTCAGCAAGAAGGTCTTGCGTTTGTTCGTAGATAGAGTCGATTTTGGATTGTGATTTAGCTGACTGCTTAAAGATTTTACCTTCAGCGTTTTGAAGATCTGTTAATGCATTTGCAGAAGCGATATTACTACCGGCGAATGCAAGTGCGCCAATCATCGCCGTAGCGATAAGGCTTTTCTTACTTACTTTGGACATAGTTCCCAACCATTGCTATTTAAATTTTGATAACAAATTTTTGTTACCGCAAATATAAAAATCTGTCGTTTTTATTATGTGTAACTTTTTATATACAACAATTTCATAATCACAAATGACAAACAGGCTGTCAAGTTGTTAATAATAAAGTTGTTTTACTTATTGTTGAGTAACAAATAAAAAATATCATGTATTAAATAAAAACAATATATGTATAAATTGCTTCATTAATTAACCTAACTTTTTTTAATTATTACTTGTACAAAATAGCCAAATAATGACTTAAATATTTTGTTACCTTTAGTTTTACTAATTCTTTCGTACTAAGTCAAACTTATTTGAATATTTAATGAAAATTATTTTTTGCAAGTACTAATAGTTATTTATTATAACCATTATCAACAATTCTTATTGTGAAGCTTTAAAGACAATAAAACTCACTAATTAAGTTTTTAAGTGATAGTACATAAATGGTACAGATATTTAGCCTTAAAAAAGTTAATATAAAGCTCATATTTACTGTTCAGCCACACAGGATATTAAGTGAATTCGATTGAACGATTAACTGAAGTATTAGCGCGTTTAGCTATAGAGGCGAAACACCTCGATAGCCAAAATAGCCAAAATAAATCTCATCAATTAATTGAAAATAATAATTTATTTTCTTCTAACCTATTTATTAGCCAAAGTGATCGTTATGTACCTTACATCGAAGAAGTTGAACGTAAATTAGCAGAATTAAAACGATTAATAGCAAACAATAAAATTGAATTATCAAAAGCATTAATAATGCATTTAGAACAACAAGTATCGGCGATATCAAATGCATTACATGCAAATTCAACTATCCATCAAGCAGCAAAATTAAGCTTTGATGCAAATAAAAAGATAAGAATTAAAAAAGCCAAAGCTAAACAAACAAATAACTATAGAAGCCTAGCTAATAAATTAATTTTGAGTAGCCAACAATTATATCAAAAATTAACTGAGCATCATGAATTTGAAAGACGTCTAATGGATATGCTCATAGAAAAAGAGAGACAAAGGATAACGTGTAAAAAACACGAAAACGACAAATTATCTGTCGAAGTGTTAACGCTACATCAACGTCTTGGTCGCTGCCGTAAAGCCATTTCAACCATTGAGCGTGATATTGAGCGCGCTGAAAAGCGCTAATGTCATATAAATGCTCGCATTTTATTAATACTAACGTTAACCTTTCATTTATGTAAAAATATCTGGTGTCATCATACAGATGACTATATAGAGGTTCGTTTACTAAACTTACAATGTTTCGGTCGAAAAGACACCGGAATGAAAAAACACTAATTCTGAAGGATATATATGATAATTTCTAATGACATTCATAATTACTACGAAAAACTAGTCATGCATCACTTTACTTTAGGAAAATTTGACGAAAAATATGAGGAAGATTTTTTAGCTGACTTAACTTGCGTCGTTTTAAATCAATTACCCACTCGCTATATTCGTCACGAAGTAGACATGGCTTTTTACTTACCTGCTTCAGAGTTATTTGAAATGGAAGCTAGAGTCAAAAATGCCATTAATAAAGCGGTAGAGTTTATGAATACTCCTAGGGATATAAGCGAATAAACTCTTTACGTCACGAACATATTGCTTTTAACCTTTCAAAGGTAATTATTTCACTGGCTTATAGATTGACAATAAAAATATATATAAGCCAGAAAGATCAATAGAATAGCTTTACTTAAAATCTTTTAAGAACGTAAGGAAACCATTAAATTTAACCGGCCTACTATATAAAAAACCTTGAACAGAATTACACTCATTTTTTCTACGAAAGTTCAGCTGCTCATCAGTCTAAACTCCCCCTGCTGTTACGCCTAAATGTAAATTTTGTGCCAAGAAGGAATCTTAGGCTTGTACGTAGTAGCTAAAAGCTAAAAATCGTAACTTAATGATTAATGTTAATGCAAGCATCCCGTTACATTTCAGGCTTTTTCTTGTTTAGTCTTGACATAAAAAACAGAAATCTGCCTATTATATTGAGTACAAGATTCCCGCTGTGATAAAGTTTCTATATGAATAGCAATTTACACAACATTATTCTCGACAATACTGGCGCCTCTAACATTTCAAAGATTGAACTTATTCAAACGTTATGGAGTGGTTACGGTCAATTAAACCGAGTGTACTTAGAGCAAGCACACTCAGATCAAACAAGTGTTGTTATTAAACTTATCCAGTTCCCAACAAATAAAGATCATCCAAGAGGCTGGAATTCTAATTTATCCCATTTAAGAAAAGTGAAATCCTATCAAGTAGAAATGAATTTTTATAACATCTACAATCAAGGTATTAAGCATGCCTATATACCTAAATTTATAGCGAGTGGTGTTATAGATTCGAGACAATATCTTATTCTCGAAGATTTACTTACCAAGGACTTTGCCCCCAAAATAAAAATCAGCTGGCGAGAAGTGCAACTTTGTCTAAAATGGCTAGCCAACTTTCATGCTAAGTACCTAATTATTGAACCTAAGCATTTGTGGCCAGTAGGGAGTTATTGGCACTTAGCGACAAGACCCGATGAGCTTGCAGCGCTTGATGATTTAGCACTTAAAAAATCAGCACCTTTAATCGATGAGATGCTCAATAGAGCCAAATACAAAACATTTGTCCATGGCGATGCAAAGCTTGCAAATTTCTTATTTACTAACGATGAAGTTGCAGCGGTTGATTTTCAATATGTAGGTGGTGGCGTCGGTATTAAAGATGTCGCTTACTTTCTCAGTAGTATTTACCATGAAGATGAGCTACATAACTACGAGTCACAATGTCTTGATTATTATTTCAATGAGCTGACCACTATCACTCAAAACCAAGAGTTAGTCATAGAATGGCGAGCACTCTACCCCTATGCTTGGGCTGATTTCTACCGTTTTCTAAAAGGCTGGTCACCCGAACATTGGAAAATTCACAGCTACTCAGAGCTGATGAAAGAGCGAGTATTACAATGCCTCTAAGTAAAGAGCAACTAATCACAGATAATAATAAATAACATTTCGGGTGTATAAATGAGGGATATTTGCTGACAGCATTGTAGCACCTAATGTAGCAATTAAGCTTAATAAGGTCTATGTCATTGATTTATAAAGATTGGGTGGCGGCCTAATCAGCCACACCTCGGCACATGAGTCGTCTGCTGCGGTTGCTTCCTTCCGGATCTGGCCGAGTTCACAGAGTATCATTGCGAGGGGACCGAAAGGGTCACCATAGAAAGTTGTAGCTCTCACTGCAACGGCGCGAATTATCGCTAAAGAATTAGCTTGATGCAAGCGCTAGTTTTATAAATAAAACCGTTCGCTTGTTTTTTAACCAAACAAGCAAGCATATACCTTAACACCATATTTATTTATGAACGTTGACGTGCTAAACGTTCATTAATTTCTAATAACACTGATTTGATTACGAGTAAATTTTCTTTACCTAAACGTAATAAGAGTTTATCTGCATCATCTAGCGCTTCTACTTCGGCATCTTTATAACGAAACATAACACTTGGGCGGACTAAATCTAATGAATCTTTTGGAATTTCCATATCCAGCACTTTAGTAATTGCGTGATGTAATACATCGGTGAAATTATCATCCGGATAACCGAGCTCAGCATAAGCTTGATCTATCAAAGGTTTCATTTCGAAATACCATTGCACCAGTGTCTCACTGTCAAAAGATCTCAATAAATCAACATAAAGGGTAAATCGACGTGTTGATGATTCATCCCACTTCCAATCACTACTTGCACCATTTTTAACTTCACTCGCTAAAAATTTGGTACTAGGCTCAATAAGAGGACTATGTTCGTAAGCTACATTACCTTGTGAAAAATTATCAGTAAATACAACAAAACGACGAATCATATCTTGATTAATCACAAGTTTTAAAAGCTCTTTACGCCAAGTATAAGTGGGTAATTTTTGCTGGATCCAAGCATCACTTTCATCTAAGCTTGGTAATACTGGTAAAGGCTCAATTTCAACAATAGGTTCAGGTTCAACCTCAGGAACTAAAATTTCAGGTTCAATAATTTCAGGTTCTGGATTAATTTCAGCCTTTACAATAGGTGAAGGAATAACCTCAGCTATTATTTCTTTTTGAGTAGATGAAACATATAACCATACTAAACCAGCTAGCACTATAGCAATAATAACGGCAATTATGCCCCAAGAGGTTTGTTTGCCTGTTTGTGTTTGATCTTCCATAGTTACCTATTATTCAATTTATCTAAAGAAATAAATGATGATGAACCATTGCAACGTGTTTTCAGGTAAGTTGCAAGAGAAACACATGATCTAAATGATTTTTAATTCAGTTTCTCTATTTTTATTTATTACATCTTTTCGATTATAATACGGCATCTTCTTGATTTTCAGGCATTGCTTTTATAAAAGCAGGTATCTGATTACAGCGTTCAACAATACTATTAATGAAAGGATATTTTGACATATCAACCTTAAATCGATTTGCATTGTAAACTTGAGGTACAAGGCACAAGTCAGCAATTGTTATATGATCACCATAACAGTATTCGCCAGATAATTTTTTAAGTTTTTCTTCTAAGGCAGTAAAACCAATCCCCATCCAGTAATGACTCCAAGCTGATTTATCTAATTCATCAATGGCCAATTTTTTTACTAAATATTGTTGAACTCTCAAATTATTTACTGGATGAATTTCACAAGCGATGTCTAAGGCAAGTGCTTGAACTTGCGCTTTATCGTAAATACTTTCAGGATAAAGTGGTGATTGTGGGTATTGATTGTCTAAGTAATCCAATATAGCCATACTTTGATTTAAGACTAGTTCACCATTAACAGTTTTATCAATTAACGTTGGCACTAAATGAGTTGGATTCAACGCTGTATATTCTTCACTGTACTGTTCACCACCATTTTTTACTAAATGTACTGATACAGATTCACAATCAATGTTTTTTAAATGCAAAGCGATTCTTACTCGATAAGCAGCGGATGAACGCCAATAGCCAAAAAGTTTCATGTTATCTCTCTATTCGTTATCTTTATGAGTGTTCTATATTTTTACAGTTTTTTTATTAATATCATATTCTCGCAATTTATTCGCAATCGCGGTATGACTTAAACCTAATTTTTTAGCTAACTGTCGAGTACTTGGATAAGCCGGATATAGTTTTCTCAGTAAATCTGCTTCAAAACCTTTTACTGCTGCGTCTAAAGTTCCTTCAAACTCTTGTTCTAGGTAGCCATGCTCACGTGTATAAGCAGGTAATTGCAAGTGAGAAGTCATCACAATACTACCTTCCATTAATGATACAGCGCGAATTAATACATTTTCAAGTTGGCGTACATTGCCGGGCCAAGGATAATGTTCAATAAAATCACGGCAATCGTCTGACATGGTCACAATAGTTTTACCAATACGTTGACCGAATTTAACAATAAAAAATTCTGCGAGTGGAATAATGTCAGAGCGTCGATCACGAAGAGATGGTATATTTAGACAAAGTACGTTCAGTCGATAGTATAAATCTTCTCTAAACTCACCTGTAGAAACCATATTCAGCAAATCGCAGTTCGTTGAACTGATGATCCTAACATTAACTCTTATCTCTTCTTCGTCATTAACACGTCGAAAAATACCATCTTGTATAACACGAAGAACTTTAGTTTGTAACTTGGGCGACATTTCTCCCACTTCATCAAGAAATATAGTGCCACCATCTGCTGATTCAAATAATCCTCGCTTAGCTTTAATTTCACCCTGTGAACCAGCACCAAAAAGTTCTGTTTCAGCATCATCATCAGGCAATGCTGCGCAACTTAACGTCATGAAAGGGTTGTTACTTCGATCACTTGCTGCATGGCAAGCATGTGCTAAAAGTTCTTTTCCTGTGCCAGTTTCGCCAACTATTAGCATTGATGAGTCGAGTAATGCCATACGTTTTGCTTCACGAATAACCTTTCTCATAGAGCCACTGCTCGCCTGTATACCAGCAAAATTATTTTCATTTGCTTGTTTAAAAGCACTTATTTGCTGCCCTAAGCGTGCTTCTGATTTTAAAATTAAAACTGCACCCGCTAGAACGGGAACATCACTTTGGTCAGTAACATGAATAGGCATAATATCAGCAACAAAATCATCATCTTGAAACTTTAAACGACGAGTTTGAGCAAGTACTTCGTCAGCGTCTAACCAA
>JAWUXK010000096.1:0-62066 GCA_034111385.1 Colwellia sp. | reverse complement strand
AGTTATACTCCAAACATCACCATCCGTAACAGAACCCGTTAAGCTATAAACGCCCAGAGTATTGTCTATAGCACCGGTAGTGGCTGGGTCTATATTCCCTGCTACCGACGTACCCGTCACGGTAAAGCGCGCCTCTACATTTGATGCGCTAATCGATTGATTAATTTGATCGTTAAGCGCCTTGGCGATACTATTTAAATCATCACCTACTTGAATAGTATAGGTATAGGTATTTGTGCCATTTAAAGTAATACTCCATTCGTCGTTAATCGTGACTAACCCCGATAAAGTAAACACATCATTATCTTCAGAAATAGTTCCATCACCCAAAAGGGTGTCACCGACAGCAAAACTAGTATGACCCGTCAGTGTCAATGCACTTTCATTCACTTGTGCAGAAACTGCATTAATTTGGTCTCGCAAATTATCTGCGATAGTCGATAAGCTATTACCTGATTTTGCGGTATAGCTATAAGTGTATCCGTCAATCTCTGCTGACCATACTTCACCGTCATCAATATTATCATCGACAAGGGTGAATACGCCCGCGGCTTCATTGAAGCTTGCATCAGAAGTAGCCGTAAAATGTTGAACCTCAGCAATAATGGCTGATGTATCGCCTGCCGTACCCGTATCAGTGACCGTAACCATTAATACTGCAGGTTTGTTAACTGAATCTGTGCTGAAACTATAATCTGTGAGATTTAAGGCGTTAAATTTAGTGGCTAATCCCGCTGTAACAGCATCTAAATCATCATTAAGTTCAGCTTGATATTCAACCGTAGATCCATCAACTTCAACAACAAACACATCATTTTCAATAACAGCACCACTTAATGTTATCTCAGCGTGTCTATCAATAAAGTGATGAGTTGTTTGAACGACTGTAGTACTTGGAACAACCGCTGTAACAGCAAGAGAACTAGTGAAAGTATCACTATGATTGATAATTAGTTCAGCGCTATTTGCACCATCCGATGCAAAATAAGTGGTTTGAGCTGGAACGGCTAATACTAATTTATCTCGCAACGCCGTCAGGGTAGTCACATCATCTTCAACGGTATAAGAAACCGTTGACAATGGTAGTGATCCGTCATCAAGCGTGATGGTCCAAGTTTCACCTGGATTCACTGCCCCGCTTAAGATTAGCGAGGTATTAAAGACATCGGCTCTGGTCGAGTCCGCCATTCGCTGATGTTGCGCTGTAAATTTAAAACCATTTACATGGTTAAG
The DNA here is from genome assembly GCA_034111385.1 of Colwellia sp. Lineage (GTDB taxonomy): Bacteria > Pseudomonadota > Gammaproteobacteria > Enterobacterales > Alteromonadaceae > Colwellia. Next base: position 60,833 of record JAWUXK010000096.1, on the reverse strand, counting down.
AACCAAAGAATCAGCAGTTTGAATGGCATTGTAACTAGCCGGTATTTGAGCAATCAACCCACTGATAACACCTGAAATATCGTCATCAACCGTAACCGGTTGCGAATATTGGGTGCCATCGACTGTTACTGTCCAGATATCTCCTACCTTGACTTTATCAGTACTCAGTTCTACCGCAGCCGCAGTATACCAAGGGCCTAAATCCTTATTACCACCAAGTTTATCGTCTTTTGAGTCAGAGGAATCACTGATGTTATCTGTTGAAAAATAATATCTATCATAACTACCGTTACCAATGCCCTGTACAGAGATATAAGAGGTTTCATAATCAATATCACCATTGTTTTCAGTATCACCAATCAATGCGTTGAATTCTGTATACCAATTAGAGTCATCAGCAGATTCTAAACTTTGGCCATAGAGACTTGACTCGCCTTCAATTTCGGGTAAATTTTCAGGCGTAAATTTAAAGTCTCCTACATCTTGTCCCTCTAATGAAACATGCAATTGATAATCAGTTCCGTCGGGAATACCAAAGTCTGACGCGTTATCTATTTTGATGTAATAGGTGCCAGCTGAATTAATAACAAAATTAGTTAAAATAGCATCTTGACCATTAAAACTTCCCTCATCACCGTCAGCATCTTGATTTCCCTTAGCCGAAGCTAATACAGTTTCATCTTTATCATCATCAATGAGTGTTATTTGGCTAAACCAAGAAACGCTATCACCCTGTTCGTAACCATAATCAATGTCAATATTAAGCAGAAGACCATCTGCATCAAGCATTAGGTCTGTTACCGTGATTTGATAATAATCTTCTTGTCCATCACCAGTGGCATTAATAGTGATATGCGGGGTGACAATACCATCATCTTTAATGTCAGGATTAAAACCTTTACTCCAACGAGCTAAGCTTAAATCTTGAGCGTTAAAAATAGAGTCATTGCCAATTCGCTCATCAATTTCGGCAATACCGAAACTTCCCTTAAATTGATCAGAGAGAGTTGCCCCCTCTGAAATAATACCTTCTTGTAATATACCAGCAGCTCCTTTTTCAGAAACACGAGTATCACCATCAGACTCTAGCACCAACAAAGTGACTTCTTCGTCATCGGCAATTTTCACATCCACATGGCTAATATTGATATTGTCATAACGACTGTCATCGGAACTTACAATATGGGTAACACGACTAAAGTGAATGCCCTCAGTGATGGCATCATCAAAAGCCATTAATTTGATAGTTCTTACTTGATCCCAATTAGATGAAGTAAAAGTAACCTCATAATTACCATTGGCATTCAGGGTTAGTGCTACCGATTCATCATCTGAATCATTAATCAAATTCTTCAATTTATGTTGAATTATTTCTTCAACAAGCAATTCGGCATCTAGGACAATTTCGATAGTTACATCATCGGTTGGCTGCTGATTGAGTACGAGGTTATATTCGGTGTAATTGTCTTTACCGTCTGCATCTAACTCAAACGCTTCGATAGAATTATGTACATCAATGTGCTCGGCAACAAGTAGGCCTTCTTGAGGAGTACTAACCGTAATACCCGGTTTGGTATTACGGACAATTTCTAAGGAAACAACGCCATCAAAACGATTATCTTCGCTACGAATAGCGTGACTGATAAAATTATCTGACACTGAGCCTGTTGGTACTGTATAGGATACTGTTTGCGGAGCATCCCAATTATCCGCTGTAAAGGTTAGTGTCGAGCTGGCTAAATTCGTGTCTCCTAAAGTTGACAAGTCTATAATCACATCAACAATAGGCTTTTGGGTTAACGTGACGGAATATTTACCCAGCCCTGTGTTAGCAATGTCGATACTAGAACTAAATTGACTTTCCTGTATAAAGGAGTCAAAAGTTACTGACACATCCTGTTTTTGACCTGCAAAATCAATATCATCGCTGCTTAATGTGTGGGTAATAACACCACCGTCTTCACTAGTTCCACGGTTAACGGTAACCGTTTGTCCAACATTCCAATCAGTCGTTGTGAAAGTAAAACTCGAGCCATAAAGCATACCTTCAGCATCTGAAAGACTAACTGTCACATCGAACTCTGGTTGTGAATCTAGTGTCAATTCATAGCTATCTAATGTTGTGGGTGTTATGACTAAGAGCTCACTAAAACTGCTACCGGTAGAGAAAGACTGGCCATAACTAATATCAACAGTCTTTGCCACTGAATTAAAGTCACTGTCGGTGCTCACCAATTGATGAACAATACTGGTGTCGCTACCGGTTGTTTTGGTCGCCACAATGCTTTGTTTATCAGACCAATTATCTGGTGTAAAAGTGATACTAGTTGTACTTAAGGTCGCATCGCCAAATTGCGCAAGGTTAACCACCACGTTAGATTCAGGCTGAGAATTTAAGGCAAGTTGATATTCCCCTTCAACACCTCCCGTTGGTATGGTGAGTAACAACTGGCTATTATCTATATTCGTTAATTCTACCGCTGTAGCATCGTTATCAATGACTTCTATTACCAATGTTTTGACTGCTAACTTATCATAGCCATCACCATCTTCTGACGTTAATCCCTCAACTACACTGTGTTGTATTTCAATAAATTTGTTACCTTCAACATCATAATCTGAGGTAGCTTCTACTGTAACGGTTTGCGCTACAAACCAATTGGTTCGATTAAATATTAAGGTGGTAGTATCTTCTTGTTTAAAGCTCTCGCCATTTTTACTAAAGGTCAATCCCTTGCCAATGGTTTGCTCTGTCGCAATGGCGTTGACTCGAACTACATCACGCGGCGCTCGGGTTAACCATACTTGATAGGTTTGACGTGTTAAGGGGTTATCATCGTCATCTTCATAAACACGTAATGGCCCGCCTACTGGACGGATAATGACACCGGATTCATCATCATCCATGACGTGTGTAGAGATAGTTTCTACGTCAATGTCTGCGTTATTGCTAATTAAACCGCTATGCCCTAACAAGTCGTCAGACGGTACTGATATCGCATCACCGTCATTACCACCTGCCACTTCGAAGGTATCACTACCCAAACCACCAATAATTTTCAGATCGACAGTTTCTTTAGTGCCTACAACAAAGAAGGTGTCATTACCCTCTAACCCATCAACGATTAATTTTTCAACGCCATCCATGGTGATATATAAACCAGCACCGTAAACACCTTTTTCGTCAATGACAAAATCGTCACCAAATTCAGTGCCTAAAATAGTGACGGTATCAATACCATCACCGCCCTCAATATTTACCGGTGCATTAATTGCGTAGTTAATAAAGTCAGCACCTTGACCACCATTAATGTTGGTGAAAGGCGCATTTTCATCAGTAGGGTCAACCAATACAAAAGAGCGAATTAGGAAGCTGTCATTATCTTCTTCTCCGTATAAAAACAATTCTGCCTTATTACGATAAACGGTAAAGTTATCTTCGCCTTCTCCGCCATATAACGAGGCACTAAAGCTTGTTCCGTTACTAATATGCCCTTGGGTAACAGGTGTTGTGCTAAACATATCACCCGCATCTAGGCCTGAGAGTGCACCACGAGGAGATTGGAATACCTGGCCTACCTGGAAAGTATCATCATCTGTACCGCCATAGACGGTTAAAATACTACTGGTGTCATCGAAAGTGAAGTTATCTTCGCCAGCGCCACCGAATACTACAGTCGACTCGATGGACGAGTCATAATTAATGCGTTCAGCACTGCCATCTCCCAACACTTCATCATTACTATCAAGTAACATTGCCAAAATAGTATCTGGACGGAATAAAAAACGGTCGACATCATCGGTACCGTATATATTTAATTTGTCTTGTGTATTACCTGGATTTAAGTCGTTATCATCGACTTCAATTAGCGCAGTCCCTTCGCCGCTCAAGCCAACATTGTATTTATCACTGCCACCATTACCTGACAAGGTTAAGTCAGCTGTTAGGCCATAATCAAAAGTAGCAATAGGTGTATTGTTACCATTTTGTTTTCTGAAATTCAGCCATATTTCATCGTCATCAGCGCCGGTGCGCACATAACCCGCTGCATGCATTAACGCCAAAATAACAATATCATTACCTGCTAAGGTATCTAGGCTTAATGTCCCCATGGTACCGCCAATGGCGATATCAACTATGTCAGCGCCAGCGCCAGTATTTATTGTCAGATATTCGCTTGAACGTGATACATCAATGGTTACCTCATCTGCACCTGCATTAGAATCCAGTAATAGAAAACCTATTTCTCCATCCACGATAATATCAATATCATCATCAAAATTTCCGGTATCTACAATAATATCTCCAGCGCCTGCACTAAAAATATTGAGATCTAATCCATCCGTTGAATCGACCCGGATATCTTGAATGGTTCCGCCTGTAGATAGGTGAACCAAGTCATTACCTGCATAGGTGTCGCTGATAAAGTCATCAATCCCACCGGTAATATCAATAGTAATATTATCGATTCCATCACCTGTAGAGAGAGTCAGATCTTTAGCACTACCGGCAATTCGCATGTCAAGTGTCAGCGCAAAGTCAGCTGTCACCGTGACATTGCCAACATCTCCAGTGGCATAAAATCTAGCGGTATCTATATTAGGATTACTACTATTGCCTGTATCAAACTGAACATCATTGATTACAGCCCCAGTTTTAGCTGTAATGTGATCATATCCAGAACCACTATTAATGCTCAAACTGTTAATGTCACTGCCCAATGTGAAATCCGTTGCGTGATCAACACCCGCTACCAGATAGATTTCATTTTCGCCATTTGAGACGTCAAAGTTAACCTGCCCCATGGTACCCGTCGCAGTGACGGTCAAATCATCATTCCCCTCACCGGTAACAACGGTTACATTTTCAATGGACCCTTGAGCTACCAGATTCATGGTTAAGGCATCCGTTGACTTGATATCAAGATCCCCTAACGAGAGTGAATTCACATTAAGAATATCTGCTCCTGAACCAGTATTCACAGTTAAATCACCCATTTCGGTATTGGTATCAATAGAGATTGTATCGACGCCTGCACCTGAATTAATGGTCAAATCACCAATTAAGCCGTTAGTTATTAACGTAATATCATCATCACCTTCACCGGTATTAATGGTCAAGTTTTCTTCAAACCGCGTATCAGTCATATTGATAACATCATTTATCACGCCATTATCAGCATTGATATTTAACTCAATATTTTCGACTGTCCCAAACCAAAAACCATTATTGATATCACCGTTAATATTAGCGATTTCAAGGGTGTCATAAGTTACCTGATAAGCTTCTTCTTTGCTTTCTACAAAAGTTCCGTTGCCTGCGATAGTAACGGTTTCGTTAAAGGCTTCGCGCAACACAACTTCAAAAGGAATGAAGAAAGATTCGTCATCCTTAATAGTTTGTATATCCATGTAACCAGTTCGGCTGTTTGACATTTTAATTAGTGTGCCGTCTTCTACAGGCGCGACTATTTCATCGTCTGGAATTTGTGTTTGACCTAGTCCATTACTAATCAGTAAGACGACATTTTCATCAGTAAACGGAACTGTTGTTCCTAATGCTGGATATACAGCATCAACATAGTCCTGCCAATTTTGTGCGGTTAGGTAGACTCCCCCGTCTAATAACTCATTATTTTGTACAGCACCTGATACACGATTAATCGCGACTGCCGCAAGCACAGAGCCACCAGTCTTATCTGTCGAGTAATAGCTGTAACTGAAATAAGAAGCACTGAGTTTAGCAAGCTGACGGGCATATTCTTTTTGCAATTCAATCGGCTGGCCAGATAAGTGATCTGTGCTGGTACCCGCACCTAGCCAAATAGCAGCAGCGCCAGGAACCGTGCCTTTTATTAAGGCCAAAAGCGGATCAGTTAAATCATTAACTTTCAACGCATCGTCAGGGCCAAGAATTGTAGTTAAATCGATTTTACCATTAAAGGAACTCGTTTCATTAAGCCAAGTATTACCTAAATTTACATCCGCTTGGGTATAGATTCTATCCTCATAGTAGCGTGTCGATTGGCTACTACTTAGATCAGGTAAGTCTTGTTGATATACACGTAATGCTGAATTCCCTAATGATGTATAGTTTTTAGTTTTTAAGGTGTCCGAAACAACGGTAAGGGTAATATAACTTTGTAGTGAGATTAACGCCGTTTCTATATTATCAACAGCAATGCCATTATCTGCTTTTAAATTAGCGAGTTCATCAGAAATCAACAGGCCATTTACTGTACTCAAAGAAAATACTACATTGTCTTTGTTACTTTCTGAATCCGGATTAGTTTTATCAACAAGATGCAATGCATGCTTGATGATTTCACCGACATTATTAAACCATGCTTCATTATCGCCTAATACATAAGCCTGTTTATTATCATTAATTACATCCCACGCGTCTTTTAAGCCACCCAACTCTTCTGATAGAGTAAATTTAATCCCTTCACCGCCGACTATATCGGCATTGGGAACTTCCCTATCAACCGAAACCGAAACATCAAAGCTACTTAGAGTGTTATTGATTGGACTGTCTTTAACTAAGCTATCGATAACATTAATGGAGGTTTCTTTGTGGGCACGAATTAGCGCACTTTGTGCATCAGCAACGGTAATCACTACGCCATCCGCTGTAGTACTATAGGCTGACGCTAACCAAGTTTGCTTTTCGGTAATAGCTGCATCAACTATCGCCTTATTATCTTCATATTCTTCAGCGGTTGCATCATTGGCAGCTATATAAGCTTTAGCCGTTTTCACATCGGCAGTTTGCATAGGGTCATTGCTAAAAATGAACTCGCCTAAGTTTTGCGTTTGCGTCCCTAAATCAACGGTTAATGCCCCGCTATCATCGGCATTCAGGACAATAGTATCGTCACCCGCAGCACCAGCGATACGAACGACTCCAGCAATACTAGCCAAATCATAGTTGGCTGCCATCCAGCGAGTTTCTGTACGTTCTGGTAAATCATCAAAACGGTAAGCGGCTAAACCGTCTACTTTTTCAGCTTCCCATTTTTGCACAACATTATAGAGAGTATTATTTTTTGCCTCGACTTCATAAAACAATGAAAACAAATCAACCAATAAATCACCACCTTGACTGTTTTCACTAATACCGGCCTTTAAGCGTGGCTCTGTATTAAACATTGCCTGATCATTAAGGACAGGACTTTCATCCACGCCAGTTACATGAGCGAACATATTACGAGCAGCACTGGGATCTGGAATTTCACTCGTAACTAAATGATCACCATAAATATTAACCGGGCTGTGGGTATGACCATGAATAAAATCACCCCACAAGGTAAACTGCACGGCATCACGTAAGTATCGATCAAACAATATATTATCAATAGAGAGTAGGTTTAATGGTGAGCCAACTCGTCGGTCAGTCCATATATCATTACCACTCAACATCGCCTGAAGGCCATTAAGTGCTATTTCATTTGGCATTTGTGACAAATTATCTGCCGTTAAATAACCTTTTATTTTTGACCAATCGTAGCCTGAATTTTGTTTGTATTGACCCGGCAAATAGGAAAATTCATTAAGGAAATCCCGAGTGTCTGATTTAAAAGTGATAAAACTGGCAGGATCATATTTGACAAGAGCTGTCGCGTTAATCCCTTCTCTGAAATGATATAAAGCAGTCGCTACATTGGTTTCTAACAAATCCCAATGTAGACGGTCCATTTTGATTTTTGATGCATCAAGATCAGGGAACCAAACCTTATAAAACTCTCTGAACATCAACTCAATTTGGGTGTTTGTTAACTTTTGAACAGTTCCATCAGCTAAAGTGCGTTCACGTTTAACGAGTGCAATAGCATCTGCGCTTGTTTGGGTACTGATTAACTTTTCTTCAAATACTCCCTGTGCAACAGTATAAATAGCGGCAGAATCAGGGTAAGTCACTTCAAACGATTGCGCCTCACCACCAATATGTACAGTATCTTCACCTGAGCCTAAGTTCATGTACAAACTAAGATTTTCATCCAACCCGTATAGCCAAACAATATCATCACCGGCACCAGTGACTAAAGCTAGGCGTTCAATACCATCAATATTTTCAAGTTTTAAACCAGCACCGTATAAGTTTTGCTTGCCTTTATCATCAGTATAAATAAAGAACTCATCATTAAAGGTGGTACCTGCAATAACAACAGAATCAAAACCACTACCGCCAAAAATAGACACCCGGTTGTTTTCTACATAATCGATTAACGTATCTTTATCGGTTTCGTCGATCACCCCATCCGCATCACCTGCACCAGCACTAATTTCACCACCAGCCATTTCTGAGGTTACTGATGAGCCAGGCTTGAGTTCCATATGCGCTTTTAAGAAGAAGGTATCGTCACCTGATTCACCAAATAAAGCGAGTGTGCCGATATTGTGATTTACTTCAAAATAATCATCACCTGAACCACCAAATAACTCGGCGTTATAACTTACACCAGCGGTAATGCCTGGCGCATCAAGATCACTACTATCAATAATTTCAGAGCCATCAGGGGCTATTGTTGTTTTTAATACACGGCCAATCAAAAAGTTATCATTGCCTTGATCACCATAGACTTTAACCGCAGCAGCAGTATCATCTAGGATGAAAGTATCATCACCGCCACGGCCAAAGGTAGCGACGCTTTCTATGGTAAAGTTGTAAAAAACTCGTTGGAAGTTATTGATCTCTCCAAAATCAGCTGAAGCTCGAGTTTGAGCAGCCGCATCGGCTAAATCAGCAGGATCAGTAAATTGATTTACAATCATCGTATCCACAGTAATTTGCGGAACATCCGTTAATTCAACAGCGAAGTAATTATCGTGACGATCAGTGGCGGCATCGGCCAATTTAATAACCCACGGATCTTGCTCAGTACCGGTACCTGCAATACTAACCGCACTATCTATGCTAAGAAGTGCAGTCTCTAGCTGGTTTGTAAAGGCTTCAATTTGTTTTTCTTGATCATCAGGTAATGACGAATTATCAAATGAGAATTCAACAAAATCATCATTATAATTAATTTTAAAGTCTGTCGATAAGGTGGATAAGTCAGCAGGCCATTCACCACGTCGATAAAATAACTGCTGCTCATTAAGCGGTCGGTCAAACATCGAATCGATATCTGGCGCACCCGCTAATAAAGCATCGGCAATGCCATTTTCTAAACGCTCAACTATTGCGGTTTGTAATTGTGTCACCGTAACATTAGCATTATTAGATTTTAAAACGTGGAATTCTGTTGTTGTTTTATCCCCTTCAACTAAAACCCGTTTATCGGCATCGACCAAGACAACTTTCCATGGGCTTTCATCAGTTCCTTCACCACTAACAATCACATCAGTAATACTATCAAGCGCTTCAAGACCAGCTTCAATAGCTTTTTGTTGATCTAAGGTGTCAAGACCACCAACCGAGATTGCCGCCGTAGATATATCGTCATAGGAGAATATTAATGGCTCTGTTTGATCAGCAACCTTAAGTAAATAGTCACTGGTTGAATCCATCACATCCAAATGAATAGTATCGCCTACTTCCTTATCATCGCTTCCTTGCAATTTCAATTCATCCACATCGGTACTTAAAGTGCCGCTATCTAGAATACGTGTATTGGACGCATCACTTAAATTACCACTTAAGGTAATGGTATATGAGTCACCGCCTTCAGTACCATCAAGGATCACATCTTTGGTAAAGTTATCGACAGCAAAAGTGTCGCCATCGGCGCCACCGTAAAGGATAAAGCTTTCAAATAAGCTTATATCTTCTAATTCAATAACTTGTTGTTCAGAAACATCTATTCCATCCTCATCATCCTGACTGGATGTGAGTTGCAGATAAGTCATGCGGAGTGTTTCATCATTTAACGAAAATGAACCGCTGCGAGATTCCAGCAATAAATCACCAACACTGCTCTCGTCACCAATAAATACATCAATCCCTTCATTGCCAGTAACGCGATCAGAGCCTGAGCCCATTTCGATACGGTCAATAAAGCGACTTCCTATTATCCAGTCATCACCTTCACCGCCAATCAAACCAAGTTGAGCCACTGTTTGCCCAAGCAAGACATCTTTACCTGCTACTACCGTTGGGGCATTAGGTACTAAGCCTGCTACAAGCGTGTCATTACCCTTACCACCGTCAATATCGACAATATCGTTACTAGCGCCAGCTATAGGTTGACCATTTTCGTCCACATTAATAGTTAATGAACGAAGATTAATCGTGACACCATCATTTTCACCGTTCAGCTCATCATTAGTGTGACGAACTTGAATAACGTCATACAGAACTTCTTCAGCCTCTGTATCTCCTTTGTTGAGAATTTGATTACCCACTAAGAAGTAGTCTTCACTATCTGATCCGACAATTTTAATCGAATCGGGACTTTCATCAACAATATAACGAGGGTCAACAAACCAAGCTTTAGCGCCGGTCTTCACAAACTCCCCTGTGTCGTCTTTCTCCCAAGTATCTTTCAATAACGCACGAGGTACGTTACGTTCAATAGTTTGAGAAGCGGTAATAAAGGTACCGCCAGTATTGGTATTTTCACCCAAGGCGTAAACGCTGTAATCACCGTCTGTCAGTTCAATATCCCAAACATCTCCATCAAGTCGTTCAATGGTTTTATAAGACTCAGCTACCCCAGCATTGGCAGTTTCATCAGCAACCAATTGCCATGAGACTCTGTCGAATAACTCGCCACTGTTTTTAGATTCATCACTAAAAGTGAATCGCCAAGTTGACGCGTCTACTTCTACATCCACGCTAGCAACTGTGATCATTGCTTCAAGTGCCACTTCAATTTCGTCAGCTGTTGCATTGGTATATAGATAGGTTGTTTCACCGCCTACAGTTAACGAAACCACTTCATTGGCGTTTACCACTAGTGACTGAATACTTTGATCGCTAACATCAATAACAGTCTCTGTAATCTCGACTTCATTGCCCAAATCAATGGTTGTAAATAATTTAATCGATTGTTGTGATTGGAAGTTAATTTGCCAATCAGTACCGTCATTAATTAATTCAACGGTTACATCTGATACCTCAAAACCACGGCTAAGCGCATAATTCATTAATTGGCTACTGAGCCTTGCCTGTGACATAGGCGTAGTTACTTGTGATTGTTCCTCATCAGCCAAACCACTTTCTAAAGCAAATGCGATAACGACACCATCAGCAGGAACTGGGACTACAAACGTATTTTCCAGCACTATTGAGGTTGTTAAAACAGTCTCTGTAGCCAATGATTTAACCGGCGTAAAAGTAATGTTGTGGTAGGCAGTCTGGCCGGCTGACATTAAGATATTCAATTGAATATAATCGGCTGTATCTTCATCAATAGTGGCATTAATGAGCGCGTCGTTTAACACGTCAATCCCACTAAACAAACCAACTAAATCATCACCTGTATATTGAATAGGGAATTTTTCACTACCTGATAATTGGAATGGTGTGAGATCAATAATCGCTGATTGCCCATCATAAGACACCTCTATTTGATCAAATCCTAAGGGCAAGGTCACCTTTTGCTGAGTATTGTCGTATTCTGGATTAACTAAACTATCAACAAAAGGAGAGCCTGATATGGTTTGAGACATATCAATAGTCGGTGCAGTAACACCTTTAAAGTCAACAATAAAACCACCGTTAATTTCACTGATGGTTATATCATTCGCGGTAAAACTAGGGTTAAGTACGGAAGCAACAAATTCAGCTTCCGTTAAGCCATCACTAAGGTCAACTTCCGTACTGCCAAAATGGATATTAGTTGCGCCAGTTAAAACATCAATCACCAATTGCGTAGTATTAAATACACGGGTTGACTCCACAAACGCGTGGGTTAATAGTTGTGATTGGTCACTCAGATTTTGAGTAGCATCTAACGGATCATTGATATCAAAGTGCAGCACAACATTTGGCGCAGCAGCCCCAAATTCAATAAGCCACTCATCTTGAACTGAGGCGTATTTCACATCAGCGGCGTTTAAACCCAGTGCTGCTGCAATTGCAGCTTCTGATGTGGTAATACTTGTGGCATCACTAGTATCCAATGTAAGTGATGTCAACGTATTGGGAGCATTAGTGACATCTTCTATTCGGTAGTTTTCACTGTTAAGTGAAGTGCTAAGAATTAGTATATTGTCATCATAAACTTGATCTATTGGAGCTGATTCAGCTTGAAGAATTCCATCCTGCCATTCTGACACTAGCACTAGCGGCTTGGTTGTTTGCGTAGCCACTCCCTGAAGTCCAATATTAAGCTCATCGCTTAAATTACTGTCTGATACCACCAGTTGCCAATCTATAGCGTTATCATCGTTACCGATAACTTCGAATGTCATCCCGCTAATAGCGGCATTATTAATGGCAGTTTCAAGCTGTAAACGAGTAGTTGTATTAGTAATAGCAAAGGTATGAAGACTTTCGGCATAAATCTCAATATTACCGCTCATCACTTGCTGATGAGATACACTTAGCAATTGCGCACTCAATGCGCCAATTTCATCTCCCACATAAACTTCTATTGACCCTAATTCTGGCTTATCTGAATCAATCAAGCCAAGATTAAGCGTCTCTGGTTCAACAAAGGTAGCGGTGGTCAGTTGTAAATTGCCTTCAAATTGACCGGCAACGACTACCGACCAGACATTACCATCATACTCCACCTCAACAGTTTCACCGGTTAGTCTTTGTATTTGAGCTTTGACGGTCTGTTCAAGTAAAGCATTGTTACCACTGGCAATAACTGTGTGTAAATCAGAGGATTTTTGATCATCACTTAATGCCGCATCACTAAAATGTACCGAACCGAATAAACCATTATAAAATATATGGACAGATTCATCAGCCGCCACAACCGAATTAGTAAATTCATAGACAGAAGTTTTAGCGGGTGCAATGAGTTCTTTTATGGACCAAATAGGCTGCCCATCGATACTCGTTGTTACTGACACATTGAGCGTGCCTAAACCAGTAAACTGATTAAGTAAATCTTTAAAGATACTGGTTGATTCTGTCCAATCAGCCGCCCTATTCTTGGTAATTCCTGTGTCGATAGCCTCATTTACTGCGTTGTAAACGCCCACTAAACTAAGTTCTTGATCACCTAATTCTAGACTCGCTGTACCCATCCAATCAGCCCAAATCAATTGACCTTCGATAACAGCCGATTCCACTTGTAAAACTGGGCTACCATCGCCCTCAAATGCATAATCCCAGATACCATTACCGGCAGAAGATACTCGTAAAAAGCTTTGGTATAAAGCGGAATTCGCTTCTTTATATTCCTGACCAGTGTAATCTTGCTCTTGATAATGATAAGCAAGCTGTTTGCCACCATTAACTAATTCAATTGTCCATGGCCCGCCACGTTCACCGATATCTTCAGTTGCTACGATGACTGCTATATCAAATGCCAGCGCTATAACCCCAGCAACTTCTTCAGCGCTCATCCAGCTATAAAGATTAGCAGTATTTTTAAAGTCGCCATTGGTAACCATGCCGTTTTTAGCACTATTTTCATCATAACCATAAAATAAAGTAACGCGATCCAACCCCTCACGAACATCTATCGTTTGAATACTGTTATTTGAAACCTGTGTGCTAGCTACATAAGTATCGATAAGAATAGGTTCACCAATAGCATAGAATGCTGGATTACCTTCTTCATCTAGCACTGTATGACCACTATCATCGAGCACTGGTGTCGCGCTTTCATAAAAATTATAGCTACCGGAAGCTAAAGAGGTACGATAAAAATATTCATTCTGACGGGCATCAATCCCTTCAATAGTCATCGCCGCATCAGCATAGACGGTGTGTGTACCGAGAACATCGGTATAAGTCACTTTTAATAAGGCATAGTTAGCATTGTTATCTGCTTGTAGACCCGCAGCATCCAAGTTTAAACCTAAACGGTCACTACTTTGATGGGTAAATTCGGTTAAGGCTAAATCCTTATTGCTAGTGAGTGTTTTCAGCGCTTCTGTAATATCACTTATGTAGTTACCACTATCTTGTAAAACCACAGTTTTATCTAGGTAAGCTACGCTAATATTATTCGCATCGGCTGGAAGTTTCGGTAAATACTGCTGAACATTATCTGAGCGAGATACGGCTTGTTCGAGCCCTTCACCTTGATCAGCCGCCCACATAGTTTCAAGTTCAGACCCCGCATCAATATCGACATTCTCAATATCGGTACCAATTAAATCGTGAATAAGAACATCATCTTCGCCTGAATCAAGGGCTAAAACTAATGATTCAACTCCTCGTAACTGAATTGTATCAAAGGCTTCATTAGTGTTAGCTTTATTCTCACGGACACTTAAAATAGCCGCTGAACTAGCACTGTCCTTAGCAATATCTACTGCGTTAGATTTTTCATTTAAACTGGCACTGATAAGATCATCACCGTCACCCCCATCGATAATAAGATTACTACCTGCAATGTAATCCCATACAATGGAGTCATCACCCTCTTCAGTATAAAACTGACCAGTACTTTCTCGAGCATCAATAGTGTCATCACCCGCTCCTGAGTGAACTACATTATTTCCAGAGCCTGCTGTAATTTGATCAAAACCAGTACCTGTTTCAATAATGTCATTACCGCTACCAGCCATCACAATGTCGCCGTGACTATTTTGTAAAATAAAGTCTTGGTTAAGATCTTTTAAAATGCCGTCTGCATCGTAGTCAGTAAGTTTAAAAGGTGTGCCATCAAGACGATAATAGTTACTGATTACACCATCCGCGATTCTCGCAACGGTTTCATCACCTGAATCGATAAAGTCATTTCCTCCGTAGGATGCAATGGTATCCATTCCCCCTAGCTCGCTCGATTCTTCATTAATATATGCATAAACAGCTGCTTTATTAGCAACGTTACTCATATTGAAACCTGTTGTTGAAATAAGGTTAACTAAGGCTTGGACATTGTTCACATCGATACTGTCATCACCGAAAATATAATCCCCTTTAACACCACCCAAAATGGTATCGTTACCTTCGCCGCCCAAAGCAACAAAGTTAAGATAATTACTTTCTTCACCCTCCAAGCGCAATGTATCACTACCTAGACCACCAATCATGGTCACACTAGCAATCACCGACGATGAAACACGCATGCGATCATCACCGTCGTTACCAGCAAGCACTATAGTGTCAACAGTATGACCTGAATCACCGGCATTAACGGTAATAGTGTCGTGCCCTAAACCACCTTCAATCAAAATATCAAGACGGTTTGCTTCTACTAGTTCACGTTTTCCATCTAAATTGACCTCAACATAATCATTCCCATCACCGAGATCTTGGAAATCAATTTTATTTACTAAACCATCTAACTTGTTCAATCTATAATTATCACTACCACTAGTACCCCGGGCTTTAAGCGTATCAACGGTGCTTGCTCCATACACTTGAACACGCTGGCCAGTACTCACCAGAATTAAACTTTCTTCTGTCGACTCTAGCGTTGTAAGTCTTGTCGACAAGGTTTCTAATTCATTTGAGGTATATACATCAAAGTCAATCAACCCCAGTTTGAATAGCGTTTCAATAGTCCATGGATCTTCTTTATCAATACCAATAACATTATATAAATGCTCACCGCTCGAATCAGAGCCACTGTAGGCCAGTTCGAGTACGCGATTTTCGTGCGTCGCTATAATTTCTGGTGCGGTAAGCACACATTCCCACTCAAACTGAGCAATGATTTCATCAACAAAACGTTCACGGGCTTCAAAGAAGGTAATTTCAGAGCCAAATACTTCAATACCTACCCATAAAAATGCTTCTAAGAAAACTGATATTTCACCATGCACATCAAACAAACACTGAGGGCCATGACTGGCACGTTCAATAAGCTCCGCGCCGTATAATTTGCCATCACCAACAGGATCACCATCGATAAACTCCGTTAGTTTATCGTTTAAATCAAAACCTATCAGCGCTTCAATACCACCAAGCACGCCAGCTTCAACTAAACCACCTATACCCAAAGATAAACCGGCAAAAATTTCTGCGGTAAATGTCACCTCGTCAAGATCAGTGGCAGTATTTTCTTGACCGTGATCATCTAGGTAGAAACCATTCATGATCCGCCA
Source organism: Colwellia sp. (assembly GCA_034111385.1). Lineage (GTDB taxonomy): Bacteria > Pseudomonadota > Gammaproteobacteria > Enterobacterales > Alteromonadaceae > Colwellia. The sequence continues at coordinate 44,705 of JAWUXK010000096.1, read as the reverse complement.
TGCTTGTGAAGGATCAAAGTCCGATTCTTGGAACTCGATAAAACCACTGGTATCAAATCCAAAATCAAAGTTAGTTTCTACGCCTACAGAGCCACCAAACACGGCATTTAACCCAAGAAATACTGGATAAGACTGCTCGAACCCAAATTCTAAATCTAAGTCGGGTAAATCATACCAAAATAGGTCGACTGGTTTACCGGTGAGTAAACCTAGTGCTGAAGCTGGATCGTCCAATATAGGTAATCTAAAGCGCTTTTCGCTCTGTGTTGAAGTACCGGCCTTTGTGCCCTTGGTTGATTTACCATCTAGACCTTTTTGATCAGGTCCAGCAGCAACAGCTTTGGTACTTGTAGTGCCGCCTGTTGGCGCAGATTTAGAAGTGCCGGTATCCGATTTTGTTTCCTCTGCAGTTACCGTTGAATCGGGATCAGATAAAAACGACTGACCGAGGTAATATTCACCAAATTTTATTGCACCGTCCAAACCTTCAACACTATCAATAAACTCAAGCGTTGCCTTAATTACCGTTAAGACTTTTTTCGTCGTATCAACGACCTGTGCTGGTAAGCGTAAATAGGCTAAATCGATAAATTGAACTTTAGTGATTCCTAAATCAATTTCCATCGTTAACAAGTCGATAACAGGACGCATCGGATCGATGATCTCTTTTATAAGACTCAGTGATTCACCTAAGAAACTATCTAGTATTGAACCGGCATCTAAAGTTACATCATGTAAGGTGACTTCTGGACTACCTGTTTCGAATTTAAAACCACTATCAGAAGACAGCGTCGCATTGCCAAGCACCTGATCGTATTCAATAAAAGTACTCATCGAGGGTAAGACTGCCCCCGCTGATGTAGCGACTTCAGCAAAAATATCTGCGTATGCCGCTGCGCTTGCTGTCAGTTCAATAGAAAGCCCTTCACCAATACGCCATTGACCGTCATCATCTGCATCTTTCAGATCAAGGCCCAGATTACCGTTCAAACCCGCTTCGCCAAATACATCCATAGTGAGAAAACCTAAGGAAGCACTGACAGCATTATGTCCCTCAAAGTTCTCTAAGTTGTAATCAATAGATTCATCATATTCAAACGTCGTGCCTGACTCATCTGTGGTAAAGAATGCTTCAACATTGAAAGCGGCTTCCTCACCCTCCTCATTGATTCCGCTAGTATCAAGAAACAACCCCGCGCCATCAATGCCGAGTCCAATACCTAACAAATAATCCATCGATGCGAGAATGTCGCCATCCACTTCAAGTGACAATCCAGGAATACCCGCAGAGAAATCGATATCGATCTCTTCCGGCATAATATATGAATAACTGATGTCTTCTTCCAAATCGGTACTTGGATCGTCTCCAATTTTGCGCTCACCAAGAAGAACACCACCAAACATTAAGTTGAAACCAAGCACACCATTCTGAATAGTTAACTGGATATCATCAGCTTCAACAGGCTTGCGTGTCATGATGTTACCGTCTGCGTCAAACCGAACATCCCCGATGGCGCCTTCACCTCGATTCCAAGTTTTAGTGCTCTCATCATAAGTATCGGTGTCATAAACCGGTACTAAGAACGAAAATAACTCATCGTTGATTCCCCCTAAACCATCCCATAACGCTTCGCGGATCGACGACAATATTGATTCGAAAATGTCGTCATTGTCTATTTTTATTTCGTTCTGCAGCCATACACCAAGATCTGCGCTATCGTCTGCGGCAGAATAAGTGACACCGTTCGCGAAGAAAATTCCATCTGTTGAGGTATGGGTAAAATCTGCCTCTGATTTCTCACCCATTACCGCTGTTTCAAGTGCAAGTAGGCTAGCCTTCAGCTCGTCGAGGGAATCCCCCCCAATCAGCGGGATATCCACATTGCCTAGTGAATCGGCGAGGTCAGTAATCCCCGAGAAAAATCCAGACATACCCTTAAGTACATTTTTTGGATCCTTGAGATAATCGAACAAATCTCCAAAACTGAATAGATCTGGCACAGCGAAATTGAGATCATAGTCGCCCGGCCCACGAAAATCGCCATCGATGTGCAGCACGTTATCAAGAATCCCATCACCATTGTCATCCTGATCCGTTCCTCCCATCGGAGTACTAGCAGTCGGAAAATACAGTGGTAAGTCAGCCTCGACGGTACCCAACAGGTCAACGTTCCATAGACTACTATCATTAAGTAAGTCAGTAATACTGTGAGCGCCATCCTCAGGGTCTTCAACCAGTGAAACATTGCCAGTAAGATTGACATCAATTGTTGCACCGTCTACCGCTAATTCTACTACCTTAAATTTATCAGCACCTATTAACAGCGCGAGACGAGCGTCGATAGGTTCAAGCGTTTTTATTTCAAGATGCTCAAAGGTGATTTGGCTGTCATCATAAATAACAAATTCAGGCGAGGTGATACTGCTTAAGTCAAAGGTGAAGTTAAGGTCAAATTGCACATCTGCATCGACATAAACTTTACCGTCGGTTTCTAACTGTAGCTCTATTACATCACCACTTAGAAATTCACCCAACTCTGGAATATCTTGAATATCAAATTTGAGATCGTATTCGCCCTGAACGGCTTTATCAATACGAAAACGCATATCAAAGACTGAATCGTTGTACTCAAAGTCGATGCTCTTGACGGAATCGTAGTGTGTCAGTACATCGCGATCACTTAATCGAGCATTGTATTCATCATTGTCAATCATTGCTCTAGCGATATCCGCATCACTAACCGTGTGATCTAGTGTGGCGTTGAGCGCTTGGAGATTACTCAGCGCTTGATCTGCATCAACTGTCAAGCGGTCAACTATTACTTCCGCCGTCTCATTTTCCGTCGTGCCATTGTCATAGACAAACGCCAGTATAAAAGTATCCGCACTAAATTCATCCGCAAAGGTGATTGTCTGTGTGACGTCTGGCTGAGTAGCATCGCTTATTGACACAAATTCTGTTGTTGACTCCAGTTTACCAGCTACATTCTGTATCAATGTGTATTGAACATTCCACTCGCCTGCATTATCACCCTCGCTGACAATGATGCTGTCAGCTTCGATTGCATCAAAAGCCTCAAGTTCTGCTTTAATTGAGCCTGCAAGGTAAGCCGCGATCAATACTCGGTCATTGTCTAACTCACGTAAATTGTCGTTACCGGCTACCGCGCGAGCAAGACTTAATTCGCTTGAATCACCATTTAATCCCAGTGAAAGTAGGAATTGAGCATCATCGACTAGCGTTGTTTTATTCGCATCCAGAATCTCTGTAAGCGCATCTATCGCAGCATTTTTTTCAACATCACGATTAAGCATCGTCGCTATGTCACCGTCGACGACCGTAGCGTCACTGTTTAGCGTCACTCCTAATCGTAGAAGACTAATACGTGCAACTTGTTTCTCATCATCCGATCCAGTTCCTTCAAGCACAGCTTTGTTTTCCAAAGCAATGGTAATTAAGTCTGTTGTATCAAATGTGTCATTAATTAATTGTTCTTCTGTGCTGTCGTCAAACCCATAACTAGTTAACAATTGCCATGCGTCAAGAAACACTTGGTCGGCTTTGATGCGATCTTGGGTAGCTGTTACCTCGGCTAAAGTGCCTAAAGAATCGCGCTCTGCTACCGCCTGAGCGATTTCCAGCTCAGTGGCATTTGAGTTAAGATTAAGATCATTTAAACGTTCTTTAGCAGCAACAAAGTCACGGTCAAGCAAATACGCTGTCAGTTCGGTAAATTGTGTTAATGCTGCCATCGCTAATGCCACATCGTCATCTGATGACTGGCCGTTCAAGTTTTTAGAAATAGCTATTAAGTCATTATAAGCTGCGTCAAGATCAAAAGTTTCAGGCTCAGTTACCTGAGTTACTAAAGGCACTGAGCTAACATTCGCATCGACTATTACAGTAAGTAAATCGTAATCCTCCGCCTTATTTCCAAGGAATTCAATGAAGAAGTTGTTGTTTTCATCTGTCGTTACGGCAACCCTAATATCATTAATTGCATTCAGTGCACTAGCTATTGCACCAGCCATAACCGCTGAATCTTCAAAATAGGTGATGGCTTGAGTTTTTGTATTTTCATTAGACCCCAACTGCAACAAAAATGATTCACCATCAAAGTTTGTCAAGTCAAGTTGTTGGACTTCATTGTAACTATCCAACGCAAGTCCGAGATCAAGCGCATTATTCAACTCTCGATTTAGCTTAATCTCTGCGAGATTAATATCTTCTAATGTATCGCGCACCGCTTGAATACCATCAACGATAGATTGCACCACATTAACAGACCCATCTCCCAGAAGATCAACCGCACTTTGGTTGATAAAGGGTAAATCTTGGTAAGCGGCACCATCTTCATTAACAGCACTTTGCAAAGTATCCTGAACACCTTTTAAGGCAGCGTCTAACGACACATTACTCAATCCAAAGTCTGTGCCTTCAAAGTTAAGGTTAGCGGGAATAGAAGCCAAAAATCCGATAAGGCCCATATCTTCAACGTTTAGCGCTGTATTACCGTCACGATTAAAAGATCCTGTGACTCTACCGAGTTCGTCTGTGATACCTTCAAGCGCACCCAGTGGTACTATTGGTAGATCGATTTCGTAGCTGCTGTCGCCATCGAAACGAGCAGAAGATATATAGAGATTACCGAAATCACCTTCACCGTAACGACCTTCGGCTGTGAGTAAAAATCCAGTTTCAAAAAAGAAGGTCGCGTCTTTTATGCCCACTATGGGTGAATCGAGCACCTTCAGTTCTATGTTTAATGGTTCTTCGTGTGATGCTTTTACAGAGGCAGCTAGGGTTGGATCTTCAACAAAGAAAGAGCCATAAGTATCAATACCAAAGTTGAAAAGCAGATCAACGCCAAAGTCTAAAACGATAGGTTCCGATTGAGAAAAATCAGCATAGGCGGTCAAGTCAAGACCAAGGTCTGCAAGTGCATCTAAACTGAACAATGAAGTAGGATCGGACAAATCAAGGTTATATGACTTAGCTAAACTATCAATGCTTATTTCAGCTTGAAATTCCGCCATGCGACCTGATTTAGAGGCCTCAACACCATCAATCTGCAACAAGTCTGCAGCACTAAGGTCACCACTTCCAAATTTAGTTGTGATGTTGTCGGCGATCCATGCAGTAAGCACGGTAGAAATTTCACCACCGCTAGCATCCCACAAATCAGCTAGGCTAAGATCAATAAAAGGTATTTGATCAGCAACGTTAAGTACTTCACCGACTCGATCACTAAGATTATTTGTCCAAACACCGAAACTATCTAAACCATCTTTAATTTTATCTTCATCTGATGAAGTAGCATCGGCAGAATCTAGCACTGCTGGCTTAAGCTCTGCCGCATCAACTAACGCCTTTTGTTCTTCCGTCAGTGATGCAGGTGTGCGTATACCTATAGTTAGCTCCGAATCCATGAAGCTACCCGAGCTATCGGTATGATCTAGGCCGATTACGTGACCTAATTCGTGTAACGCCACGCTAACGAGATCGTAACGTCCAAGCGCCTCAACATCTTGCGCAACGCCCTGGCTAAATTCACTATCGTTTTGAGGTGTAGAATCGATAAACCAGCCATGTCCAGCTGCATTGATATCAAACGTCACCACACCATCAGATACACTGGCTAATTGGTTACTAGGAAGATCACTGACTGCAAAACTGAAACCATCAAAACGCGCTTGTACCAGAGCATCGTTGTCTGTTAAGTTCAGTAAAATTGCCTCTATTGATGCCTGCCATGTCGAATTAAGTTGACTTTGCATCAGATTTTCTACGATCACGTTAGGTGTTGATGTAAATAAAAGATCGGCAGCCGTTATGGCACGACCATAACCTTTGACTGTAAGTGTCAATTTCTTTTCAGCAGTCGTAAAATCAGTACCGTCATAGAATCGTAATATCTGAGTGTCCGACTCAATAATCCTATTAAATTCAACCATTGAAGCGTCATAGCCCTTAAGGTCGATGGTATCAATAGTACTATCATCGACAATCAAGGTATATTCAGCACCCGTGGGAACATTATCAGGATTGATCAGAAAAGTTTGTGGCTTACCATCTATGGCATAAAACGTTGCAATTTTGGGTAATACAATATCTTCAAGCGAACCACTACCGCCAAAATCCTCAAGATTAATATTGTTGTTTATCATAATCGTCGAAACGTCTAGGCGGTCTACTTCGTCAAAAACGGTCGAGGTAATTTTATCATCTGCTCCCTTTTGTAGACCTAGCTCCGGCGGAAAATCACCAGATGCAAAACTATCGCTATAAGAAATGGTTAACAAACTTTTGTCATTATCAGTATTAGGTACATATATATCTTGAATAAGCACCTTAGGCAGAGTAATAACCTTCTGCTTTATTTCGTCGGCATCTGTAATGTTTGTATTAATTTTTACCACACTCAACAGAATATCTTCGGCTAATTTTTCTTCACTACTGTAATTGACAGTCCAAGGATCGTCTTTGGTACCGCTGCCTGTAACGGTTGCGTTGCTAATGGAATTTCCATTATTTAGGTCGAGTCCTTCTAACCAATACTCGATAGCAAAAGCTATACCGCGATCAAGTAATAAAGGGATTACTTCATCGAAATCGTTATCCTCATTTTTTTCCAACACCAGTGAATTATCATCGCCAGCTATGCCTAAACTAAGCGTAAAACTAGATATATTTTCTTTATCAGTAAGGTAAAACTGCTGGCGATATTCATACCCTGCATCTTCACTGCCGCCTATGATTACATCGTTACCAGTACCACCAAATAATATATCTCTGCCTGTACCACCTTTGATTTCATCATCACCGTCACCACCAAATAGAATATCCCTACCCTCATCACCGTGAAGATAGTCATCACCATCGCCACCCCTGATGGTATTATCTACCTGATTGCCAATGATAATGTCATTGTGATCAGAGCCAATGATATTGCCGCCTTCAACAACGCCGAAGATACCGTTACCTGTACCCGTAGCATTACCATAGCTGTAAGCTATCGTTGGAAAGAGATTCGAAAGGTATGAAGGCATGGTAAAATCCACGCCTAGTTCATTGATTATTTGCTCAAGGCTTGGGAATGCGGGCGCATCTGGACCTGAACCCAGATCAACAGTGACACCATTATCGGAATTTATTAGGCCGCCGCTGTATTCACCATAGTTAATATCAAGAGAGCCACCGAAACCTGGTTTTATCTGACCGCCAAGCGAAGCACCATCATAAAAAGTAACAACGTTTTTGCCACGACCGCCTGCAATGTTTTCGACACCTATTGAAGCTGCAAAGTTTAACTTCCCTTTATTGAGTTCACTTTTCAGCAGTTTAAACCAATCTTTTTTGGGTAGCAGATCTCCGGTAACAGGATCAGTAAGGGGAGCTGGTGTTACTAAGGTCATGGATACACCAGGGTTGAGAGGGTTCAAATACGCTGAATTATCACCTTCTCCTACTGAAAACAATTCTTTTAAATCGTCAATGTCAGCAAGCGACACCTCAAATACTGTAAAGTATAAATCTGAATAAACATTTGAGAAGTCCATAGTATCCGAAGGCAATACTTGCCCCAAAACGCTATCGGCTTCTAAATTACCTGTATCTAATGAAAGGAGGTCTATATCATCAAGAATCAGAGCACCGCCCCAAACCTGACTATTAAATTTATAAGTATCACCACCTGAGCCACCTGCGAGAATATGAATTCCAGGCGTGATTGAAAACGGATTATCCCCAATACTGATGGTGTCGGCACCACTGTTTATCGATGCACTTAACAATGCAGCAGTCTTTTGAGCAGTTGTTAAATACGGATCATTTTTGATTTTAGTAATATCTCTAGAATCATAATCTGTACCACGAACAATATTAAAACCACTGCGTACGATGGTTTCACCAAAACTAGTGTCTTTGAAGTTTTCAGACAAACCAGAAAAACCTGTCGTATTGTATTCAGGGTCCAGATTTTTAGCTTTATTGTATAACTGATCAATGCCTAAACCAAAAAGGTTCCCAGCGATAACCTGTGATATTTTTTGCTGCTCATACCCCTGAGATTCAAGGCGGATCTGTTCAAGATTGACATAATGTACAAGCTGATTACTGAGATCAAAACTACCGCTGCTAATACTATTGCTACCAAATCCAGGGTTTGAATAACTCAAGACGTTATCAACAGTAAAATATAAGTTGGCAAGGTCGTTAGCGCTAAGACCTGTGGCTGCTCCTTCAATTAATTTGGCTACACCTAAAACTTGATCGCTAGTTCTAGAGGGAAACGTGTAGGTTCCGCCAATTTCGCCGCCATCACCAGCAGCTATTTTACCCTGAAATGTAGCGCCTGCATCAAAATTAAACGTGTTTTTGAAGCGGCCTGCATAAATTTCAGTGCCCTCGTCAATTTCAGTGAAAACAATGGTTTGATTACGAATGTCGCTAGGGCCAATTCCTACTATAGGCAATTCAAGATCACGCACCGTGGTGACCGTAAGCTTAAGTTTTTTGGTAAGTGAACCGTCTTTATAAACAGGGCTAAAATTGAAATATAACTCTTGTTGAACGGCCCTGAAGTCGAGCACTAAAGGATTATTATTGTCTACCGTATCCGAAGTATCTACTACCAACTTCGTCTGGAGAAGTCGACCGGCGGTACCAACAATAGGGATAGCCTGTAAAAATGCCCCTTCGGTTGAATCTCCACCGCCCCAATAATCATCACCAAACACAAAAGTTTGCGCGCCGTCTCCCAGTTTTATAGATTCAAAATTCTCGAAATTGTTATCACCACCAGCAACAATGGTATTAGCACCTTTAGCGGAGAGCTGCATGCTGGCAGTGTCCCCTTTGACAATTATCTTCAGCTTATCATTATCGTTAGTAACGTAAATTTTCCCTTCTTGATAATTACTATTACTCGCCGGTTCAGACCGATCAACAATCTCAGAGGTGAGCTCTTTTTCAAGTGCATCAAGCAATGCATTACGAATAGAAATAGCAGAGTCAGTAGCTCTATTATCAATGGTAATATTATATGTTTTCGGAGTTTCACCATTGCCAAGATCAAGCCAAAGTACCAACTCAAGTGCTTTAAGATCTTGCTGGGTGTCTGCCTTAGAAAAAGCTTCAATAAAGACTAGACCACTTTTAGTTTCTGAAGTCTGATGGAGTCCAAACCCCCACTGCGTGACTACTTCACCCGATGATGGATCACTCTTATTTTTTCCGTTAAGATCTTCTTGCGCCGTTTTTAGCTCGATAATAGCAGAAGAGCCACTGACGTCGATAAAGCTTCTTCCAGGTATTTCTGGCATTAATGGTGTTGAATCTGTTGCTGCCTTTTCAGGAATTGTAGCGGTCGATTTCAACGTACCTGCAGTGGAATACAAATTACCGTGACTAAGCACATGTACATAACTTTGGTCGGCCAAAGAAAGATCAATAGTATCTTGGGTACTAAAAAAGGAAGATTTTTCTTCTAAGCTTGCTACACCCCAATTACCAGTAAATATATAATCATCAGCTCCAGCTCCACCTCGCAGCAGATCATAGTCGTCATCGCTGCTTGTACCCGCGTAAACATAAAGTTTATCTTTGTCACCACTACCACCGTCCAAAATATCATTACCGGCACCAGCCACAAGAATGTCATCTCCACCATCACCGAAGAGATGATCAGCACCTAATGAGCCATATAATTGGTCGGCATTTTGAGCACCATGAACCACATCAATACCAATCAATTCTTCGCTATGGCTGTTATCGCTGAAAATAACATCTTGAAAATCACCGCCAGATAACAGGTTTGCATTGCTACCCCCAAGGATAAAATTCTTGTCTTTATTACCTACCGCTGTTTGCGGAGCAACAGCATTAGTTATTATCGTGTCATTACCCTTACCGCCAATAATAGAGACATTATCGCCAAAAATAACGTCATCTTTATCGGAACCAATGACCTTAGTAATACCAGAAATAGAGCTAGCAATTTCAGTAGGTGTGTTATCTGCGGCTATGCTAACAACCGAATTATGGCTGTAGAATACCTCAAGTTTAGTTAGATCATTAGCTGCTGAATCTATCTTCACTATGCCTGTGTTTGCAAACAAGATTTCCCAAGGAAGCGCTTCCGTACCTGCACCTGACACAAGTACTAATGGGTCAACATCAATGTCTAAGGCGGGATCTGATTCTTTAACTGCGTTATCAATTTGAGTCTGCAGCTTCTTCTGTATTTCGAGTGGAGAGTCCGTATATTCCAGTGTTACTGGAAATGCGCTTTTTCCAAAACTTTCGAGCTCAACGGAAATATCGAAGGTTCTATTTTTCTCTCTATCCTGAACATTGGCATGCATTTCATAGACAGTATTAACCGCAATTACACCATCTTTAATCTGATCTTCTCCGCTAGGAGTTGCTACGATTGAATCATCTGTTTGACTAAACAGTGTCAATGGCGCCGTGATATCATCCTGACCCGAGAATTGCACCGACCAACTGCTCACTTCTTCAGTTTTTACTAGGGTTTTTCCTGCCTTAAAGTTAATACTAAAATTCTCAATATCTTTTGGAACTTTAGCCTTAAAAGTTAAACTTACCTCTTTGTCACCACTGATATCGACAGTAACTTGCTTGCTTACTGTAAATTTGGCTTGAAAACCTGCCTTCGCTTCTATTTCATAAATGAGTTTATCTGCAATATCTACTAGATCTGGTGGAGCTAAGTTATCTTCAGCTTTATAGCTAACCTCAAACTTTTCCCCATCACCATAACTGAGCCTTAATGCCCACTTTTTCCCTCTTTGCTCTTCAGCTATTGTGTTTAAATTGGCGGTAATTGTGGTGGTGGTTTTGTCTACTTGGAAATCGCTCCTATCAACCACTAATTTTAAAGCGTTTCTGAAACGCTGTTCATCAGCAGATACATCCGCGCCTATTTTGAATTTTTCAAGCGTTGTATCGTCTGAATGTTTAAAGTAAAACTCACCTTCTGCCTGATTAACTTGGTATACCCAGGTTTCTTGTACTGGTTTGACCGCTGCCAATGATACTGTAGCCTTGTGTCCGTTCATGTACAAATTGAATTCTTTAGCATCAAAAGCACTGGTCAGGTAAAGAGTTTGTGAATACACTTTGTTCGTTAGATCTTCGGTGATGGGGTTACTCAGAATCACGGTATTCGATAATGAGGTAAGCTTACTATTAACATTATCTTTCAGAACATACTCAATTTTCCACGGTTCTTCCTGAGTACCCAAACCACTTGTTATGTTGACTTCTTCAATTAAATTTTGCTGCTGGCTTTCAAGTTGGGCTTCAATCTGACCTGCGATACTTTCCGTTGAACGATGTTCAATACTGACGTCTTTAATGCCTACATAACCATTTTGCTCGATACTTTCTGCTGTTTTGATTGTTGCAGTCTGCCCTGATGGACCTAGGATAAGGTTAAATGTCTTCGCATTAAAGGTGTCGGTTAGGCTAAGTATTTGCGAATAAGTTCTGGCTTGCCCATCAATAGTAGTTCTATTACCTAGCACTACATTATCTGAATTAGTTTGAAGAGGTTTGTCTTGCACAACAACACCTTCTTTGAGCGTATAAGTAACCTTCCAACGCTCGTTCTCGCCAGCATCTGGTGTAATAGATATAGCTGAAACCGATTCAATATCCGCTAATGATTGCAATCCTGTGGCAATTGCGGAGGAGTTAAGGTTGGCGACAATGCCACTTTTGAGATCGGAGAAATCGAGCACATTTTCTTTATTATCGACTACCGGTGTTCCATCTGCTTTCAGTGGGGTACCGATTAATGTTCCTAATAATTTAGCTTCGTCTTTAAATTTATAAGTATTATTGCCTTGGCCACCAATCAAATCACGTACATTACTAATGGTCGCTGTTGCTCCCCCTTTTTTAGAGGTAAAACCATCTTTGCCATCACTTTCGGCTTCGAAAACTTTTACTTCTGCATCGGGCCAAATTTCAAAAATAAGATCATGGGTAACATTGGAAAAATCAAGGTCTACTCGAGCACTATTGTCTAATCGAACCTTGCTATCCTCATCAATAGGGCTACCAATTAGAGCATTAGGTCCCCATTGGTTATAAAATGTAACTGTAGAATCCCCAGCCCCGATGATAACACTTTCAACATTTTTGACCGGTGAAGTAAACAGCTCATGTTCTTCGTCATCACCAATTTTCATTTTAACGGTGATTCCGGTGTTCACCAGGTCACGCACTTCGACATTGAGTAAGACTGGCTCATCCCAATCATCCTTTGCAGGAAATTGTGAAAAGTCGATTGTATCTAACTTGCCGGAATTGGCAGTAGAAGCCTCAATCACAGTATCTCTATATGAGGGTGTAAATTCGTTAGTCGAACCGAAAAAGTCATCAAGTGAGAATCGATAGGTATCATTACCATCTTCCCCGCGAAGACCATCACCACCTATACCACCAATTAGTAGATCATTGCCTTTACCAGCGGTAAGAATATCGTCACCAGCAGCGCCGGTGAGCGTGTCGTTCTTTGCACCACCGGTCAAACTATTACTTGTATGATTACCGGTAAGAGTATTACCCTTATCGCTAGAATTTAAGCCTGTTTTGCCGTTTCCTCCCTGTATATCGGTTATATTTTTGATACCGCCTGCTGGCACAGTAGATTTGAAAAATCCGCTTAAGTCAACGGTATCACTCAAGTCCGCATTAACCACACCACCATAAGCTAAATAATCAAGTTTATTCTTACCAAGCCCACCATCGATAGTGCCAGTTAGTTTTGCACCTTTTTTAAATATAAATGTGTCATCTTTTTTGCTACCGATCAGGTTTTGAATATCTTTAGCAATCAATATCAGCTTTGAGGTATCGCTTGCTGAGTAAACTTCAACTTTTAGGCTTGTTCCACTACCGCTAATAACAAAATGTAGTGCTTCATTGATATCTTGAGCACTAAGGGTGTTGTCAGACTTGGCTTTACCTACGACTTGCGTAACACTACCTTTGGTGAGTTTTGTTTCACTTGTTCGAATAACTTCTAGGTTGATCGAATCAGTATTTATCGTTTTAATATTGAAAGTAGCGGATTTAGCTGTTGAACTATAATCGGGCTTATTTAAATCGACCACGATTGCAGCAGCCAAAACCCCTTGATATCGAGGATCGTTCGAAGCGAAAAAGTCTCTTGAATTCAATTCAACAAAGCCGGTTTCAACCTCAAATAACCAATCACCACCAATAAAACTATTACCTGTTAAATTATTAGACGCAGCAATATCAGCTTGTGTAATACCCGCTAGGCGATCAATGAAATTAATCCCTAATTCACCCGCCGCAATATTACAACCATAAAGAAGGATATCTCCATCCGCATTAAGCGCATTTCCCCAGGCGGTTAATTGCTCATGGTAAAGTTCAATATTTTCACTCGTTAAGTCAGTATTACCCAGCTGAGCTTTACCCTGATCGCCATGGCTTAATATATGTAAAGCGGCAATATCCGTTTGTTCTGCAAGAGCTGCGCTTATTTGTTCAATACCGTCTTGTTCAGCGTTTAAAATGACAAGTGTTACTGGCGATTGCTCATCAATTGCTTCAATTTCGGCTACTTGTACCGTGTAATTACCAACGTTTTCAGTTTGCCAATTAAGTTGCTCGATCGCCTCAATGCCAATAAAACTTTCAAGCAGTATATTAACATCATCAACAGCTGGATCGATTACAACAAATTGATGACCATCAACTTCTTGTAACCGATTAATTTCATTGTTGTCTATGTTACTTGTAACAAATTCTGCGGATTGATTAGTGTTATCTAAATTAACACTGGTATCACTTATTTCTGATGTTTCATTATCGTTGTGAAGCTCACCACGTTTTCGGATAAGTTCTATTTGCGTGCCTTCATTGGCAGCTTCATTAATTAAGCCGGTTTCAATAAGTTGCTCGACTATCTCCTCTTCACTCAACTGAGAACGTAATAAATCATCCATAGCCAAAGGTGCGCCATCTGCACTTAATAAATGCCTTACTTCCATTTGTTCAGCTAGATACATATTACGGTTTCTAGCTTTAATGGCACGTGCATTCCATATGAACCCACGCCACTCTCTTAATTTTGCATAATGAGACTGTAATATACGACTTAAAAAAGCTGGCATGGAAACTCTCCGAGTATTCTTGTAATTAGTTGATTAACCGGCCGGTTAATCATTTATTTTTATTCGTTTGATTTTAAAAAGTTAGCTATCGCTTAACTAATAGTTAACCAATGATTCACGTACTGAATATCTTGCATTGTGATAATACCTGCAGCGGCTTTTAAGCGAAGTATATTCAATACGTAATCATAACGGGCTTTAGTTCGCCCTTGTTGCTGAGAAGCAAAATCTTTCTGAGCATCTAGCACTTCAAGTAAGGTATATCGACCTGCGTTATAGCCTTTTGTTTTAAGATGCAACATACGTTTTTGAGCTTCAACAGAACGAGTTAATGCTTTTATTTGCATAATAGAAGCATTAATCCGCTGATAAGCATCACGAACATTTCTTTCAACTTCACGTTGAAGTCGTCTTAATTCATCTTGGCTACGATAGCTATCAGAAAGTGCTTGTTGAACCCTTGATTTAACATAGAATCCTTGGAACAGTGGAACATCTACGCGTAACTCAATTCGTTGTGAATCAATATCACTAGCGCCTGAAAATATAGACTCTTGGCTATCAATATTGCCATTTGTGTAAGTTAAATTTACGGTTGGATAATGCTTTGTTTTACGAGCAGACACTTCATGTTTAGCTTCTTGAAGTGCTTGTTCTTTAGCAATAATGCCAGGGTTTAATGTATTCGCCTTTTCAATCCACCAGCCCACATTTGCAGGGCTAGGAAGTTGATAATCAACTTTTTCAGATAATCGACTTAAATTTTCCATCACTGAGCCGGTAATTTCGGCTAGCGCATAATGACTATCTAAAAGACGACTTTCTAATTCAATTTCTTTAGCGACAGCTTCCAAATAACGGGCTTCTGCGGTATCAACATCAACGGTTCTTCCTAAACCCGCACGCTTTTTTTGTTGAGCCGTTGTAAAATGTTTATTGAGTGCAATTTTCTCATCTCGAATGGTATCGAGTTGATCTTCACGCTCTAACACCAAAAAATAGGCTTCAGACGATCGTAAAAGTAAATCTTGCTCTGCTGTTAGTAATTCCGATTCAGCACGACTAACGGTACTTTTTGATAGTTGAAAGCGATTCCATATTTCCATATCAAAAAGAGGTTGATTAATAGTAAGCCCCTGATCTATTGTGTTAAAATCATCTTTTCCTGGGGGACTTAAAAAATTAGCACTTTCAATAACCGTTTGAGTCGTATCTGAATCTGAATATTTATACGATATTGTTGGCATAAAACGTGATAAAGCTTGCGTATAATTTTCCTTATCAGAAGAAAATTTATGAATAGCAGCTTGATAAGTGGCATCTTGAGTATGAGCTAAGCTAATGACGTGTTGAAGGTCGCCAGCAAACAGTAATTGACTCGGCAAAAGAAAAACAGCTAACAACTTGATTTTAAATGGTTTCATCACAGTATTCACTATTAAATTCATCCTTAACTTTATTATTCAGATTTTTAAATAGAAGGGTACTATTTTGTCAGATTGATACTATCTCCTACCTAGATCAATCAATCAAGAATTATTCTCAACAACTTATACAACACAAGTTATGAGATCATATTTTATTGTTTAATGATTCTAGTTACTTATTGCTAAAATGAAGATGAATAAGCCTTAAAACCGATAGTGAGAGCCTTTGTTCAACAATATTAATCGTTAAGATGTTAACCGTAACATTATCAACAGCATGCTTTAATAACCCAGCTAAGTAATCAACCTATGTAGGTTTGCACCCATTTAATATTAGTTTATTGTTTTTCATTTACGAATGTTCATTAAGAGTTTCTTTAACGGTACCCAAAATTGAGGATGAACACCGTCACTTCCGACGTGTTTTTCTGCTTTCAATGGGATGAAATTAGTATTGTCATTAGTGCCGTCAAAATTAATTGGCTTAATATGATGAATATGTGTCCCTTTGCCCCACCTTGCTTTCCACTTAGTCTCTAGATCTTTTTTAACCGGTTTACCTAATGAGTTAATTAACCTCAACATATTTTCTTTATTCTTTATTCCTTGTAGTTTGCTTTTGTCTGCGCTGTTAAGTAACGAATAGATAAATGTCCATTTATAGGTGCCTTTTGTTAATTTATCTTTAGTATCAATAAGTTTTGCATCTTTTAAAAACTTTATCCTGGTGGCATCTTGCATTGGCTGATCTGTCCACCAGCTTCTCATTCGCTGAGGAAATGCATCTCTACTTTTCGAATAACTCTCATTTTCATCAGGATCTTTTCTGTCGACGGCTTTAAAATTAGACGGTACGCCATAAACATCATTAGCCGCCGATATTGTATAGTTTAGATTTACACTGCTTTGACCTAAATCATCTTTTTTATTTATGTTGTTAGCGGTTGTATAATGCACTTGGCTGAGCGTGGATTGGCCTGAAAACAATTGACGATTTAAAATGCCAGTTCTATTTTTTCTTGAGTAATTGCTAATCAATATTGCCCCTGATGGCGAGGCGATGTTAACTGTGTCAGGCATTTTGGCAACCTGAACAGCTAAAACAGGATTTATTCTCCCTTCGATCCACCATACTCCCTCTTTTTTGAACGCGATTAGCTTCTGAAAACCATATCGTATTTTTATTGCTTTTAACGCCAATAAAATAACCTTTTCACTTAACGAATTAGTTGGCAGTTTCCCTGCTATTTTTTGAGCATGTTTCATCCCCAACTTCAGTCTTGTATTTGCATCTTTCGGCACACCTTTTTGTGCGACAAAACGCTTTAGCTTCCTTGCCTTATCTACCACCCAATCGGCAAGTTTTTCCATTGTGGCTTCTATCGGCTTGCGTATACTTTCAATAATTTCTTTCACTTTATCAGCAACATCACCCAAGCCAGCAAATCGAGCAAGAAAACTGATCACTAACGTCAACATACCTGCCATGGTATTTTCAATTCGCTTGGCCGCCGGTTTAATTTTACCTATAGCGATAGATGCAATAGAATTTACAAAAGATCGAATAACCCTAATAATCGCTTTAAGTCGTTTAATCAAAAACATTATAGTGTTGTAAATAGCTAATATAGCTTGTATAAACGCGCCAGCAGGCGTCAACAGTGACGTAATTTTGCCAATGGCAACTTGTACAACCTTGGTTTTAACATAACGCTGAATTTGTGCCATAATTGATTCTTTAAGGTTACCAACGCTTTCGACGATTTTTTCCCATAAAGCTCCCGGTCCTTCTTTAATTATTCTGTGTACTATTGTAAATCCTTTTTCCATAGCAGACACTGCAGCAGGACCAACGCGTTTGACTAATTTTGTTTTGATGTTTTCCCAAGTAATACCCAAAACACTTAGGATAAATTTAACAATTTCTTTTAAGTTAAATGATTTAGGAATATAAATATTGGTACCTGACATTGCGCCAGTAAGCCATTGAATTAAAGATGAGCTTAAATGCTTAAGAAAGTTTTTAGCAAAAAGCCAAAAGCCTCTTTTTCCCGCTTTAATAAGGTTCATTAAAAATTTAATTGGATTTTTTATAATGGAAAGAAATGACTTCCCTGCTTTTTTAAGAAATGGCATCACGCCAGGCGCAACGGCTGAAATAACAATGAGTAATAACGCTTTTACTTGCCTGCCAGCCCACAAAACAAAATCAAAAACAAAGCGACTAAACACCCCGACTGCTCGCTTAATTAACGCGGGAATAGTTAAAATATCTTTAAACTCAAGTGACATCAGTATTTTAAAGAAGTTAGCCGGAATATTAATAACGAAACGTAAAACACCGGACAATGCTCCTTTAAACCAAGTCCAAGCGCGTGGAACCGCTTTCGCCTTTTTCAAGTTCTCCCATATTTCCTGCTGACCGATGAATTTCATAAATCCACCAATGACATTATCAGCGGTAGCGACAACAGCTTTGCCGGTAACTGGATTTTTTCTCAGAACAGCGAGTAAAAGTGACCAACCTTTCACTTTAGAAAGCACTTTTGAAGCCGGAGTTAATATAGCGGCTTTAACAATTCTAATAATGCCTGCGACTAAAGACTTTAAAAAAGCTTTTATTTTATCTGCAGGGTTCTTTACCAAACTTTTAGCTCTGCGCCATACACTACCGGGTCTTGGAATATCACGTATCCCTAAACTACTTAAGAAGTCACTAATACTTTGTTTAATAGATTGATATATATTAGCTAATCTTCCGAGTTGTTTTACCAACCAACTTGCAATTTTGTCTAATAGATTATGATTTTCTAAAACCTTAGTAATTAAAAAACCACCTGGCATTAGTTCTATTGCTGCTTTTAAAATATTAGCGGGTGTTCTTTGAACAGATTTACCATTGATTGGATTTTGTTTTAAAATAATGGTTAGCATGGTAAAGCCGGGGATTATTTTAGCTTTTTTGGCAAAATAATTTCGTACGCTACTAATACCTAGTCGTTGTACGCTTGGCTCAGTACGGTTATTTACTTCTACATCACTTTTACGTTGAATTGCACCCCCTTGCTGAATAGTATGAGTTAATTCATGTGCAATGAGTTCTTTACCATCGTCAGAATCAGGTTTAAATTGATCTTTACCGAAAAAAACATGATTTTTAATAGCAAAAGCTTTGGCATTTACTTGTCGATTTAACTGTGCAGAATTGGCATCCGTATGTATTCTAACTTGACTGAAATCTGCTTTAAATCTTGGTTCCATAAAACGCCGCACGTCTGTAGGTAAAGGTTGTCCACCTGACATACTTGCGTTGATATGACTCATGGTGTCACTCTTTATCTCGGATGAACCATCACTATGTTCTGATGCTTCTCTAGCAACGACGCCTTCTTCTTTACTTGTATCTTCCTTATCAGACGTTCTGTTGAGGTTTTCTTTTTCTTGTGCTCCTTTTTCACTATTTAGATCTTTTCTTGCTACGTCAGCTCCCTTCTCTTTCTCACTATCAGCAGTAGACTCACTCTCTGGTTTTAAATTACCTTTTCTTAATAACGCATAACTTTTAAAACACGCTATGGATGGCGGTAATGACTTTCTTTTTACAATGGCTGATTCATGCTGATTAGTTTCATCTTTCAACCCTTGCTTGTGTATATCTGTTGTTGAAGAGTGATTTAAAGCTACTGTGTTAGACGGCTGTGACATGCGCATCACTTTTTGTGCCGTGCTATCAGCTTCTTTTTCTTCAGAATCGTTTGGAGAAGATGTTTTAGCTGTTTGTACTTTGGTGGGTGAAGTTATCCGTACAGCAGCAGAACGAAACACATTAGCTGTAGATTGCTGTGGTGATTTGGTAATTGTCTTTTGTTTCCTAACAACATTCTTAGACATTAATACCTCTGCTAAACTAAATTAAACCGTCACTCTTAAGTTACTTATAAATGGCGCCCAAGTTTAGAAAACTCACGGCGTATACCTTCAATAAGGTCTTCATAAAAAATAGTCGTTCGTTCATTTGAAAGTGCTTTTAATGAAGCAAAGCGAACTACATTGACGATAGTCCCCCCAGTAATTTCATATTTTTCTGCAATTTCCATTAGATCTATATTTTCAGCTAATATTGCTTTACTGGAGATCGCCTTTTTCCAAATATCATATCGTTCTTTTACTGACGGAACTGAAAATTCGATTACCGTTTGAAAGCGTCTTAAGAACGCCTCATCAATGTTGCTTTTAAAGTTTGATGCTAATATCACAATACCTGAGTAGGTTTCGATGCGTTGTAGTAAGTAACTCACTTCTTGATTGGCATATCTGTCATGAGCATCACTTACGGTAGTTCTTTTGCCAAATAATGCGTCCGCTTCATCAAAAAACAACATCCAATTTCTGTTTTCTGCCGAATCAAATATTCGTGAAAGGTTTTTCTCTGTCTCTCCTATATATTTTGAAACGATCATACTCAGATCAATTTTATAGCATGTTTGATCACAATGACCTGCTAGTAAAGTCGCAGCAAGTGTTTTACCCGTACCTGAAGGTCCATAAAACAAACCAGTAAAGCCTGAAGATATTTTTCCAGACATTCCCCACTCATCAAGTAAAACGTTGCCATATTTAGACCACGCGACAACCTCGTCTAACTGATTTTTTACATGTAAAGGCAATACCAAATCATCCCATGTTAATGCAGTAGTGATCAGTCTTGCTGGAAAGTTGCTATTGAAATTAGGCTGAAATTCATTGCCTAGGGTTAATTGATTCAATGTTTCTCGATTGACTTGTAATAAACTTGTTGTCCAAGGTTCATTGGAATTTTGATGATGTAGTGTCATTAATCCACTGGTAAATAAAAGCCCATCATTTTCAAACAAGGTCATTAATTCAAATCTTTTCTCTAATTCTTGGCCTGATAAAATAAATAATGCGGTTTCAACCGTTGGTAAAAAACCATTATGTCCCTGTGCCTGAAGCCCTCCAAATTCCGTATATCCACTTTCAATTAGCTCGTTTTTGGTTAGGAAAATATCAAACAACTCTGGTTTTATATAAGGCACTAGCGCAAGGGTTAAAATAAAGCGCTCTTGATCAGATAACCCCAACCGATCAATCATCTGAGCATAACTGGATTTTCCATCTTTTAAATTCGGCGCTTTAATTGGAATATCATCTATTTTATTGCTTTGATCTTCTGGTGAAAAATACACACACATTCGCGCATCAACAAATTGAATAAACCAATTTATTTCAGTTTGAATCGCAGTAGCATTATTAAAAAGGCTACCTACCAAGTGACAATTATTGGTTGCTTTATCCATGCTAGCCTAATTATTGAAAGTGAAAATGGAATTTGATCAATTAACACATCAATACCTTTTCGTTCAATATGTAAATGACACTGTTCATCATCGATTTTCATCATGCCTGAACGTTGTAAAAATGACTCTCTAATAGTCGTAAATGAACTGTTTTTTAATACCGACCAATGCGACTTTAAAGATGACAACACATTATCTGCTTCTGCGATTTCTTTTTCGTCTAGTGAGTTTTTTTCAGTTGATATTAATACATCAGCAGGAATGCCGAGTAACCATTTAACGAAATGTAATTGATAATCGAAAGCCTGTTCTTTTCCAGTTAACAAATAAAGCATCAGTGCAACCGCACTATTTTGTTTACTGGTTTTTATTTTTTTATCTTCTGATAAATAATCTAACTCTTTAAATAAACGAGACAAATAGGGGTACAACAAAATGCTACCGGCGAATAAAACCCGTGTAGTATTTTTAAATAAATCATCATCAGATTTTTTATCTAACGATTTACCCTTATCAAGTTCCATGCTTTGAGTCGTGTGTTGATTTTTTGTATTGTGAGAAACGTCTGTTTGAGGAAGGATTTCTGAAATTAAGATAGACAGTAAATCTTCAGAAATATTAAAGTGTTTAGCTGTTTTAGGTATTAAATTTTCAATCATACGGTCTTGAATAGTTTCGCTATAAACAGTATTTATTTCAGTTTGGTCACTGATTAGCATAGTAAACAGTGCGTTTGTGAAACCAATTGGATTAACCGATTTATTGATTATTTCTTCACAAATAACGACTAGTGCTCGCGTTTGTTGCTGTACATCGCCAACACCTTTACTAGTTGATAGCTTAACTTTATGTAAAGCCTGCTCAACTAAATATTCCAAAATACTTTTAAGTAAAACATCATCACACAATTGTATAACTCTATTTACCTTTTGTGCCGAATGTTCTTCATATAAACCATCAATACATTCATTAATATTATGTTTTAATAACGATTGCATGGATAAATATACCGGTTGAGAGTTTTCTCGTTTCAATAAGTTTTTTGTGGACTCTTCGTGCATGATATACCAAGGTAGCTTGCCACTATTTAAATAAGATTTAACGTCTTGCCAAGTTAACAAATCAACACTTTGTTTATTGGTTTTTGTATTGTTTCTAAATTCCGCTATATATTGACTCTTAGTATTCGCATCTAACAATTCACTGTGAAGATAACTGCCACTTTCTCTGATATTAGGTTTCGTTTTAAATTGCTGGATCTGCTGCATTAACTGGGTGATGATTTGATCTTTTAAAGTTTGATTATGATTGTTTGGCATTTCTGATACTAAAGAGTCCAGTGAATCGACTTCAAGTGATATTGATATTTTCGGTAAATAAATAACG
The DNA here is from genome assembly GCA_034111385.1 of Colwellia sp. GTDB lineage: Bacteria > Pseudomonadota > Gammaproteobacteria > Enterobacterales > Alteromonadaceae > Colwellia. Next base: position 22,396 of record JAWUXK010000096.1, on the reverse strand, counting down.
TCATCTTCTGCACATACATCGTCAAACGATGTAGTTAATTCTGGTAGTAATTGTTGCCAGTTATCTTTTAATAAACGTCTTAATGCAAAACCTTCTGATTCAGAGGTTGTGGTGGATGTTATAGTCAACTTATTTAAATGATGATTTTGCATTTATCACACTCATTTAAATTATTAATGTCCATTGCAATATTTCCATTTCTCAATTTTCATTTAAAAAAGACATACAATAAAAAGGAATTATCCAGTAAACCTTCCGTTTACTTTTTTTCTTGCTGTAATTAACTGTCGATCATTTAATTTAAGCGGTGTGCTAACGGTTTTATTACTCAATTCCACTGTATTTAAAGCATCCGCTATATCTGTAGATGCGATAGTGTCATCGGCAGTTGAAATTTTAACTAACATAACTTTCATATCAGCCGCTATTTCGTCTTCTGCTTTCTTGATTTTAGGAGATAAACTTTCCTTTTCAGTCGCGCTAGCAGATGCCTCACTTCGTTTTAATTTTTCAAGCTCTCTAGTTTTAGCCACTAGAGCCTCTCGATCTTTTGCCAATTCTGATAAGGCTATTTCCGTACCATGCCCAAAAACATTACCACTATTTGGTGCTAAAACGCCTAAATCAGCTTTATTAAAAGAGGTTGATAAAACACTGAAGGAATCTCTCATCGCATCTGCGTATGCGGTTCCAACGTTAAATTTTGACTGTATCTCTTTAGTAAATTGATTTGAAAAATCATTAATTTTTCCATTAACAAAATTTCGTGGGCTTTTATAAATATTTATTCCATTGTGGATGAATGGGCCTGTAACCGGACGAGGTAATACAGGCTCAGATTCAACTTCCACAGTTTCTTCGATACATTTTGATAAGCTTAAATCAGTAACAACGGTACCTTTATCATCATATACGATGACAAAGGTACCACCTCTTCGTACCCCTCCAACCGATTCAAGTCCTGGGTGGTTAACAACGAATGTTTCGAACATTTTTTTTGTATCTGCTTTATCGTCTTTATCTTTGATAAATACATCTAACCAAGGTAACCATCGCGGTTTTGAATCGACAATTAATCCGTCTACTGGGGTTGAAAACTCGGTTTTAGCAACTTTACCAAAATCAGATTTAAACTCGGTAGTCTTAGTCATTAACTGATTAAAACTGCCAAGCCACGCCGTATTTTTTTTATATGCTTGATAACCTAAATCTAATCCTTTTTTTACCTCTTTAACACCCACTTCAACATCAGCCATCCTACTAGTTGCTAGCGTTTTAACGCCAATACTGTCGTTGCAATCCTCATCAGTAACATCGCCATTATCGACAGAAGTGAATAGTTTATTTTTAAACCCCAAACTAAAGTCTTTTACTTCGTCTAACCTAAAAACGAGATCTTTACGATAAAGTGCATGTAAGCGATGCAAATCACTGTAACCTGACCCTATCTGACCTATTAGCCGTGTGGGATCTTTATCTAAAAGAATAGAGACGACAGAAAATGGTAAATTGAACTCCAAACGTGTTTTTTCTAATTCTGCCTGAACATCTGTCGCTTTTTTCCCTATATGCCCTTCTATTCGAAAGAAGTTTTTATTCTCTATATCAAAGGCAAGTGGTTGTGCAGCGGCACCTTTAGCACCAGTTAAATCACTATGATATGAGCTTAACGTAGATAATTCGTCCGTTTGGTAAGTTGAAAAATTCCAAAACTTTAATGTGAGTGAGTTATCAGAAAGCTTAAAATACCAAGGGATTGCTCGTTTAGATTGAGTATGAGCTCGGCATAAACTTGGGGTGACTTTAATACCTCTGGTATTTGGAACAGAAAACTCACTAATTAATGCATTTAGTTTATGGATTAAAAAAAGAATTCTGTCTCGTTGTGAATTATCTTGCTGCGTACTGGAAGGGTAAAATCCATGTCGAAGAACATCTTTAGCAATAGTTGGACGTTCGATAACAAAATCATCTAAATCAAAGGGCCTTAGTCCAATAGCTTCATCTAATTCGATAGTGGCTCGTGTATCAAAATTAATATTTGGCCTTAGATTTGATTTTTTTATTCCGGTAATAGGTCCTAGCAATATATGCTTTTCAAACGCATTAGAAGCGGGACTACATAAAGATTTATCAGACAACATGGCTTCTTTTAATTCATTCCACACTTCACAAACATCTTGTAAGAAACTATATAAATATTGAATATTTCCATCGGTAATAGAAAAACTTTGGTTATAACTTTTCAGGGTCTGTATCCAAGTACTACTTAGATCTGTTTTCATTGAAGTAGACAGTAAAAAACCTGCATGCTTCCACAACAATGGAAAGGTTTTACTTAATTGATTAATGACTATGTTATTTTGTTTTTTATACTCTGCTATGACTTTTTTAACGGTAGTTCTATTTTTGTTAAAGATCATTCTTGGCATATCAATGCGGGGGAGTAGTTTCGCAATACCATGGGCTGTTTGAATTTTAGGGGCTAACAATTTAACTTCTGATTGTGGAACCAAGAGCACTTTTGTTTTAGTAATATAATTTTGACTGTGGTTATCACAATCTGTACCCGTGCATAAATCGTGATCTTTGATATAGGTTTGCTGAAATAAAAGCGCAACCATATCAGCAAGTTGAAATCCTGAATTGGTAGAAAAGTTTTTTATTGGTGTTGTTTCTCTGCCCTCCACTTCGCTTTGTACAAGTTCAAATAAATTTAGTATTTTAGTTTTATTGTAAAAGCGCTTGTATTTGGGTTGGTCAACACCAAAAGGTTTAAACGCTGAGTATGCTGTCGGCTTATCTATCTTGATAAGGTCACCATCCGTTGTAATAGCTAAACCTTTACTTACAACAATTGAACTCCCCTGCATTTCAATATTACAACCACAAACCAAACCAACACCAATTAAATTAACCCGCGTTAATCGGTTTTGAGCATCAAAGTATTTAGATAAACTATTTAGCTGTTCATCCGACAATACTTGGTCTTTATTAAATACCGTATAATCATTCGCTAATGTTGCGAGACTACTTAAAATATTTGCCATAACGATCACCTTGGTTATTCATTATTACTCTTTAGGATCAATACTTCCCAACGCGCTTCGCCCTAAAACAAATAAAGAGTTATTTTCACCTTCACAATCGTGAAGGCGTTGCTTGTAATACACATTTTTACTGTTAAATAATGCGTCTATAAATTCTGATAAGATTTCACTTTGTTTGAGCAAATCAATTGCTAAAGGACTGTTTATTGATTCACTTTCTGATATATCACTCGTTATTGTACTGGCTGTGTTATTTGTGGTTTTATCATCAAATGTTTGAGCAAACTGACTTGCTTTGAGCAATAACCATTTTTTATAATGAATTTGAAATTCAGACATCGATTTTTTACTTACCCAACAGATTTTTGCCATAATATGTGCAGGAAGTTCATTTCGAATTAGATCTTCAGAGAATTCCCTAAAGTCTATATCTTCAAAGCGCTTTCCATACGCGGGTAAAATAATCTGTAATCGATATGAATAAGGATCAAGCTCAGCACAATTCTCACAGTTATCGTCCACACAAATGGGGAGTAACGGATCATTTTGGTCTGATGGTCGCAGTAAAATGTTTTCAATGACGTGCATCCCCTCCAAACTAAAAAGTTGCCGAATAGTCGTTCTCACTTTACTAATTTCAACATTCATTTCATCTTGTGATGTGAAATATTCAATACGCCTAGCAATAACTTCTCCCGTATTATCTACAACATTAAAATAATGCCTAGGAGGGTTTTCATCAGTTAATAATCGTTGATAACTAACGGAGTCACCTCCAACTTCTAACACAATATCTAGCTCTTTTTGTGCATCTTCTATAGTTTTATAATAGGTACTGCTACTCAATAAAATACTGTCGTCAATGGTACTTATAAATCTGAATCTAAAGGTGCCAATTTCTTCACCTTCAGTGGCTTGTTCAATTTGGCTATGACTGTCAAAGGTAATATTAGCTAAGTCTCTGCGATTCCAATTTTCTATTCCTAGCAATGCAGAAATACGTTTTTCGAAGCCAGAAACATTGTCAGTATCCCAAATTTTCTTTTTGTCATTCAACGTGTAGTTATAGGCAAGTCCTCTGTCTTTACTGATCACATCGTAAAGGTTAAGAAATTGACATTTTCGTTCTACCATTTGTTGTTCAGTTGTTGCAAAGTTGCTGTAAAGCACATCCGCAATATCAGTAAAGTCTTCGGCAAAACGTGATATTAAGTGGTCTAAAAACAAACTTCTTCTATGCGTTTGTTTTTCTTTATTCGCCAAAGTATTATCTAGTAACTCTTGAACTTCTTCACTTGTATAAAGCTTATCGTAGCCTTGAATTTTTTGAGAAAAATACGTTTGCACATTATTCTCATCGCTAGAAAATAGTTGTGGTAAATTCGCTAATTGCGATAAATAGTTACCCAAAATTTGTTCAATGAAAAGTAAATAGCCTTCAAGTTGCAAAGCTTGTGATTTTCTAACTTCACTGGCATTTGAAGGTAGGCCATTTTCTGAAATACCGTACACTTCCGGAAAATGGTATTTCAATGGATAGTAATTTGAACTGTCCCTATTCTCACCCAGAGGAATATTTATATCCTCATCGATAGGCACTTCAGATTTAGTTTGTAAACTAAAAGCGAGTTCCTTCATTCTTTTTATTGTGGCGTCTTTATCCGCTTTTACTGGGTAACCTTTTTTATAAAATAACAATGATGACTTTTCAAAATTTAACACAGCGCGGTGCTTATCTTTTATTGAAACTACCCATTTATTATCTAAAGGTTTTTTTAAGGCTGTGGGGTTAACAATAATATCTCGAACTGAGACTACTCCCGCAATCCCCATAATAAGACTAATCACGTCAGATAAATAAACTTGTTCTTTCAAGTTGGTATGAATGAGGTGCTCGTCCAAAATAAATCCACACCGTAATGCTGGGCCTGAAAAAATTTCGTCTGTAGAGTATTTTTCACCCAATTCATTTGTTAACGCTAAAGCCTCACTCAAAGTAAAGTTTTTAATTGTCGGTGATAAATAATTTGTTACCTGATTATTAATTTGAGCATTAATTTCTACAACATCCGCATTAGGCGCTATTTCAATTTCCGCGCATAGTAAAAAATGTTGTTTTTTTACTTCGCCAATGTCGACGAAGTCTTCACATAGATTTCTGTTGTCATGAAGTAATTGCCGAACTTGATAAATTAACTTTTGTTTCTGAGATTTTTTTAATCCACTGTCTATATCTACATTTATGTTATAAAGCCCTTTCAGCTGTACTGATTCAAGCTTAGAGTCATCGTTCTCCTTAAATAACAGTTTTTTATTTATTTTGTCTGCAAACAATTCTGTTTGAGCGGGATATATCCACGCGTTCTTAATTCCAGGAATGTCTATAATAAGTTTTCGGTAATCGAGCTCGGTAAGCGGTCTATTAGGTAAAATTTTCCGTGCTGACAAAAATTGCTCTGCCATATATTCACTGTTAGTTTTAGCAGTACTTTCATCTAACTTATTTAGCGCAAGTAAATCTTGCATGGGAAATTCAGCACGCAGGCTTAAATCTGTTAACGCATAACTCAATACCTCTAGCGCCGTTACCCCTGGATCATGAGCGTTATAGTCCGTCCATATTTCGCTAGACAGTTGACGAACATGTTCAATCCCAGCAGAAAATAACGCACGATGATCTAATGCAACTTTTCGCTTATTATTTTTAGTTATTTTAAGCTCTGTTTCCATCAATATTCCTATTTCACTTAACAGCTAAGCTTGGTAGTAAATGGCTATTATTCTACTGGGTAAATATCATGCTCTTTTGCTGACACCATAATCATATCTGGCTCTTTAACACCTATACTGCTCGAATATTTCACATGGTTATTCGATAGCGCTTCCTCATCTTCGTAACCTAGCAAGGTAAAATCGGTAAGATAATCAACAAAAGGTAACTCTTCAATAAAACCTAATATTTCTGATTTATAAACAACACCGCCAAAATAAATATCTTTATCCGATTTTTTCATCCATGGCGTTAGAAATTCAATAATTTTTTGATTAAGTAATCGAGAATAGTAATTAAATTCAATTCCCACATTGAACTTTACGCCAAAACCCACTCTTATTTGATAATAACGGGGATTAGAAACATGATATTGAACCTGCATAGCTCCAATTGAAGCCAATAGTTCCTCAGCGGATGATAATGTTTGGCTACTCACTTTAGGTTGAAAAGGATCTACTGCATTTTGATTATATAAATTAGGGATCATAATCGCAGTGACATGCCCGGGAGAATTCCAATTATGAGGTGTTGAATGCGGTAAGCACTTTACCTTATACACGAAAGGAAACTCGTTAAGCAGGATCCGTTCAATGTCCCACACGGTTAACGCTCGTTTTTTATGACGTAACCTTTCAGAAATCCGTGTCCTAAAAGTTAAATTTGTTTCTTTTGGCTTTCCGCCGAAAGAAGCCATCGGCTGGCTTACCGACTTAATAGTAGCTACCGGTGTTTTAAGTTTAGTAATTGTGCTCGCTGCTAAAGGCTCTTTTAGATGTTCGTCACTATTTTGTTGTTCACAAAAAACAACTTCTACGCCATTTGCTTGAATATCTATGATATCGCAAATCGCTTTAACGTTACCAATGAGCCCTACTTTCAACCAAATATTTGAACTAGGAAGAATTGAATTTTCAATGGTTGCTTGCGAAGGTATAACGATATTAATAACACCACTTTTTAAAAAATTATTGGTTGTGTCTTCAACCAATTGCTCTTCATTCAATGGTCGCCAATAGTTGTCGAATAATACTGACCATTCTATGATGGCATTGTCTACTTCGGGATCTGCACTTCCCTCTGCAACAGTAACCAATAAATTGATACTGTCACCGGGACTTAACTGACTTAGTCCAATGAGTAACTCTCCATTATATTTATACTCAGGGACAAGTGACACACGCTTATCTGTTAAAAATTCAAACTGGTTACGAATAAAACTATGCTCACGATGTTGACCCGCATAACTAAGATGAAAGAACATTGACTCATCGCTAGCAAAATGGCTGACTTCTTCATCATTCATATCAATTACATCAGTATAGGCGTTATAGTCTATTGAAATTTTAGCAATTGAAGGTGTGTAAGGTTCATTTAAAATAATGGGCGTTGTAAGATTACTTTTACTGAAAGTTAATGCATTTTTAATTGTCTGCTGTCTGTATTCTTCGTGCAAAAAATCCCGCTCTAGCGATAGCGTGATAAACCCTTCGGTAAAGTCTTTTACTGTACTGGTTTTACTCTTTATTTTTACCGGATGTTTTGAAACAACCGTCGTATTAAGTCTAACAGTATCTTTGGCAACGGAAGTTTTAAGAAAACGTGATGATAAGCTAGGTTGCTTTGAAGATAATTTAACTGCCGCAGATTTTGCCCATTGTAGATTTGAATTAGCTAAGGCAATAGCAACCTTTTGATTTATCCCTACCAAATCAGCCCTTTCTAGAATGCATCGAGCAAAAGATATTGTCACTGTTTCACTAGCATCTTTGCCATTAAATAAATTTCGATTCACAACTGATTCTTGCCAGCTACCCGCATCAGTAAAAGTAACTGACACTTTAAAAGTTGAATTTGTTATTGCTGTTTTGTAGTGGCGGTAATGGGTCGAAAAGTTAATTGCTGGATCTTGCCAATCAACATTAAGTTCAAGCATTGAGAGATTTTTGCTTAAGGCTTCTTCACAACCAACATAAAACCGCATATTTTTATAGGGTTGAGCACCAAAAGGCATAAATGATTTTTGACTATTTAATTTTCCTAAATCATTTTCAACTTTAAGTTGTTTTAGCCCTTTTACTTTAGTGAAAATTTGAATAGTTTCTATTTTAACTTTAGCAAAATCAGAATATGAAATAAGGTTGTTTTCTTGATTTATCCATATTTGCATTACTGGCTCTGTCGTTTCAAAATTCAAACCGTGAACACTGTTCACATACGGTGAAATTGGCCCAACTTCGTTTGCGATGACAACAATCAATTCCAATACATTGCCAGACAACGTTGGAGAAATAACCACAGGCTCTAACCAGTCATCTTCTCCTGAAAATGACACAAGAAATGCATTTGTTAATTGTTCTTTTAATAAACTATCCGCTGTTAATTCAGATAGTTTTATTTTTACTGTGATCGTCCTTTCACCTTCAGATAAAAGTAACACATTCGATGATAACGCAAATCCACTGGCAGCTAATGGTAAGTCACTGTGTCCAAAACCAGGCCAACTTCCATTTTCTGTCGTTAATTTGTTGCCTAAACCATCTTGAGAGTCCGCTATGGGAGCATACTTAATAGTGTTATCGACAGAATCAATAAAAACGTTTCTTATTGAGGTAACTACAGCATGATTAATGATATTACTTTTAGTTGGTTTATATATCCTTTCCACCCCTAAATTATCTTTACCTGCACTGAAGGTATGTGATGAATCAATGAGGGTTGTTGGGCTATTTTTCTTTAACTCTAAAACAAGATGAGCTTTATCATTGACTGCAGACTTTTCCTTCATTCTTAAAACAGTTTTGTAATAAAAATCTAAATGTTTATCAGCTAGTTGGTTTATTTGGTCTTGCGGGTATTTATACAGTTCAACAAAGGCTTGAAGCAAAGCCAAATGAGGTGTTACGGTTGGTGATTGTTGTTCAATATATTCCTGAGAATTTGACGGAGAGAAAGGGAAAAATGATTGCCAATCTCCAACGGGAATTTCACTATTATCTTGATAAAAATTTATATGCTTAGCAAACGCTTGCATATAGTCCATCAATTCAGCTTTCGTCCATGCGTCAATAGCTACATAATCTGAAGACAAAGCACTAGCTTCGCGTTCAGATTGACTCTGTCCACTGGCTTTTAATATTGATTTCAAAATACTTTGTTTTGTCATCATTACTCTAATTTATTAACTATTAAGTAGTATTTTTAACGTAAGCCTCAACATGAAATATCTTTGATTTTGTTAAAAGACTCTTTCAACTGCATTTCCATCATGTAAATAGTAGGGATAAACTAAGTTAAAACGTGAATTAGTTGCCTGAATAACGTATTCAATTTCAATAACCATTTTTCCTTCCATTATTTGTTCAAGACCAATGTTCACATTCAGTACATTAATTCTTGATTCGTGAACCAATAATACAATTTCAATTCGTTCCTCTAACACGGTTTTAGCTGTTGTACTAATCGGCTCAAACAGCATATTTCTCAAATTCAAACCGTATTTAGGATATAAAATTCGCTCTCCAACAGTAGTACCAAGTAATATATTAAGACTAGCAACAATATCCTCTTCATCAGCGGTCATTAACACTTCGCCAGACTGCGCAGAAAATTTTGGAGGAAAACTCCAACCTCGACCTAAAAATGATGATTTACCTTGATTCATATCGTCTATCTTCTTTTGATTCAATCATGCTATTTAAAACGGTTTTAACCAATCAAAACCGTTGGTTCCCCAACAACGGGCATTGCACCGCATACACAACTGTCAGATGTTCTTACTGCTGGCATATTACCAATGAGTACTGAAGAACTTCCAACAATGAAAGGACTTGCCGTGGGTTGATGTCCATTTGGGGGTAAACTACAAATGTGCATATCGCCCAAGACAGCTGCTGGTTTCCCACCAATGAGTACTGTCGCATTACCCGGACCAAGAACGGTGCCACCATGATTTGTGGTATCGCCTATACGTGCTGCAAACGCCATAAACTTTCCTTACCGTTGAATATTTATTACTGCTCTTTCATTTCAATTATTTATTTAAATACTAATTAATTTTTACTAATGAACCTTTAATATCGGTGATGGCTGAACTCTCTAGTGCACAGCCAGAAGTCCCTGATATTTTTGCTTCAGCCCCCGCTGATACTTCTGCATTCACGCCAGCTTCTATCGTAATATCTTGAGCGGCTTTTAATTGTAAATTTCCCGCACTTTCAATAGTAATATCCCTATCAAGAAATTTTATGACACTACCGCTTTGGTCTTCTATCACAATACCGCCTTCTTTTTCGGTAAGTCTGATGGAGTTACCCGCTGGTGTTGACAATGTCATATCAAGATTTTCATCATCAAATGCCATTTTCATTTTTTCTCGACTAACATAACCTTTTTCATGGTTATCATTATTCGGCGTTATGGGTGCTGATTTAGCACTGCTGTGTAGCATGCCTAAAACCACAGCTTGCCTAGGATCATTGGCAAAAAAACCAATAACAACTTCGTCTCCGATTTCGGGATAAAAATAAAAGCCCCTATCATCACCCGCATCTAACGTTGCGAGACGCGCCCAAGTTCCATCACCGTCAACACTGACTAAAGGCATCTTCACTTGTATCCTACCTTCACTATCAGGATCGTCATTACTGACCACAATACCTATTTGTAAGCCGTTAACACCTGGAATCAAACCTGCTGCATTTGGCTGGTCTACTACTTTTTGAGTTACGTTTATCCAATCAACGCCACCAAATTGGAGAGAGGTTTGCCAAGCTTGCGAAGCACCAAAGTCGTGACGTACACCTGTTACAAATGCACTACCGTTAAATCGTTCCCCTAAGCCAACTAACTCAACGGTATCACCTGCTTTAACCGCGGACATGCCTTGACACTTTATAAGCCCAGACACACGATTTATTTGTGAGTAAAGCCAACTTGCATCTGACCATTGCTGAGCTTCATCTTCGCTTATCGTTGGATGTTTTTGTTGTAAAAAAGAAAGGTTCAATGTCGTTGATAAGCTAGCCGCATCTAAATTCCCTGGCGATGTAAATTCAGGATCACTGGCTTCTTTTTCAATAACTTCTTGAGTAGCTTGGTTCCAACTGTAAGATTTAATACCTTTATATTGGTTGCGGCCATCAATACTTAAATCAACCTCTAGTATTGTTGCGCCAAACTCTAATGCACAAATGACATTATTTGATATTTTTGCCTGCTTAACTTCACTTTTATCAGCATTTAGTATGATCAGTTTTCCACTCACTTGAGCTCGCAGTAAACAAAAATCCCAGTCTGTTGCGTTATATTGTACTATCTCAGGATGGACAATAGCTGATGACTCGACTTCAAGGTTTTCTAGTGCCGCATTTGCTAGTATTTGCTCTATTATTTCACTGTCAGATTGTTCATAAAAATACTGATTTGTTCTATCGACTGCTAATCTACATACTCTATGTTTACACTCAATAATTAGCGTACTGCCCTTATTCTGCTTCATTTTTATTGAGTGTTTAACAATTATCCCTGAAAATATCACCGTGCTTTCGTCGACATTACCCGCACTAATTTCAATGTCATTACCGGGAATAAACAAGTCTTCTTCCGAAAGAGGGAATTCTCCTTTATCAACTGAGCCATCTTGAAAAACAAGTCGAGCGCTAGGGATTTTATTCACAGCAGAAATTACGGCAACTGACAATGTATTCAGTTTCCCTGAAACAACATTTCCATTAACCTTAACGATAAAAATTCTATGTGCACTATCGACAGGTTTTTTCAGTTGAACGTTAATTTCTTTCTCCTATTAAACGCTTAGCTTTAATTACTGGTGTTACACGGTTCTTTATTTCTAAAACCGCTAAAGTCACATAAACGTGATTAATCCTCGAACCTCTAGTTATTGCTATTTAGCCAATGGTGGAAATACAAGTTGTATTCCTGTTTCAATATTTCTGAAATTTGTGATTTTATTTATGCGTGCAATATCGATGTAATACTTTGAATCACCATAAATTTCATAGCACATTTTTGGTAAGGTATCACCGGCCTTAATGGTTCTTAAATGTGTTAAATCCGGCGATTTATCCCTACTTAACGCAATACGAGTTTCATCATCAGAATTATCAATAAAATTTGCTGTAACTAATGCTCGAAGTGGCTCCCCATTGGGCTTAAACATTTTATATGCAATAGATAGTGATTTAAGTATGCACCGTTTAACTTGCATTGTTCCCCACGCAACTTTCAAGTAGTTTGGCCGATGAATATCACCGTTGTATCCTGTCACTAATTGAAACTCTTTTATTTTGTCTTGCACGTCAATTTTTGTTCCATTCGCACCTGTGCCATCGATAAAAAACGTCAATGCTAAATCGCCCGGCTTAATCTTACTGAACTCCATTCGACTGTTGGTTGTTCCTGCGCCCTGTTTTTCGTCATATTCAACTTCATGCCCCAACACTATTTCTTTAGGATTGATATACGCATGAAATACTGTAAGCGGCTGATCATCTTGATAATCTGCAGTGCTATAGGCTTCGATACGTAATTTTTCTAGTTCACCAGACATATAAGATCCTATTTACCGTTCTTCTCGTTGTTTTAAAATATCTAAAACTTGCTCGACGCATTCTTCGATAATATCTTGTGTCATGTCCTTTTTTTCATTTTTCGAGGGTTGATTTCCAGTGCCATTCACTTCAACAGAAATAACTACCTCATCAATAATTAATGGCATGGTTTTATCCTCTATCCACTTTAAAATATTGATAATAGAGTTGTAGCGTTTCAACAACTATTGCATTGTTTCTTGCTGAAAAGTCACTCACTGTCCATTTTATTGGGTAAGCATTAACAAAATGCCACGTCATTAACGGAGTATGTTCCTCATCCAGTAACATAATATCGATATTTTTTGGCGTGATAATTAGTTGTTGAATACATTCTTCAATCCAATCAGTGACTTCAGAATTTTTCAATAACCCACGTTTTAAGACTAAATCTGTATACTTTGTTTGCACTGGATATTTTTGTAGAAACCGATTCTCTCCCCCTTCAGCAACTTCTTCAGTTGCAAGCTCAGTCGTTAAACCCGATACGTCTGAAAAGCGAATATCACTATCGTTAGGGCTTAGCCCTAATATTTCCACTTTAAAATGAAAGCCAACAGGCGGCACATAATTTGCCACATATACCTCTATCTATAAAATTCATTTGAATGTTCGATTTGCTAACCTATTTTGATACCAAACTCTAATCGTTTTGTACGGTTAGCCCTTCATGTGCTAATTCTATAGACTCAGTTGCCACTTCATTACCTGACGCTTTTAAACCAGGCCCTTCAACTTTAACTGGAAATGCGCTGTTGATTTTCCACACCATGACAGGAACATGTTCTTCATCAAGCAAACTAACAACAATATCGCGTCTTTCTACTTTGTTTAATTTCACCGTGGATAACCACTTTGCAAAATCGTTGTCGTGTTTAATAATGCCTCTTTTCAAAGTTACATTTGAAAACTTTTTTAGTCCTGGCATTTTTATCGTTGAAAATGTTGGCGACATACCATCCCGATATTCGATAGGCTGTACTTCTTGTGTTAATCCCGACACTTCCGAAAAACCAACTCTAATTCCGCCCCACTCCACTATGAAGTGAAACGCCGGCAATGGATAAAGTTCTGGCATAGTAATTACTCCGATATTTGTAAGTTAAGCGCCAATTACGACGTTTGTAATTTATGTGAGAATTTCAGAATGATAAATTCTGCTGGCCTTGCAACAGCCATCCCTATTTCTACATTCAAACGACCTTCTAATATATCTTGAGAGTCCATTGTTATACCAAGGCCGCAACGAACAAAAAAAGCATCATCTGGGGTTGCACCCACTAGGGCTCCATCACGCCATTTTTGGGTTAAATAAGCTTCAATCATGCCACGAATTTTCGTCCAGGTATTCGCATCGTTAGGCTCAAATACTGCCCAGTAAGTTGATTTTTTTATAGATTCTTCGACCATACTAAAGAAACGCCTTACGGGTATATATCGCCATTCATTATCGTTGCCGGCTAATGTTCTTGCTCCCCAAACTAACGTGCCCTTACCCATAAATGATCGAATAGCATTAATCGATTTACCGGTTGTTGCATCAACATTCAAACCGTCTTGAATTGCATTATCTATTTTTACAACAGGCTCAATTACATTTGTCAGGCTTACATTGGCAGGTGCTTTCCATACCCCTCTATTTGAGTCTACCGAGGCATAAACGCCAACAACAGCAGGTGATGCAGGAAGTACGACATATCGTTCTTTCAATTTGCCTAAAACAAAGTTATATAACGCCGTATTAATACCGTTAAGGGTTACAAGATCGTCAGTTGTGGTGGTTGCTGGAGGCGCTGCATCAGAAGGGTAAGTAACCTTGACATTAGTTTCCTCTTCGTTAACTGCGTAATTTAGTGACGTCTTTAAAAATGGATAATATGTCGCACCATATTTAAGATGATTGTTACCATAAAAGGCTCTATTAGTTAATTGGGCAGCAGGGTCAAGTAATTCTTCACCTTTGTAAATATCAAAAACAGCAAAGCGGTCTTGCAAGGTGCTACATTGCAATAATACTGCTTGTGACAATGCTTCATAACTTGCCGATGTCGTTAACTTTATTGATTCAGGTATAACAATCAATGTAGGCTCATCTTCATTTTTAAGCGCAGCCAAACCATTTTTCAAGCCAACTTTATTATTGGTCCCAATCTCAATACCCGTTCCTGTATAGTCACCAACGGAAATAATGTAGCATTGCCCACCACCATTATTGAAAAACATTTTCAGGCTAAAATACATGATATATTTTAATGTGGGTTCTACGAATGAATCTACTTTGAAACTACCGTCATCATTTTCACTAACGGTTAGTGTAATTTCGTCGTCTTTAGGACCACCAAAATATTGCTCGTACTCTTTTAAAGAAAATATTTTAGTCGGTTTTAGCGTTAAACTATCGCCGTTTTTATCCGCCTTTTCTGTATAACCTATAAAAGCAGGTACTGCTGTCTCCACTTCTGCCACTGAAGGCGGAAATGTCGAAATCTCTTTTACGTATACATCTGGCGTTTTGTATGTCGACATTCTAATGTCTCCTATGGGTTAGCAAGATGAATAATGAAATTCGCTTGAGTTTTGTTTTGCCCTGGTGCTGGCAAATTTGAAATTAGCATTTGCCCATTTAAGCTGAGCTGTATATTTTTTCTTGATTGATGTTGTCGGTTTACTTTGTTTAAAGAACGAAATAATGTAACTTGGCTATCCGGTTTACCAAGTGAGTCTTTGTTGAATTCTGCTGGCCCAAAATCATTTACTTCTACGCGTTCAAAAGTAACCTCAGTTCGACTGTCTTTAACAAAACCTGTATCCGAAACCTGTAGGTTTGAAAAGTCATTTGGGGAATATTTATCAGCAACAATATAATAGTTTAGCTTTTCTTTTTTTGCGCCAAATTGGATAATAAAATTTGAAGGTGACGAGTAAAAATTGCTGTCAATTTTGATTTCGACAAACGATATGATTGATTGAACGTTATTATCTTGATGATAGTAATAGTTTATAGTTTCATTGCTAGACGAGTAAGTCTCTTTAACTTGGTAAGTCCCAGATAAAGCATTTTTAAACTCAAATGAACAATGACTTCTAGTATGTTCACTTGTGATAGTCTGCGTTGATATTACATTCCCGTTTGTACTTTCTAAAGACAGTGTTACCGGCCTTTCTTCATGACTTATGTTATGTGTTAGAAACCTTCCTGTAGGAATAACATTAACAGCTAAATCTAACGAAGATATTAACGATGAGTTATTATAAAGTGGCACTACTTTGTCACGTTCTATCTCGGTGAAATTATAGAAATAAGGGTTAGATAATTTTAATCCAAACCGTAATATCTGATTAGACAAATCAACTACAGGGATATTGTTTTCATTAAACTCACATAAAAAATGATATACACCGTCTAGTTCCCTAACGAGTATTTTGCTATTTTTTAAATCTCTAGCCGTTACTTCAGGTACTACAAGAACTAAGTCATTAAATGAGTCCTCATAATATTCATGAAGTAGCGTTAAGCTAAATACTGTTTTAAATTTAACCAACATTCTCCCTCCTTGAAAAAATGAGCTTACTTAATCCACATTAATCGATGAATCGATAACGGTAATGGGTTGCTGAATATCACTTTGTATTTGATCTTGTATGGCTATCATCCTAACTTTATATATAACAGAGGGAAGCTGTTTACCGCCGATAAAAGCCCACACTTGATTTAATTCATCGAAACTAAGCCTTTGCAATTCAACGTTTAATTTACTTAGTGTTCGATCAAGAGCAGGATGAGTGCTGGAAGAAAAACTATTATTGTTTTGAAAAAATGTTAATACATGGCTTATATATTTAAGTGCTTGATCATAAAGCGTGAATTTAGCAGAAAACATCACCATTAAATTTAAATTCAATGGCGGATTTAATACCATATGTTGTCCGCTTTTATAGGTATGCTGCCTCTGATGATCTTTGATGATGGTTTCTTCTTCGATATTTAACATGGTGACAGCGATAGATTCAGCATCCATCACATATTTTCCATCATCATTAACGATTGCACTCACTTTCACCTTTGTTCCCAGTAATCCTGTACGCGCTTGAAGGTATGAATTTAATTCATCGGCGAAAAAAAATAAGGCTTTGTCTAACATGAAAGATCAATCCATTTGGTAAATGAGCAACCCTGACTGCGAAAAACAATTTTTATTTAATAAAAATATCAGAACTGACTTTCATCAATTGAATTGGAAAAACTAACGATAGGTGAATACTACTGTTTACTAAACTTACAACTCTCATTCCATCGAACATCAAATCAATTTTTTTATCATTCTAGATAGGAACCGCAGCACAACTACTTAAAGGTTAGACGGGTCTCAAAATTTTGCAAATATAAAACAACCAAAATTATCGGAAACACACTAAGCAATTGAAACTTCGATTTTTAATTTTTTAAATGTTATCAAAAGTTATTATAGATTTACGAGAATGCATATTATTTTTTCAAAAGCGTTGTAAGCCTCCCATACAGATATATTTAATCTCTAAGTAATCGTCTAATCCGTACTTAGAGCCTTCTCTACCCTGCCCCGATTCTTTAACACCACCAAATGGAATAACTTCGGAGGTTATTGCGGTCTCATTAACACCCACCATACCGTATTCAAGCGCTTCAGCTACTCGCCATGATCGCCCCATATGTTCAGTGTAAACATATGCAGCTAAACCAAATTCAGTATCATTTGCCATAGTTATAGCCTCTTTTTCTGTCGTAAACTTAAAAATAGGGGCAACAGGACCAAAAATTTCTTCCCGGAAAACTCGCATTTTATCGTTTACATTTATTAATACCGTTGGGTGGTAAAAACATTCACCTAGTTCACTGAAATCTCCACCCGTTGCTACAGATGCCCCCTCCGCTATTGCATTTTGAACTTTTGAGTGAATTTCAATTGCTGCTTTTGGCGTGATCACTGGCCCATGGCTTGAAGTATCATCCATACCATTCCCGAGTTTAAATTTATTTACTTCTGAAACAAATTTTTCAACAAAAGCATCATAAACACCTTCTTGTACAATAATTCTGTTAGCGCAGATACAAGTTTGCCCTGAATTACGATATTTTGAGGCCAATGCACCCACAACCGCTATATCTAGATCTGCATCATCAAAAATAATTATTGGTGCATTACCTCCTAACTCCATTGAGGTACGTTTTACCGTATCGGCACATTGTTTCATCAGCAGTTTACCTACTTGCGTTGAACCGGTGAAAGTAACTTTTTTAACAATTGGGTTTGAAGTCATTTCAGAACCAACCGTTTCTGCATCACTTGTTGGTAAGATACTAAATAGCCCTGATGGTAAACCTGCACGATTTGCCAATTCAACTAGTGCCAACGCTGACAGTGGTGTTTCTGCTGCAGGCTTTAAGACGATGGCACAGCCAGCCGCAAGCGCAGGAGCCACTTTTCGTGTTATCATCGCATTAGGAAAATTCCAAGGTGTAATTGCAGCAACAACACCTATAGGCTGTTTAATAGCAATGCTACGTCGATCACTCGTAGCCGGAATGATATCACCATAGATGCGTTTTCCTTCTTCGGCAAACCACTTAATAAAAGAAGCGCCATAAGCTATTTCACCACGAGACTCAACCAAGGTCTTGCCTTGTTCTGCCGTCATCAATACGGCTAAATCTTCCGAATTTTCAATAAGTAAATTATGCCAACGTTCTAGAATTTCAGAGCGACTTTTAGCTGAAATTGTTCGCCAATTTTCCATTGCTTTTTGTGCGCCTTTAATTGCACGGCGAGTTTCGTTTAGCCCAACACTGGCTACCTCAACTAAATGTTCAAGTGTTGCTGGATTATAGACTGGGAATGTTTCCCCTTTATCACTATCGACCCACCGACCACAGATAAAAGCCTGAGTTTTTAAAAGGCTAGGATCTTTAAGTTGAATTGTCATATTTCTCTCTATTTTAATTAAGATGCTAACTTTTAAAAAAATTACACTATATTAAATTTAATAAATATAGATTTAAAAAATAGCATTACACTATCGAAGCGCATTGGTTTAAATCGGCTTATAACTAATCTATCAGTATAACGATAGGAATGAAATCCTGAGAATTTTCTTCAAATATTTTTGTATAACTCAATACTAAAAATTGACGAAATTCACTACGTAACAATAGATTATACTCTGATATAACATTACTTTATATTACAGCCTCAGTTAACTTCTTTAATAAAGTACAGCATTTGTAAGGGTTAAATGCACTGCTAAAATAAATGATACTAGGTAATAACTTTTGGATGTTATACCTATCGACGTTTCAGGGAAGTTTTGGATAAATGTGGGCTGTTATTTATCGGTATAAAATTTTGATTTTGACGCGGATAGAATCTGCAATATTACCTATTTGAGCTATCGCCTCCCAAACACCTTAAGTATACTCAGGTTTTTATTAAGACTTCATTGTACACTTCCACTTTTGGAAAGACTTGTTTTAATTCTTGTGATGATAGTTGCCAATGCTGAGCTAATACATTACCAATCCAGCCGTAACTATTTGATGTTGGCATTAAATCTCGTTGCTCAAATAACTGCCCTGTTGACAACCCTGGCCACTCACCCAATACTTTTCCACCGTTAACAGCACCTCCAGCCAAAAATAAAGTACTAGCAGTACCATGATCTGTTCCGCCTGTTCCATTTTCTTTCACTGTGCGCCCAAATTCGGTACCTATAACCACAACAGTATTTTGCCATTCACTCCCTAAACCTTGTTTTAGTTCAGCAAGGCCTTGGTCAAGTTCATCAAATTTTTTTTCAAGCCGATTACTCTGATTATTATGAGTATCCCAGCCACCCAGTTCTAACATGGCACAATCAATTCTTTCATCTTTATTACTTAACAACTTAGCACAAGCTTTCGTTAAATCGATGAATTGTCCCTGTCGTTTATTTTTCTTAGTTTTATCCGTTTCTACTAAACCACGGACCGCTAACCCACTTTCTAAACTTTCTCGTAACATAGCGTCAGTTTGATATAACTTATTCAATTGATTATAAATATCATCATCAGCACTTTTCAGTTTTGATGGGTACCACGTATTAACCTGTTTACCACTGCGCAAACTAATGGGCGTTGAACGAGAAACGGCTAAAGCACGTTTAGCTTTACTGTCACTAGCTCTGGCGAGCCAACCACTATCATGATCTATTTCACTTTTCCCACTTTCTAAAAAATCTTGGCCATCAAAATGAGAACGCTGTTGATAACCCGATGTCACTGCCACTATGGGTAACAATGCCTTTTCTTGATACCACTGATGTAAATTTTTTAATGACGGATGTAGAGCAAAGCCTTTTTCTAATGGTAGCAACGGCCCTTTAAAACTCGTGAACAATTTAGGACGTAGGTTTTTTAATTGGGTATCAAACGTTGGCACGATAGTATGTAGTGAATCTAGCGCTCCTCTTAACATCACCCAAACAATTTTAGGGTTTGACCTGACATTATTATTCGCTTCAAACGCAAATACTGAACTCATTGGAAATGATAATAAAGCTAAACTAGAGCCTGCCATTTTAACAAATTTACGACGTGACAAATTTGTAGAAAACTCATTTGAAACATTATTATTTGAATTATTCTTAGTCATTATTATCTCCGTTGAAACTCTGGGCTCATCAATAATAAACTTAAAGCCTGTTGACGGCTTTCTGCTCTCATCACCATTTGATAAGTTAAATCACTGACACTTTCTCCTAAGGCCAATTTCATTACTTTTTCAGCATTAGCTCTCTTAAGATAGCCTGATATCATCGTAGACCAATCAATACGAGCCATCAATGCACTTGCGCCAAGCCAGTCTTTTTCATCGTCACTAAAGCCAGCAGGAGAACCAGCATTAAAAGGTTGCTGACCTAAATTTATTAAAGAATTGAGTAGCGCTTTATCATTGCTTTTTTTCAGTGCTAAAGCTCTTTGGGCAGAGATAATAAAGTCTCTAGGGGTTTTATACTTTTGAGGACTCTCAATCCAAGCTTCATCTGCATCAAATAAAGCGTGCATAACTTGAGTTATATTACCTTGATTATTCAACCAAGTAGTTTCCATTTTTGCTAACAACGCGGGTGATGGATTATCAGAAACAAAGTGATGAGCAAGTTTATAACAAAGGTATTTTGCCGTTGCTGGCTGCATAGCTAAGTCACGTAACATTTGCTGCCCTTGTGCTATACCTTTAGGAAGATATTTTTTACCCAGTAAAGTTCTTGTTCCAGGCTCATGACCATAGGGACGAAAGATAAAGCCAGCATTGCGTTCTTTGTTAGGATTTTTGACACTCCAGCCAGTGATCCCTTTCGCTAATTCAACAACATCATTTTGTTTATAACCCCCGTTAACACCTAAAGTATGTAACTCTAATATTTCTCGAGCAAGATTCTCATTTAAGCCTTTATTCCTTTTTTTGGCAATTCTGGAGTTTGGGCCAAAAGATCTCTCATTATTTAGATAAATAAGCATTGCTGGGTGCTGCTCTACAGCCAATAACATATCTTCAAAGTTACCTAATAAATTCGGCAATATAGCTTCTCGTTCAAGTGTTGCTGCAAGCCCCGTCATTAAACGCCCGTTAGTACTGACACTAAAATGATTAGAAAAAAAATCAAGCAGCCGCCAACTGACACTATGCGAAGAGTGAATAGCTTGTTTTAATGTATCAATAGACATTTCTTTTAAAGCCGTTCGAGCAAAATTTTTATTCATCTTGTTCATTTTAGTCTCTAATGACTTATTCTTTTTCAACAGTTTTTTTTGCTTTTGATATCTAGCATGTTCCATAAAAATATCATTAGAATGAGCTAACGTCGTTATAAATGAAATAGGTAATAACTGAGACTTAATCCATTTTTTTGGTGAAGACTTTGCCAGTGCAAGCTCATCGCCTCTTGCACCGTATCCAAAACGATTAACGGCAATACTCGCCTGAGTCATTACTGCTGATGACATTGTATTTTCAGACATATTGCACCCTGTTTTCACGTGATTGATTTAAAGTAATAACATTAATATAGAATTATTGTTCAACAGGCTACAGCCTATTTACAAATCTTTACTTAATAAAAAATTAGTCAAGTAATTGTAGAATTCTACTTTCGCGCTATTAATTGGCAAAACTCATTAGCGGTAAGAAATATTTTTATTTAAGTCTAATTTAGCGACATAATTATTACTCAACAGGTGATACGAACCCTTCCGGTTTTAGTGCTAAGACTGAACATGACACTTCACTTAGGATTGATTCAGCTGTATTACCTATGAAATACCCAGGAATTCCAATACGACATACTGTTCCCATTACAAGAAGATCAATATCGTTTTCTTCAACATACTGTGGTATTTTTTCTTGCGCGACTCCTTCAAGAAGCTTGGTTATTGGAGGATTAATATCAAAAACATTCCTTTCAATTATTTTATCAATATGCTTTTGTATACTCTGTTGTTTTTTCATCACTAGTTCAAGACGTTCAATTTCTGAAGTAGTCCCCCATCCTTTCAAGTAATTCTCATCAGGAAGTTTCCATGCGTGAACAACGTGTAATTCTGCATTTTCTATTATTGCTAAATTCGAAGCCATACGTAAGATCTTTTCATTAAGGCTATGTCCTTCGTCTGTTGGTGCATAAGCATCTATCGCCGCTACTATGCGTTTTATTGGTTTTGTTTTCTTTATACCAATAGCTAAGACTGGGCATGGACACTTCCTCATCAGGTGGACAGTATTACTACCAAAAAACCTTTTACGTGGATGACTATTAGCATTAGCATTAGCAGCTAAAATAACAAGATCATAATTGTCTTTTTGTACTTTCTTCGTTACTTCTATAAAAGGCAAACCAACAGCGTTGAATGTATCAACAGAAGTAAAGTCATTTTGAAATGTTCCAACTTTTTC
>JAWUXK010000095.1:0-40898 GCA_034111385.1 Colwellia sp. | reverse complement strand
TGCTGTACTAACTGGTTCTAAAAATACCTTAAAAGGTGTAGGTTTTTTTCTCGGTGGTTTATTACTTACCTTGCTGGGCTTTAAAGGCGCAATTATATTAATGGCTTCGCTATTGGCACTGGTGTGGGTATTTAGTTTAATAGCGTTAAAAGAAGAGCTCGGAAAAGCAAAATACAAACCTAAATTCACTGATATTTTATCCAAAAGTAAGTCCATTAACATTCTTTCTGCTGCTCGATTATTTTTATTTGGCGCCAGAGATGTGTGGTTTGTTGTCGCACTCCCCGTATTTTTAGCGGTGCAATTTAATTGGGATCACTGGTGGATTGGAAGCTTTATGGCAAGCTGGGTAATTGGCTATGGAATAGTTCAGTCGATAGCGCCCTATATCACAGGAAAAGAGCCTTCAGGTAAAACTGCATATTTCTGGGCAAGTTACTTAACGCTAATACCTGTGGCTATCGCATTGGCTTTACATTTTGATTTTTATCTCCAAACATCCCTTATTATTGGGCTACTCGTCTTTGGCGGAGTATTTGCGATTAACTCGTCTTTACATAGTTACCTTATCGTCAGCTACGCAAGCAGTGACGGTGTATCGCTTGATGTGGGCTTTTATTACATGGCGAATGCCATGGGAAGGTTAATTGGTACAATACTTTCAGGCTGGATTTATCAAGCCTATGGGTTAGAAAGTTGCTTATGGGTTTCTGCACTATTTTTAGCTTTAACCGCAGTTATTTCAACAAAATTACCTATGATGAGTTTAAGTAAGTAAATAACAACCTTGATATGTGTAAAAGAAATCATGTCGTTTTTTATAAAGAAAAAGGCCTAATGTTAACATTAGGCCTTTCAATATAATTAAATAATATAGTTAAACAACACGCATTAGAACGAAAATTTAAGGCCTATATTAAAACCATTGTCCATGTTCACATCACCACCTGATTCGTGATTAGCTTGTATGTTACGGTAATTAATGTAAACAGCGCCATTTTTTAACAGTTGATAACTTGCCGTTATCGTTAGATCGGTTAAGTAATCTAAATCATCCGTTAATAGTGGACTTGGCGCAAAATAAAATGAACCATGAAATTCAACTTTTTCATTCATTGGTAGTTTGTAATTAACCTCACCACCCAATGCTAAGCCTTGAATATTTTCATCATGAAAGTTGATCAAGTAAGCCTTACCACCCAGAGCCGCTTCAAGATTTTCATTTTGCTCTAACACACCAGTAACTAAACCTTTCAATGAATATAAATGAAGGTCATCTGCATGAATCATGGCAACTGAAAACTCACTACTTTGTGAAAAGTTTTTCGAGCCAGCTTCAAGGCTAAATACATCGTTACCGACATCAATGGCCACATTTGTTGCATGACTATTTAAAGATGATACGGCTAATAAACTTGCGATAGATAATGCTAATTTTTTCATAGTAATTCCTTTCTGGTAAATCCTTTATAAAAAGATCGATCTTAATTTAATAATTTATAGCGTAAAAGGTTCATCAATTTTTATGCTACATAAACAATGGCGCAGATGTTAAACACTTTTATTTAATAATCAAATAAGAATATGTACTTTTTTAACTTTGTTGCTCTTTTTTAAAGCGATATCAGAAAATTTGCTAGTAAACTGGCCGTTTTAAACCTCGTTACAGAATTGATGTATCATTTTGGCTAATAGGCCTCCCTACTTCGAATCATCTTTTGGCAGATACTTATAGCCGGTTATCATGGCCGATACCAACGCTGTTTTTTCTTTTCTTTCAGCGACGATCACCCCTAAAATATGTAAAGGAATAAGAAAAATAAGACCATAAAATGCATACACATGCGCTGTAATAAATGGTTTTCGTATATCTCGCATTGATTTATAGGCAATTTCATCAACGTTAACTTTTGAATAAGGCTTAATGGCTTCAATATTTTGTTTATCTATTGCAATACTTTCAGCAAAGTATTGTCCAAAGGGTGGATAATAAATATCGGTTCCTGCAATCACCAAACCTGAAACCATTTGAATAAACATTAAAGACAACAAGGCAAATACCATTAATTTACCTGCGGGGTTATGTCCTTTGTAAGCCGCTTTTTTCTGCTCTTTAAATTCAATTAAGTCTTGGGTAAAACCTTTATTAAAAGGTAATGCTTTGCTCCAGCGTTCGTGTGCTTTACCAATAAAACCTATCACTATTCTAAAGAGCAAATTAATGGCAAAAACATACCCGATACTTACATGAATTGTTTTTAATAAAATTTTACCATCTGTACTAACACCAAATAATTTAGCATTTAAAATGATTGTTCCTATACAAATGAGTAAAGTAATAGCGATTACATTGATCCAATGAAATAACCTTATATTACGACTCCATACAAAAATTTGTTCTCGTTTAATATCCATAGTAACCTCTCTTTTTTGCCGCACACTATACCTAATAAAATATAGAATAGACCCGATTTAATTAACTTTTATTATTCTAAGTTCGCTATTGCGACGATGATTTGTAAATAAATGAAATAGAATTGAAATCATTTTAAAAATGCCCACTTTCTATCACGGGTGTTAACCAATATCTTAATTTAGCCGGCTGACAAATTGGATTTAAACACTCTTTAAGCATACTCACTTCATTTGAGGCGATAAGTACTTCAAATTGATAAAATGCTCTATAGCCTTCAACCTGCTCAGCTATATCAAATAAACTATGCTCCTTGCTATATCCGCTCATTTTATTTAGGTTAAACCCTGTAAGATTTGGCAAGCTAATTAATCGATCAATAATTTCATCTTTTAGGCTTGTCGGTACATGTAACGTAAACAGTAATACCTCAGTCATTTTTTTTCTCCAACCAACAGTAAAATATAGGCAATAGATAGAGGGTAGTAATAGTGGAAGTTATCAAGCCACCAATTACAACTATTGCTAAAGGTTTTTGAATTTCTGCTCCTGGGCCTGTTGCAAAAACCAACGGAAGTAAGCCAAACATAGCGGTTGTCGCTGTCATTAATACTGGCCTTAAACGTCGATTTGCCCCTTCAATTACGCGTTTAACTAAATTTTGTGATGACAGTTTAGTTTGCTCAAAGTAACTGATCATAACAATGCCATTTAGTACAGCTACGCCAAGCAGTGCGATAAAGCCTACGGAAGCCGGTACCGATAAATATTCTTTACTGAGATATAAAGCAATAATTCCCCCCATTAACGCAAACGGAATATTGGCAATAATAAGGGTTGATTTAGCTGTTGAGTTAAACGTGGTGAATAAAATAATAAATATTAATAAAAGCGCCACCGGAATTAATAGTAATAAGTTTTGTGTTGCCCTTTGTTGGTTTTCAAATTCTCCGCCAAAAGATAAGGTATAACCAGACGGTAGTTTAATATTATTATTTATTTTAGTTTGTAATTCATTAACAAAGCTCACCACATCGCGATTCTCAACATTAGCGCTTATTGATGCAAATCGATTACCTTTCTCTCTTTCAATGAGTAAAGGCCCTGTTTTAAAGGTGATTTCAGCAACTTGCTCTAGTGGCAATAATGTATTATCGGGCATTAAAATAAGTTGTTGTTTTAATGCGTTTATGGAGGAAATTTCATGATGATTTTCAACGTTATTATTTGCCCCGTTAAAAACAATAGGTATAGAGCGGTTACCTTCTAATAAAGAAGAAATTTGTAACCCTTCAAGTTGCGAAGTTAAGTAATAGCTTAATTGTTCTGGCGATAAGCTAAATTGGCTAGCCACCTCAGCAATTAACTTTATATTCACATATTTTCCGCCTTCAATAATTGCCATTTGAACGTCAGAAGCACCCTCTATTTTGTTAGCCAACGCAGCTATTTTTTCAACTAAACTAGCTAACGTAGGTATATCATTGCCGAAAATCTTGATAGAAATATCGCCAGTGCTACCTGTTAGCATTTCTGACACTCTCATTTGAATGGGTTGAGTGAAACCTACATTCATACCGGGAAACTTATTGAGCACTTTGCGAATATCTTCAATCAGTTCTTTTTTCGTAGCAAAACGCCATTCACTTTTAGGAGCAAGTTCCATAAAGACATCTGTTTCATTTAACCCCATCGGATCAAGACCCAGTTCATCTGAACCCGTTCGAGCAACTATTTGTACTATTTCAGGAATACTTTCCAATAACGCCATTTCAACTTGCTCATCAATATTAATTGATGAGGCTAAAGAAATACTGGGCGACTTTTCAAGTTGTACAATAATATCCCCTTCATCAAGCACAGGCATAAAACTTTTACCTAAATCTTTAAAGAGTAAAATACTTACCACTAAGACAATTAACGAAAGCAGCACTAAAGGGGCTGGTTTATCGGTCGCTTTAGTTAATGTTTTTACATAAAATTTCTGAAGAATCACAACAAGTTTGGGTGATTTCACCGCTTCATTTTTTAATAAAAAAGAAGCGAGTATTGGAATAACAGTCAGCGACAAAATCAATGCACTTAACATTGCAAAAACAATTGTTAGTGCAACAGGTGTAAAGAGCTTTCCTTCTAATCCAGAAAGCATTAATAATGGCGAGAACACGATAATAATGATTATGGTTCCTGAAAACACAGGTGCAGCTACTTCCTTACATGCTCTGAAAATAATGTGTAACCTAGGTAGGTTTTGATTGTTTTCGAGTCTGTTCACTATGTTTTCTACTATAACCACCGAGGAGTCAACTAACATACCTATCGCAATCACTAACCCGCCAAGGCTCATTAAGTTTGCTGATAAATTAAATTGTTTCATTAAAATGAAGGTCATCAATGCCGCCATAGGTAGCGATAATGAAACCACTAATGAAGAACGAATATCGCCAAGAAAAATAGCCAATAACACAATAACTAAAATAACAGCTTGCCCTAACGCGCTTGTTATTGTGTTTATGGCTGTATTGATTAAATTAGATCTGTCATAAAAGACGTTGATTTTAGTTCCCTGTGGTAACGACGCTTCTATCACTTTTAGTTTATTTTTTACTTCAGTAACCACCTGCGCTGTATTACTATTTTTTAACGCAATAATTAAGCCCTGAGTTGCTTCTTTTCCATCTTTAGTAACTGCGCCATACCTTGTCAGACTACCTAACTTAATTGTTGCTACATCATGAAGTCGTACTACTTTGTTTGCACTTGTTCTGAGTACTGTTTCTTTTATTGAATTAATCGTTTCATATTTACCTTCTGTTCTCAGAATAAGCGTATCATTTCCTTTGATAAGACGACCAATACCGCCATTTTGATTTGTTTCAATTATGACTGACTTAATATCATCAAAAGAAATCCCATATTGCTGCATCAATAAAATATCGGGCACAATTTCAAACGTTTTTACAAAACCACCTAGGCTATTTACATCTGCTACTCCGGCCACAGTTCTCAGTAATGGGCGGATTTGCCAATCAAGTAATTCTCTTTTTTCTATTAGAGATAAGGCGGGGTTTTCGACTGTGAACATAAATACTTCACTTAAGGGCGTACTCATTGGCGCCATCCCACCACTGATATTAGATGGCAACGTAGGAAGTATATTCACTAACCTTTCATTAACTTGTTGTCTTGCCCAATAAATATCTGTTCCTTCTTCAAAATCAATGGTGATATCAGTAATTGAATACTTGGTAGTAGAACGAAGCATTTCTTGTGAAGGTATACCAAGTAATTCAGTCTCAATAATACGTGTTACTTGAGATTCGATTTCTAACGCATTCATACCTGGTAATTTAAGGACAATTTTGACTTGAGTAGGAGAGATATCAGGAAACGCATCAACAGTGATATCCAACCATGATTTAACGCCAATAAACATCACTAAAATAGCTAAAATACTAACAAATAGACGCTGTGTGAGAGAAAACTTAATCAGTTGGTTTAACATTTACTCTGCTCCTAAGCTAAGTAAACTGCCCTGAAGAATACTCACGGAGCTAATCAGTGCTTGACGCCCTTCGATACTTTCTTTTGTTGTGAAAATATATTCCTCTTCACTTAACCCAATAAGTTCAATGGGGATTAAAGACAGCGATTCGTTAAGCTTAATGGCAATATAATTTTTATTTTCAAATTCAAAAACAGCAGACTTTGAAATTTTGTATCCCGTCATATGTTTTACAGGGGTAACTTTTATGATTTGACCCAGTAATAATTCACAGCCGCTTGAATTAGTTTCAGCCCAAAATATTTGGTGGAATTTATTTGCAAGTTTTTCAACACTCGATATTTTAAGATCGCAGGATGAATTAACAATAAAATGCGATAAATTATCGGCTAAAATCAACGGCACAGCCACTTTAACCTTAATAGCGTTATTATCTATAATGTCAAAAGCAAGCTCACCAAACATTTTACTGCCGTCTGAACTCGGTATCTGGATAACTCCGCCTTTAGGGCTTATAAGACTGATCTTTTCATTTTTATCTATCTGTACAAAAGACATGAGATGTTGAAAGTGTTCAAATTTTAGCTTGGCATCGTAGTAGCTTTTTGTGATTTCTATCCACTGAGAGCTTTGAATTGTTTTCTTCTCAAAATACTGTTTATTCGTTTTAAAATGCATTTCTTGTATTGCCAGTAGCACTTTTGCTGACTGGTACTCATCAATAAAGTGATGAATATCGTATCCTTCAACCAATGCAACAATATCGCCTTGATTGACTATGCTACCTTGTTTTACCTGATAGCTAATTCGTTGTACGTTAAAAGGTAATGTCACAGAGTAATTTTCACCCGACATGTAACCCACTTCCCCAATTAAGCTTTGACCTTTCATCAAGTTAACTTTATTCACCTCTGAAAAGTTAACATCAAAACTACCTAATAATGAAAGCTCAATAGCTCTGATATTATCAGCAGCACTTACCGTGGATATTTTAATAAAAATACAGAATAAAAAACAAAATAGTGAATATTTAAATTTAGGGCTTATAGGTGATTTTGTTATAAAAAATAATGGCATATAATTGATTCGTCAAAAATTAACTTTATGCTTACATTATTACATTTAACTATTGGTAATACATTGGGCATACGTTAGTTTTTATTATATTTCCCACTATTTACGGACATGGTACATATGTCTATTGATACCATATCCCATTGAAATTAGAGAAGTTTATGAAAGATAAGTTAATAGCGATTATTTTACTTATTATTATGTGTTTGAATTTTGTTGACGTACTTACCGATATATCTTTAGGGGTTCCTATCGAACATATTATTTGGGAAAGTCTCATTGTTATCGTGTCTGGAGTCGGCGCAATATATTTAATTAAAAATATTTACTCGCTAACGTCCGATATAACAAGATTAAAGAAAGAGCTTGTAATATCTGATGATAAGTTTAGAAATATTTCTGATGAAATGAAAAATGCTCGCCACGAATATAGTGCAGTAATTCATAGCCAATTCAAACAATGGTCACTTACACCAAGTGAACAAGACGTTGCGATGCTATTGTTGAAAGGATTAAGTTTTAAAGAAATTAGTGGTGTGAGAAATACCAAAGAAAAAACAGTTCGCCAACAAGCTTCTGTCATCTACAGTAAGGCAAATGTTGAAGGAAGGCACGAGTTTGCGGCTTGGTTTTTAGAAGACTTTATGTAAGTAAACGCTATAGCAATCATAGCTTGATGTAATACTTCATTTAAGCATAGTAATACCTGACAATAAAATTCAGAGAAACAAAAAATGCCTTCAAACGAGTGCTTAAAGGCATTTTAGTGAGTAACTTAATCTACATTAAGTTTAACCCTTAGTGAAAGTAAATATTATCAATATAGAACGTAGTCATTACTTCCGGAGATAGTACCCATTTAAATTGGAAACCACCATTAGCAAATTGATCAGTCGACGAAAGATCTACTTCAACATCAACCCAAGTACCACCAGTAATTGCCCCCGTTGGATGTCCAGATTCAGCACCACCAGTAATCACGTAAACATCAAACCCAGGATTGTCATTTTCAACCCATACACTCATATGCAATGTACTTTTAGTACCGAAGTCAATTGTGCTACCAAAATCAACACCTTGATAGTTTTGTAATTGAAGTTTCACAATATCGCCACCAGCTATTGTTTCAACAGCTTGTGAACCAGCTTGTGACCAGTTTGGATTCCAATCCGATACTCCAACATCAGTATAAGTATTACTACTATTAATAAATGAAACAACATCGGCTGCCGGTAACGTCGGTGCAGCTGCTAAGGCTGTAGGGCCAACTACAGGGCCAACCACAACAGCTTCTTTTGCCGAGAACATGATGTTATCAAAATGGAACATAGTACCTGAAGGTCTACTTGCTGACGGTTCAACGTGGAAAGCAAAGCCCCCTACTCTTTCAGTTTCAGGTAAATCAATCCAATGACAAGTATCAAACGTTAACGTTTCCCATGTATTCACTGCTGTATTCGCTACAGCGACAGTGCCATGAGATCCCCAACCACCGCCATTGTCTTGTTCAAATTTAATAAGAACATCACCAATCGTATCTTTGTAAACATCAACCTTAACAGTACAGTTAGATGCGTCTAATTTGAAAACATCAATTCCTTCAGTTCTTACACCAGCCCACTCGTTGTCTCCTTGGAGAACATCTAACAAAGCAACGGTATTAGACGTGTTAATGCCAGTGCTATTAGGGTTAGCAACAAACTGTAATTTATCAGTATCAAATGAACTCCACGTTAATTGTGGACCTTCAAAGTCAACACCTAAAGCGGTTGTTGTTGTGGCGCCGTCGCCTGAATCACCATCATCAGCAGGAAGGCTCACTGCACCTGTAGGATAAAAAGCAACATTATCTAATTGGTAAACCGCACCGCCATTGCTTGGCCAATCAGGAAATATCATCACGTTATTAATTGACGCTATATCAAGACCATTACTCGCAAGTACACTTAAATCGAAACTATAATGTTGCCATGCACCCACTGATACCGCATCATGATCGCCGTTATCGTTAAAGATGCTGTAATCAGCAAGAGTACCGCCGGTTCCTGATTCTATTTTCATATACCATACGTCAGTTCCTGCAGGAGCAGTGGTCACTTTAAGATCAAATTCCAGTGTACCCGTACTTGCGAATGTACTCATATCAATAACTGTACCAACACCGTCAACTGGTCTATAACCCGTAACAAATTGACTTGCCGCAATAGTCACTTCATTAACGTTAAGATAATCAGTATTAGCATCAACGATAACCGCTGAAGAACCATTTGCATCGACCCATGATTCCCAGTCATTAAGACCATCAGAAACGATGAAAGAAGCCTCAGTTGGATCTCTAGGAGCCTCTGGTGCAATTACAACCGCGTCAGCCACGATTACCGTTCTGTTAGCAGTGGCAGAATTACCTGCAGTATCTACTGCGGTATAAGTTAACGTATAAGTACCTGCTGTTGTATCATCGACTGTTCCTGTAGTAGTAGCGTTTACTGCACCATCTACATTATCGACTGCTGTTGCGCCAGCGTCTGTGTAGGTAGTGCCTGTAGTATGATTAACCGTAGCATTACCTGATAAAGTAATTACTGGTGCAGTTGTATCTGCAACAACAGTTGAATCCTCAACGGTAACCGTTCTAGTGAGGGTTGAAGTATTACCTGCGGCATCTACTGCAGTGTAAGTTAACGTATAAGTACCTGCTGTTGTATCATCGACTGTTCCTGTGGTAGTAGCCGCTACTGAACCATCTACATCATCTACAGCGGTTGCGCCTGCGTCAGTGTAATCTGTGCCCAACTCATGAGTAACACTGGCTGAACCTGTTAATGTAATAACAGGGGCAGTAGCATCCTCAGTATTCTCATCACTATTGCTTCCACAGGCTTGTAGCACCGATAGAAGACAAAGAGACGTTAGTAACCGTGAATTAGAAGACATCTTTGTTCCTTATTTTATTATGTTTTTATGTATGTTCCTAAAACAAGGTATGTTAAAAATTGAAATGTTATTGGCTAAATGAGTCGAAGCGGGCTTGAAAATCGTCAAGGCGGATTTCAAGCCTCAATAGATACAATGGGCAGTGCTTACAAAACACTACCCTTGCTTGATTAAACACGTGTACGGAATTAAATTTTTAATTTAATGTAAATTTCGGGGATCAATAATGTAACTATTGTTGACGTTAAAAACCTTCTAATACGATTTTCCCAATTGATTTACCTGATTCAATCTCTTTATGTGCAGCTCTTAAATTTGTTGCGTTAATTGTTCCTAAGTTTTTACCCATAGTTGTTTGAATAAAACCTTGGTCAATTAAATCAGAAACTTTGTTGAGTATGTGATGTTGTTCAATCATATCTTTGGTTTTGAACATTGAACGCGTGTACATGAACTCCCAATGAAGTGACAAACTTTTCTGTTTAAGCTTACTGATGTCAATCAATTTAGGATCATCTATTAAGGCTATTTTCCCCATTGGTGCTAATAACTCTATATAGCTATCTAGATAAGAGTCGGTATGAGTTAAACTCGCAACATGTGTGACTTGCCCAATATTTAGTTGCTCAATTTGCTCAGTTAAAGGTTTAGAGTGATCAATAACATAATCTGCGCCCAGTTTTTTTATCCAAGAGGAAGAGCTTTCTCGAGAAGCGGTACCGATAACTGTGGCACCTGTTAATGCGCTTGCTAACTGAACTAAAATTGAACCAACACCACCAGCTGCACCAACAATCAAAATAGTATCATTTGACTGTTCCTTTGAATCAGGATGTTGTTGTGCAACTGACAAACGTTCAAACAACAATTCCCAAGCGGTAATCGCCGTTAATGGTAATGCAGCGGCTTCAATATTGGATAAACTTTTTGGCTTATTACCAACAATACGTTCATCAACTAATTGATATTCCGCATTGCTACCTTGTCGATTTAAGTCCCCTGCATAAAACACCCTATCACCGGGTTTAAAGTGATTAACTAACTCGCCAATTGCGACCACTTCACCAACAGCATCCCAACCGATCACTTTGTATTCATTATCTTGCGGAGCAACATTCTGACGAATTTTACAATCAACTGGATTAACAGCAATCGACTCTATTCGTACTAATAAATCATGACCTGAAGCAGTAGGTTGTGGTAGTTCAATATCGACTAAAGATAGTGGCTCGCTGATAGCTAATGATTCGGTATAGCCAATTGCTTTCATGGGTATTCTCCATTTAATTAAGATTAATCGTTAAACTGATTGTTAACTCGTTAGCCATAATAGAACTTGATTACCCATAGATAAACAGCGTAATATTTGAATCTTTATCAAATAATATTTGACAGTAATGTTATTAGAAGACCTCAATGTAATTTTAAAAGTGGCAGAATTTCGTAATATCACTGCCGCTGCAGAAAGTTTAGATATGAGAACCGCAACGGCCAGCGCTGCAATTAAGCGGGTTGAAAAAACGCTTGGCGTTGAATTATTTATAAGAACAACGAGACGCTTAAGATTATCAATCGCCGGTGAAAAGTATATTCCCCATTGCGAACAAGCGTTGCAAATACTCAATTTAGCTCAACAAAATGTCAAAGATGATTTAGATATTATTGATGGTGAGTTAAGAATTTCAGTGCCATCAGATTTAGGTCGAAACTTAATATTGCCTTGGCTTGATGAATTTATGCAAATACATACGGGTGTTAGTATAAAAGTGCATATCAGTGATAGTAATGTTGATTTCTATCGAGACCCTGTCGATGTAGCATTGCGTTATGGTTCGCCAAATGATCCTAACCTATATGGCTTTAAAATTTGTAACGTGCCACGTGTCATTTGTGCAACGTCTAAGTATTTAGCGAAATATGGGGTACCAAGTCATCCTAATGATTTGACCACACATAACGGTTTGTTATATCAGCTAGGTGACATTATTCATGATGTCTGGGAGTTTTCTAACCAAGGTGATTCAATCAAAGTAAAAATACAAAGTAATCGAGCCTCAAACGATGCAGAGCTGGTGAGGCGTTGGTGTGTAAATGGTAAAGGGATCGCAGCAAAATCTTGCTTAGATATGTCACATGATCTACTTAACGATAACGTTATCCCGCTGTTATCTAACTTTGAGGCTAACCCAACTGAATTATGGCTTATCTGCCCAAGTAGACAAACAGTCACCCCCGCGGTCAGGTTACTGAGAGAACACTTAAGGGCTAAATGCGCAGAAGTGTTAGCTCAACTCATTAATAAAGGTGTTTTAACTAAAACTGATGTTGGCTAACATTTATTCTTATATTCCCTTCAAGCCAGTAAATCCGCCCATCTTCGTATCATTTGGGATGCTTCATTTGTAACCTTTCATTAACCTTAGAGAATAATTAGAACCACAATGTTGCACCGCAGCAAAATATAATGCATACTCAATACTAGTTAGTACATCTATTTTCTGGGAGAGTATTTTATGTCAAATTATATGCAGTTTAATGACAATTATCGAGAACAGGTTCCCCTCATGAACTCTACTCAGATAAAACTACGTTTGATCCGCCCAGATGATAAAAAGCATATGATTAAGGCTTTCGAGAATCTATCATCGGCTTCCCGCTATAAGCGTTTTTTTGGAGCAAAAAAAGTATTATCAGAGAGTGAGTTACGTTATTTCACCGAGATTGATCAGTACAATCACTTTGCCTTAGGCGCGTTTGAACTAGATGACAGCAATAAAGAGATTGGTGTGGAAGGAGTTGCCCGCTTTATTAGGCTTCCTTCAGATTCAGAATGTGCCGAGGTTGGCATTACGGTGATCGATAGCGCACAAGGTAAAGGCATTGGACGACACATGCTATATCGGTTGTTTGGTGCCGCTATTGAACGGGATATTAAACGTCTGCGTTTCGAGTGCCTGGCTGAAAACCAGGATATGAAACGGTTAGTTACTAAGCTGACTGATCACGTTAAGTTTGAGCGTGAAGACGGGCTGTTGATTGCGGAGATCGCGATACCTAAACCATGCCCGAAAACAAATCAATATCCTATGGATGTTCTTGACGATCTGAGTATGCTAATACGAAATTTTTCATCCGAGGCGTTTATTCTATATACAGATTTTAGTATTGGAATATTTAAGCGTGCATTGGATAATGCGACGCAATATAAAATACAAAACGATGGTAGTTTAGTATCGGCTGCATTGCTTTCTCGTTACCTAGACATAAAAACAATTGATTCGAGCAACGGTATGCGGAAAGAAATGAATCAAAAATGCTATGACGCGAATAAATATAGTGCTGTAAATAAGAGAGTCACTTAACAATTTACTGTCAGCACAAATTATTTCAGCATTTGAAACAGCACTTGCAGCTTTAATCTAGTTTCAATTTTACAACACAACTTTCAATTGAAAGTTGTGTTGTATGTTCTTTTTTAGGCAAATTTTTTGCCTTGCTACTCATCACATATCCTACTCTTATCATGTTATTCTGAACTAAGCGCTTGCTGCCAAACTTACCCGCCCTATTTTGCATTAAACTCAATATGAAAATAAGTAAACATAATGATTTGAATAATGACATTTCGTAGGTAGAATTGCGTCAATCGTGTCAACAGTCCTTTAACGTGGTCTAGAAAAGGTAAATTTATGGATTATTTTGAACAATTAGGGGTAAGTAGAGTAGCGTCAACCCTAGAGATTAAAAAAGCCTATCGAAAACTCGCTAACAAATATCACCCTGATAGGAATGATAGTAGTGAGGCCAAAGAAAAATTTCAATTAATTCAAGAGGCTTATGATGTTATTTCTGATCCAAAAAAACGATCTTTATATTTAAAAAATAACTATACCGTGATCACTGATCCGAGAGAAATTGCCGATTCTTTTTGGCAAAGTGCTTTAAGTTAACCTAGAAAAAGCACTTACAGTACACTTTTTGTTAGACTTTTCATTAGGAAAAATGAATGCAACCCGAAACAAGCTTACCTGATTATTTGCAGGATGATTTTTCTCTATATTTAGAGAATATGACTTCATTAGCTGACCCAGAAAATCCTGATTTATTAGCAAATTATTTGTCTAATTTATTCGAGCAATTAAAACAAATGCCGTTACTATTTAATGGCATGGTTGATCAACTTGCGATGGCAATATCAACCAAGGTGAGAATAGATAGCAAAAACCTAGCGAAAGTAGTACTAACAACAGAACCTTCTTGGAGCGAAATAAAACCTTTTGTGGGCGTTCATGCTGATGCCAGAGCCTGTATTACTGAGATAATGACCCATGCGGAACAAGAGTTAAAAACAGCCATATTACTCATTCATTTTTATACTGGCTATGATGCTACTCCGATAAAATCCGAAGAAGATGAAGATGACCAGCACGACGATTATGAATATAATGACTATGATGAGAATTACTAAACTTTATATAATCTACATGTAACCAATTAATATATTTTCAGCGATATATTTATTTAATAAACCTATTTAAAAAAGACATAAGCTTTAAGGAATCACCTTGACAAAAAATGCATTAATTCTTGCTAGCGATATTATTGAACAAGCACAACATAGTGGTAGACGCGCGGGTACCTCCTTAGAAGCCATAGCTTCTGAACAAGGTGATGAAACTATGCTTGCCGTGTTAACCGAAATGGATATTTTAACTGTCGCTAAAATTGTTAGAGAACACGACGCAACTATTCCTTCCATTGCTACATGGTTAATGGATGCTGATTCAATTAAACAACTATTAAACGTTGAACCATCCTATTGGCAAAATATGGATGAAGATCACGTTTTTTGTGCGCAAACTGAAGCACATAGTTTATTGACACAAATTTTCCTATCGTCTGATGATGAAGAAAAACAATTAGAGGTGTTGAACGCTATTGTTGAAGATGACTTTGGCCTTTTATATTTGTCATTACCCTTTATTGGTCATGATTTTTCTGAATTAGAAGAAGACGAAGAACAAATGTCTGGCAGTATTGAAGAATTATTAATGAAAATAAAAACGCTAAGCGAAGAAGCCTATCGTGAAGTAATGACGGTCAGTACAAATGGCACACTCGAAAACATTGAAAATTCGTTAAAACAAAACGCGAATAAACAACGAGTAACAGCCGTTGAAATGGATACTGACGATATGTTTGCGCCACTTTAATTTATCAGGATTAATCAATGAAAATTGCAGAGTTAAGAAATCAGCCATTTCTCCTTTTGGTGTTAAAAGACGGCGAAAGTGAAGGCTGTTTCACGCCAGAATTTATGCATAAAACTAAACAACAATTAACCGATATGTCTTTAAGAATAGCGTCTGATAATCTGTCAATAATTTATGCTGATCAAATAAAAAAAGGTTGTGAAATTGTACTGGGAATGAGCAATTTAGGCCTGCTAGAACTTTGCGATAACGATACTGAGAAAGCAAAAGATATTATCAACACTCAAGGCATCGTTTATTGTTTTAGAGCAGGTTGGGCCAAATACGCTCAATTAAAAAAAATATCGCCCTCCTACTTTGAAGAAGTTTCAATCAACAGTTATGCCTTAGCAAAGAATGATACTTCTGATATAAGGCTTATGCATGCGGCCTTAGTCAGTGAAGGCTATCAAAGTGCTATGCTGTTACAAGTATATAAAAAAATTGCCGCAAACTATTGCGCAAATGCATTAGTTATTGATACCGATGAAGACGTGTTAACCTTTGAATTACAGAAATTTCTTAATTCTGCTATCGCGTTACTACTCATCGATTGTGACAAAAAAATATTTACCCGCACATTATATCAACAGTTAAACACTTACCTTGCCGAGACAGATAAAACCGAAGTGCTTGATAAGGTGGATAGTTGTATCGAAAGCTTCACTCAACAACTCCCTTTATTATCTAGAGAGTATTTGCAAGACGTCGGTTTGCTAGACTTCAATGAATTAAAAGGGATCATAAATCAACAAGTGAATATTTCTATCTATATTCCTGAAATATTAGAACTGCCTATCACTGTTGCCAATGAATTGAATGAAGATTTTGAAGGGGGTTATGATTTTCATGCTGATGATGAAGATGATATCGCTTATTTAAAGCCTGACGCTACCTAATTATTGTCAGCTAGACTGCATTAACCTGGGGAGTATAGGCGCTCCAGGTTAAAGTCTTAAAATCCTACATTAGCCTTAAGGTAATACAAAAAAACACCTGTCGAACCACTTAACGTTAAAGATTTAATCTAGGCATTTCTATTGCGGGACAACGGTTTACAATCATATTTATACCAAGCTCTCGGGCTAATTGCTCAGCTTTTACATCAATTACCCCCAGTTGTGTCCATATACAGGCAATATTAGCTTGCTTAGCCTCAACAACGATATCGTATAAATATTTAGATTGACGGAATACATCAAGCATATCGATAGGTAATGCTATATCACCTATAGAGCCATAAACCTCACGGTTCATTATAGATGTTCCTTTCAGTAACGGGTTAATAGGAAAAACTTGATACCCCTTCTCCATAAGAAAAGCCATAACCTTATAACTGTCGCGATCTGGTTTTGAACTAGCGCCTATTAAAGCAATAGTTTTAACCTGTTGTAACGTTTCAATTATCTGACTATCTTCAATAAGCTCACTAGTCATATTAAAAACCTTATCTTTATTATGTTGTTCTTATATCACCTATAATTTTCAAATTAAGGGGAGTCGCTCAGAATCACTAAATATTTATCCTTTGTAAGTTATACTAATTTAAACTCGCTCATTTTTTCATTGAGTTGATTTGCTAAAGAAGCAAGCTGCTCAGATGATACTGATATTCTTGATGAAGCATCGACATTATCAGCGCTTAAAGTACTAATCATCTCGGTATTTTTAGACAGCTCTTGACTAGTACACGATTGCTCCTCTGCGGCCGTTGCAACTTGCACATTCATATCATTAATATTTTGCATCGTAATTTGAATATCTTCAATTTTTTGGTTGGACGCTAATGCCGCCTGATGGCTTTTTTCACCATGCTCAGAGTTAATTTCCATGGAATTAACGGCTTGTGTGGTGCCATGAGTAAACAAATTGACCAACTCTTCAATTTCAACCGTTGAATCTTGTGTTCGCTGAGCAAGGGTTCTCACTTCATCTGCAACTACGGCAAAACCTCGTCCTTGCTCACCAGCCCTTGCAGCTTCAATTGCAGCATTTAAAGCAAGTAAATTTGTTTGATCAGCAATCCCTTTGATTACTGATAATACTGAGGTGATATTAGTACTATGCTTATCTAATTCTTGAATATTTTGGCTACTTTCAGTCAGGCTTGTACTTAAATTTGAAATAGAAATCATCGCTTTCTCTGTAATACTTTGACTTTCTTTCGCTTTTTCTGAAGCTGACATCGTTAAGTTTTGTGTACTTTCGGCATGATGCGCTACCTCTATTGAAGTAGCTTCCATTTCTGTCATTGCCACTGCAACTAAGTCTATTTCTGCAGCTTGTTGATTAATATTTTTCATCATTTTAATACTAACTTCTGCTAGTTCGTTACTGGCTTCCAATATTTCATTAGCACCATTTTGCACTAATAACATAGTATTTTTGAGGTCTGTCCGCATGTTATTTATACCAAACTCTTGAGCTAACTTTGAACTTGTTTCTGTATAAAGATCACCATCCGATATTTTTTTAATCGTTGAATGTAACTCGTTTAGGTCTTCGTTAAGGTTAGCGGTAATTAGTTTGGTTAGTATGATTGCCATCAACAGTGAAATACTCACTAAAATAATGCCTACAAGCAAAGCGTTATGGTCTTCTTCATTTAAAGCATGAATAGAGTATGCAGAATATTTTTCAATTTCAGCTAAAATATCAATAACATCATGTTCTAACTCAGTACCGTGAGTTTCAATTGTATCAATCTGTTCTGATATATAATTTGCGTTTTGGCTTTCTAATAAACCTAAAAGATCAATAATTTCATCAACCCATTTGTCATGATTACTTTTAAAACTATCTACGTGTTGAGATAATAAAGTAAACTCCTTCTTTGATCGTTCAGCGTCGGCAACACTTATACTATGAGCGAGTTCATTCAAAATAAGTGTTATTTCATCATTAATTTTATTAGACAATTGCATGAATGCGTTTTTTGCCGTATTGAACCCTTTTATGGCGTTATCTTCTCTATTAATTTCAAAATAAAAACGTAAAGCACGCTCAAATTCAATTTCTTGTTTTAGTTGATATTCACTTAATAACGTTATTTTCTTAGTTAAAGGAACATATTGGGTTTCAATTTGAGTAATATGATGACCAATTGAATTGAGATTACGATTAATTACCAGCCCATAAAGAACTTGTAGACTAAATAAGAAGCCCGATAAAAAAATAATAGTTTGAGTAATTGTTAGTTTTCTAAATAGCTTTTTCACTTATAATAACCTTTTATATCTGTCTATATGGATACTCTCAACGCGAAATAATCCGCACTACATTTAATACTTAAAATCAATAAAATTCAATAGATTAATAATATTTTTATGATTTACTTTTAACGGCTATTTATATAAGTTAGATATATATGCCAAGCAATATAATAAGACATACCTCATCGTATAATTAAGTAGCCTATTTAGAAAATAACATGTCACTGTGCCACCCAATTACATCACGTATTACCATTCAATTGCATAAAGTCTAACCACTACTCAATAGACAACAACTGCATACATCGGTCATTAGTTGTTTTTTCTGATCTATAGTGTGCATGGCTTAACAATTACATTTTTCTAGTAGGTAGTTCTAACTCTTTCAGTACAAATGAGCTTGATAATGCATCTGTTTCTTTGGGAACTCTTGGCTTGAAATCAAATTATACAAGTGATTGTGTATCAGTGTTTCATCAATAAACAACTACACATTGAATCATGAAGTGACTGGTGAAACACAGGAGGATTATGCAATCTAATATGCAGGTGTATATAAAGATGTTGTAAAAGTTACTGTATTAACTCAATTAACCGAATAGCCTCGTATAGACTATTTACTGTATTGGCCGTAGAACTGATTATTAGCGTTCTACGGCCTTTTTTTATTAAAAAAGTCGGATGAAAATTTATTTTTTAAACGGATTTAATTTTTCAAACTCATTCCATGCTTTCTGAAACTCCGCCATATCCT
This sequence comes from Colwellia sp., assembly GCA_034111385.1. Classification (GTDB taxonomy): domain Bacteria; phylum Pseudomonadota; class Gammaproteobacteria; order Enterobacterales; family Alteromonadaceae; genus Colwellia. The sequence goes on along the minus strand of JAWUXK010000095.1, from coordinate 21,754 downwards.
TCTGAGCAACAGCCATAGACTCCATTGCCTTTTTTCCTTTCTCAAGTACCTCGTAATATTTAGCGCTGCTGTCCAGCGGAAGATTCATCATTTTTAACATGTTTTCAAATGGGTTTTCCATTCTATCTCCTTGTTATTCAGGTTATCAAAAAGAGTATAGGTAAAATAAAACGTCATTTTTCATAAAATGATAATAAATCTTGCCTAATTTTTCATTTACCAGTCTACTATATATTTGAGGGAATGAAAGTCGCTTGTTTTTCGTCTATTACTCAACTGTTTTCACGTCATTCAGAATTCAAAACAATTGACTGTTCTTCCCTGAATTCACTACCATCCAACTCGGTTTCCCTCTTCTAGATAAAATGAGCTTATTCAAAGGTCTAAGACTATCTTAATAAAATACTAATTGAATGTTCTATACTTAAAGCGCATATTTAGTACTTGTATTGTTTTTTATTAATCATAAATATTTCCAACAGTAATATGAGGTTTACCGAATGATAGAAGATTTTAAAGGTGACGAATCTTGGCGTCTATTTAGAATACTCGCAGAATTCACTGAAGGGATTGACTCTCTTTCAGATCTAGGTTTTGCTATTTCGATATTTGGTTCAGCTAGAATCAAACCTGACAGCCCTTATTACCAGCAAACAGTTGAATTAGCTAATAAACTGTCCAAAGAAAACTTTTCCATCATTACTGGCGGAGGGCCTGGAATTATGGAAGCAGGTAATAAAGGAGCACATGGTGAGCAAGGTAAATCGGTTGGTTTAAACATTGTATTGCCTTCGGAACAACACCCAAACTCATTCCAAAATATAACACTAAACTATCGTTATTTTTTCGCGCGTAAAGTTATGTTTGTTAAACATTCAATGGGCTATGTTTGTATGCCTGGAGGCTTTGGTACGCTAGATGAATTTTTTGAAGCATTAACCCTTGTTCAAACAAACAAAATCTATCCTATTCCGATCGTGTTATTTGGCTCTAAATTTTGGCAAGGTTTACTCAATTGGATCAAAGAACAGCCATTACAAGAAAGGTTAATATCACCAGAAGATATGGATTTAATGCATATTACTGATGATATTGACGAAGTTGTTAATATTATGTTGCAACACCGTATTTATAAAAAAGAAAAAATAGCACAAACAAAAAACGGTTAAAGCGCATTTCTTTCTGCTGAATCGAATTTTTAAAAGTCAGGTCAACGGCTATAGTTCGTAATACACCATAAAACAGGTCATAGACTTTGTTTAACCAGTAATGCTGCGGTTTCATATTCAGCATGAACAAAGGTACTTATTTTAATATCCTCTAATGCACTTTTTTCTGCTTGGGTATTCACTTTAACTATTAAGTTTGCATCAGGGTAGTAATCCAAAACTGCTTCACAAATAATACGTTGATTAGTCAATGTGTTAACAGTAAGAATAATATTCTTTGTTTCTTCTACTCTTAATGACTCTAATACAGGCAATTTATCTAAGTGACCAAAATAAGCGTCATAGCCAGACTTTCTTGCCAGCAATACATGTTGTAAATTATCAGAAATTATTAGAAAGCTTACTCCATTATTTGTTAGCTCTTTAGCAACGATTCTACCTAAGGTATCAAAGCCACAAACAATGGTGTGGTTTGTTACGCTTACAGGGGCAATTTTATCTGATTCAAAAAATTCCACGACAAAAACTGAAGCCAACTTATAAATATTGCTCACCATAAAAGGCGTTACAATCATAGATAATACGGTGACTAATATCAGAAAGCTTCCTAAAGTTTCAGTGATAATTTGTTGATTTAGTGCCAAAGCAAAAATTGCAAAAGAAAACTCCCCTACTTGACATAAAGCTACAGCAGACTTTATTGATTCACTTTTATTTGATTTTTTTATCAATAGAAAATAAATAATAATGGCTTTTATTAGCATAACCAATACTAGTACGCCCAGTACCCAATGTAGGTTATTAATAAAATAAAACACATCTATTTTTGTTCCAATAGAAAAGAAAAAGGCACCTAATAATAAGTCTTTATACGAAGATATATCTGATTCCACTTTAATGTGAAATTGAGTTTCAGCAATAATCATACCCGCAATGAATGCACCTAAAGAATAGGTAAACCCCATTTCATGAGCAAATAATGAGGCACCCAAAACAATAGTAAAAACAGAACTTAAAAACAGCTCTTCCATTCGAGCATTTGACGAAAAATGAAGTAACCAAGCGATAATTTTTTTACCAATAGTAAACATGAATAAAATAATACCGCTCGCATACAGCAGCGTTTTTAATAAAATATCCGTTACCGATAATTCATTATTAGATAAAAATCCCATTAATAATAAAATAGGAATCACAGCTAAATCTTGAAAAACTAAAATAGCGACTGATTTTTTACCGTATGGTGTCACAATATCTTTTGATTTTTTCAAGTAGGGTAACACGATAGCCGTTGAAGATAAGCTGAATGCAAGCGCAATCACTAATGACGAAATTGCATCAATATTAAAGACATAAAATGCCAAAGTAAAAATAATTAAAGAACTACAAGCAACCTGTACAAAGCCATTAAAAAAGATCAATTCTTTCATTTTACCTAGCTTAGCAAAAGACATTTCTAAGCCTATGGTAAACATAAGAAAAACAATACCAAATTCACCAATAAGCTCGAGAGAGTGAAGATTTCCGCTACCATTAAAATCGAAAAGATTACTGACTACGGTTCCCGTAATAATGTAGCCTATAATATGTGAAACAGAAAATTTGGTTAAAACTATATTGATAACACTAGCAAGTGCCAAAGATATAGCGATAATAACAAGTATGGAGTCCATTTGTTCCCTTAAATCAAGATGAAAAAGTACATCAACACATAATTACTATGCACATTACAGACCAGAAAAACATAAAAACTAACGCACCAACAAACACAAATAATCAAGTATATTCAAACACTTAAAATCCAAATAAAAAAACATTATGAATTATAGCTTGGTTTGATGCTTATTTTTAGGTTGCAGCACCTTTAGGGTGCGGTTTTAAATAAAGGTGCTTAAGGATTAGCTCTACCATTTATCAAAGTTTTAGCGATAATGAGTAAAGCAAGAACTATCGCGTTATCAATTTCGCTGGTTCTTTGTGTTATCAGTGTCTGGTAAGTTATGAAACCTTAGTAAAAGGCATATATTCTAAAGCTGTTTGATAAATTTCAGTCATGCGTTCTTTGTCGTGATATACCCGTTCAATCACCGCTATACCTCTAGTTAATGCAACTAAATAGCTAGCGGTTGCCTGAGGATCTCCTATAAATTGCTTATCTTCTATCGCCTTTTGTAGACGATTTTTAATAACTGTTTCTAGGCCATCAAGAAATCGGGTAAGAGAAAGATGAATATCTGGGCATTTTTGTGCGGCCTCCATAATGGCGCGTGTACTAAAACATCCTCTTGCTTCTTTGTCACCACATAGGCGCTCTACAACGGTTTTTAACAATTGGCTGAAAGCTTCTTTAGCATTTGGGTTTTGTAATTCACCTTCAATAAATATTAAAAATTTATCGGTATAATGACTAAAAGCTTTTAAAAATAGGAGATCTTTATTTTGATAAGCATTATATAAACTGCCTCTCTGTACACCCGTTTCCTTTGCAAGGTCTAGCATAGTAGTTGCGTTAAAACCCTTTCTGGAAAAAACATCAATGGCAATGTTTAAGACTTCTTCTTCATTAAATTTTCGTGTACCGACCATACTTTATCTACTTATTTGTACTGATAGGGTATTTACAATAGTGCATTCTAACTTATTCTTGACATCTGTGTCATCTTTGACATAACCTCCATTATTGACAGTATTGTCAAAGTTGTTTTTAGGAGGGCTATTGAATGCCATCATTAGATTTATATTACTGGACTACACCAAATGGGCACAAAGTCACTATCCTCCTAGAAGAAATAGGCATTCCCTATAATTTGTGCCCTATTGATATCAATAACGGCGATCAATTTACTCCCGAGTTTTTATCGATAAGTCCCAACAATCGTATTCCTGCACTGGTTGATCATTCAGGGATTGATGGTGATGAAGCAATATCCATTTTTGAATCGGGTGCAATTTTAGAATATTTAGCAGATAAGACAGGCAAATATCTCCCAAAATCAGGCGCATCACGCTACAACGTATTACAGTGGTTATATTGGCAGATGGGAGGGCTGGGTCCTATGGCTGGACAAAACCACCATTTTTCACAATATGCCCCAGAAAAAATCCCCTATGCAATTAACCGTTATGTCAATGAAACTACCCGATTATATAAAGTGCTAGATAAGCAATTAGCCGATCAAACATTTGTTGCTGGGGAATACTCTATTGCAGATATCGCAATTTACCCTTGGGTACGCTCTTATGAAAAGCAAGGGCAAGATATTAAAGACTTCCCTAACATTATGTTGTGGTTTGAGCGTATCTCAGCGCGTCCAGCTGTAATTAAGGCTTATGCCAAAGCGGAAACTATTAATAGTAGCTCTGCGGTGTCTGAAGCAGGTAAATCGATTCTATTTGGGAAAAAATATTAAGTTAAATACAAGTACAAAATAACACAAACAATACTCTATAACTCAAAGGAAAAACCATGACTATTACACTTTATGAATTATCGGGCGCAGATCGTAGCCTACGTTTTGCTCCCCATTGCTGGAAGTCTAAATTAGCACTAGTACATAAACAACTCAGCTACAAAACAGAGCCTGTTTGGTTTACTGAAAAAGAGAAATTTTCTATGTCAGGGCAACCTTTATTACCGGTAATAACCGATAGTGATGAAGTAGTTAGTGACTCATGGGCTATCGCAGAATATTTAGAAGCCCAGTATCCAGATGCACCAAGCTTATTTGCCAGTGAAGAAGCAAAAGAAAAAGCCAAAGTGTTCCATCAGTGGGTGTCTTCGACTTTGTCTAAGCATATACCAGGAATTGTTATTTTAGATCTTTATAACGTCATTGCTGACCAAGATAAGGAATATTTCCGTAGCTCTAGAGAAGAGCGTATCGGTACCAGCCTTGAAGAATTTGCCTCTACCCCCAAAAAACATATTCAAGGTTTGCGTGCAGAACTAGCCTATGTGAGAGAGTTATTAGAAAATCAGAATTACTTAGGCGGTGACAAACCAGACTATAGTGATATTTGTTTACTCGGTACTTTTTTATGGATTGCCACATCAGGCACTCCGGAGTTTTTAGAAAAAGACGATGTAGTTTATGCTTGGTATCTAAGTATGTTAAGCGAGTACAGTTCTGTGATTCCCGAGTCGTTAGTGGCTTAGACACTACGTTAACTCACTAAATAAACCTCTGAAAAGTAGGTGTATTATTTCGTAATGAGCATATAAAGGCTATCTATGAAGCTGAATAATTCTCATCAGTAATCGAGTTAGATGCAGTTGACTGTATTTCACTCGATTATCATTATTTATGCTCTTTACTCATCGCTTATAATTAAAAAACATTGCTGTAATCATTAAAAATAAAGAAAAACATTACTTTTCTGTCTTTTGAAATGAAAATGCCCCCCTAATATCGCCAACACTAAAGCCTGTAGCCTGATCGTTAGGATAAAGTGTCCTAACCTTATTAGTGAGCGATTCAGACATATTATCCCCATGACAGCTTACACATAAACCTGCGGTAGGGATCGGTTTCATATAACGGTAGACTAATTTGTCGCCTATTTTCACTGTTTCAGCGTACTCCATAGTTTTTAAACTTTCTCCTGCAGCTTTACGTTTTTCAAATTGATTAAGGATCATCACTTCCCATTCATCAGGTGCGTTGCTTTCGTTTCGAACTTCTAATGACGTTCTCCCTATAGTCCAGCCTGATGTTAAAGAGTTATTTTGGGCAATTGGCTCTGCTTCAATATTACACTGTTCTAATGCTTTTATAGGTCCGCCTGACTTCATCGACGTTTTTAATACGTGCTTCAAATCACTGCCGAACGTTTTGACCAAAGCACGAGCTTCCAGCGTATTTTGGCTAGGCGTTATGTCTTCAGCATTTGATAACAATGGTAATATTGCTAACGTGCTGATTAAAAAAACCTTAGTGCTCATTATTTTCATAGTATTCTCCATAGGTATGTTAACTGTGTTAATTATATTTTTTTTAAAAATAATTGAGTAGTTTTTGATAATAGTCGATGCTAGTCAGTTGTTTGTGGTTGCCTTGAACAATAACTTTTCCTTGCTCCATTACAATTATTTTATCCATTTTCTCTAGCATCAAAGGTTTATGGGTGATCACCAGTAAACTTTGTTTTTTCTGCTTCACATGAGCCAATATATTACTCATTATTTCTTCTTCATTATGGCGATCTAAGCCTTTCGTTGGTTCGTCTAAAATGAGAACACTAGCAGAGCGTAGAAGTAATTGAGCAATTTGAAGTCTCTGGATTTGACCGCCTGATAGCCCAGTACCGCTTGTTCCTAACCAAGTATCGAAACCTTGTGGTAATTCATCAATAAAGTCGATTAAGTTGACTAATTGACACACTTCTCTTAATTCTTCTTGTGTTGCATCGTGTTTAGCTAAGCGTAAATTATCGCTAATACTTGCTTCAAAAATATGTCCTTGTTGGCTCATCAATGCAATGTGTTGGCGAAGTGATTCACGGTCAATTAAATTTAAATCACAACCAGCAATAGTGATCCTGCCTTTGTTATTTTCACTTTCGCTAGCATTTGATGAGGAACTAGCTGGTAAGTGAGATGATAAAAGCGTGTATCCCGTTGGCCAAAAGCCCATCAGTAAATTAACTAATGTTGACTTCCCTGCGCCACTGGCACCAATAACCGCAACTTTTTCACCTAGCTTAATTGATAGATTAATATCAATTAAGCTAGGTGTTTTTTTATCAGGGTAACTAAATGTAAAGTCATCAAAATGAATGTCACCATGCTTCACGGTTTCAACGCCAATGTTGTTAGGTTTATCCTTGTCGATAATAGCGAATAATCTATCAGCGCTAGCGAGACTTTGCGGTAATAACTGCAATGCCAACGGCATACTGCTTACCGTTTCAAAGCTCACCAATACTAATAAAACAACCGCCACTAAAGATTTACTATCAACTTCACCTGTAACTAACGGTGGTAATAAAAGTAATAAACATGCTAGCGCTGATAAATGAACGAGTAAAAAAGTTACCGCGCTCAACCTGGCATTAATTTTAACTAATCGATAACGCACATCGTAATATTGCTTGGTAATCCTCGCAATAGAGCGTTGATAACTGATGCTGACTTGATACACCATTAGCGTTTTAATAGCGCCAATACCATTGACTAATTCTTCAGTAAGGTGACTTTCTAAATGAGATTTTTCTTTCGATAGTGATGTTGACGCAAAGTAACTAATCACTGGAAAAACAAACCCAACAATTAATAATGCTGCTAGCATAACCCAAGCAATAGTCGGTGAGAAAAGAGCTAAGGCATAACAAACAATAGGGACTGAAATTAGCGCAACCACTATTGGTAACAGCACCCGTAGATAGAAGTTATCAAGATTATCTATGTCTTGCTGCAATCGCGCTAACAGATCGCCTGAACGTAAATTAATACGGTAATAAGGTAATAGCGGTTCAAGTTGTTGGTAGAAGTAATGACGTAAATATGCCAACGCATTAAACGTGGCTCGATGCGTTAACATTCGCTCTGCATATCGACCCGCAGTGCGTACTATAGCTAAAAATCGAATGATCGCCGCAGGGGTAAAATAATTTACCGTAATACCTGTTGTTCCAGCAATGGCCATCAGAGTAATAAACCAGCCTGAAACGGCCAGTAAACTAATATTGGCTAACACCGTAATAATCGACAATAGTGCGCCAAGTAACATAAACGGCAATTGCGGTTTAAGTAAGCCAATTAGGCGAAAAAACACCTTCGCACTGTGACTCTCATAAATGGGCTTCATAAGTTAACCTGCTGTGCATAATAGCCATCATGAGTTAACAGTTCTTGATGCGTGCCTGACTCAATGACTTTTCCTTGCTCAAGCACAATTATTTTTTTAGCGTCAATAACCGTATGTAAGCGATGGGCAATAACAATCACAATATGATTTTCAGCATACGCATTGATTGAAGCCGTAATCATTTGTTCAGTTTGCTGATCAAGATGGCTCGTTGGCTCATCCAGTATCAACACATCAGGTTGATGATAAAAAACTCGTGCAAGTGCCAATCGTTGCGCTTGTCCACCTGATAGCCCAGCACCATTTTCACCAATTTCAGTTTCAATATCTTGTTCAAGCGTTTGCACAAAATTAGCTAATCCTGCCCTTTCTAATGCTTCAATTACTAACTCATCTTGATAATTGTCAGATAAGGCAACATTAAACGCTAACGAGCCATAGAATAGTTGTGCTTGTTGGGAAATCCATCCGCAATGCTTTAACCAATGATCACGGTTAGCAGAAGTTAACGGCTGACCATTGGCTACTACATGCCCAGAATCTGGCTGAACGAACCCAAGTACCATGTCTATTAAGGTTGACTTGCCTGAGCCGCTTTCGCCAATAACTGCATATAAACCCTGAGTTGAAAACTCAAGGTTTACTTGGCTTAAGGTATTACTTCGGTCAGGGTAAGCAAACTCTGCTTGGCTAACACTGATGGAAAATGGTGCTGTAAAAGTTTCTTCTAGCGAATAGTTTACTTGTGGCTGATTCAGTATTTCAACCAGATCTTCTGCTGCGCTAACACCGGCCATTTTTGCATGATATTGGGTACCAAGCTGCCTAAAAGGCAGATAAAACTCAGGAGCGAGTAGTAAAACCCATAGTGCAAAAACGTAATCAACATCGCCATAATATAAACGAAAGCCTAAAATAACCGCGACTAAGGCGATTGAAATAGAAGCTAAAAACTCTAAAACAAAAGATGAAAGAAAAGCAATTTTTAAAATGCCCATAGTTTCATCACCATAATCGTCACTGATTCTTTTTACGGCCGCGATTTCTCTACGTGAAGCGTTGAATATTTTAAGCTGTGTTAATCCTTGGATAATATCGAGAAAGTGACTGCTCATTCGCTGTAATTTAGCCCAGTGTTCTTGATTTAAACGCTGTGCTTTATGACCAATGAGTATCATAAAAAATGGCACCATGGGCGCGGTAACTAATAAAATTAAACCTGACTGCCAATCAATGGGGAAAACCGCAATCAGTATTGCTAGCGGAATAACCGCACAATAAGCGATAACAGGGAGATAACCCGCAAAGTAGTCTTCTAATGAATCAATGCCTTGATGCAATAAGTGACTTAGCTTCGCACTCCCCTTGGTTTCCGTGTAAGCAGGACCAAACTGAAACAAACGGTTAAGTAATCGAGAGCGAATATTTGTTTTAATATCCATTGCACCACGGCGACTATAACATTCACTAAAATACCCTAATGCAGCCCGACAAAAAATAATAGCAACTAGCGCCAGGCTTATTGTTGTGATGTCTGTAAAAGCAGCACTATCTGTGATTGCACCATTGCTTTGAGCCTTATTCAAACTAGCTTCTACATTAGGAAAAATCGCTAAATCAATTAGGTAAGCAAGCATTGCAGTTTGCAGGATCATTAAAATCCCATTGATTGAGCCTAAGGCAATTGCACGGCTTAACTTACCCTGAGCGTATTTTTTTTGATATTTGAGCCAGCGATTCACTTGCTTTTTTTGATGTTCAGTTTTCTTTGTCATAGTAGTCAACTTAGTACTGGCTCATTAATTTTAATGCTGCGAACTCGTTTTTTATTTACGATTAATCAGCGCTATTTTGATCTTTAGCAACATTATCTACATGCTGCTCCATTTCGTACCACATCACGTTAATGATGCCTAAAGATACAGCAAGTAATACACCTAACAACCAACTGAAATACCACATGATTTTTTCCTTTATTAATTTTTAATATTGCTGAGCTTAACCTTGCTTGATTTAACTCTTTTAGCTTAGTTGCACTCAGCTTTATTTAACCTTACTAGCCTAACTAATAGGCGGTATGCTTGTTTTGCTCAATTTCATCCACAGTAACAGTGCGCCACATTTTTTTATAACACCAAAGGGTATATCCAAGGATGATAGGAAGAAAAAAAGCGACTGCCGCCAACATTAAATTTAATGTTCTTTCACTAGACACGGTATCCCACATTAATAAGCTGTGATTTGGCATACTGCTTGATGGCATAACAAAAGGAAACATAGCAATACCAGCGGTTAAAATAATACTTAGAATTGTTAATGAGCTAGCGATAAAAGCGAATACTTTTACTGATGTACTTTTGTTTTTTATACTCAATAAAAGTGCAACTGCCATTGGCGCAATTAAACCAAGAACAGGTATTAACCATAATAGTGGCGTTTCAATATAATTATTTAACCAAGCTCCAGAACGGGTTGTCACTTCTTTTATTGTTGGCTGTGCTTGTCCCATAGTATCGACAGTACTTGCAACCAAATAACCATCAATACTTTGCCAAACCATAACGCCTGCAAGGGCAAAAGCGAGTACTAATACCACTGAGATAACACGACCTATATTTGCCGAGCGCTGAGCAACATCAGCATCTGTTCTCATTACTAACCAAGTTGAACCGTGCATCAACATCATGCATACGCTCACTACACCCGTTAATAGCGTAAAAGGTGTAAATAAAGCAAAAAATGACCCTGTGTACGTTACCCTCATCAATGAATCAAAACCAAAAGGCACGCCTTGTAATAAATTACCAAACGCAACACCGAATACTAACGGCGGTACCATCGAGCCAACAAATAATGCTTTGTCCCAATTAGAGCGCCATTTTAAAGAGTCAATTTTGCTACGATAATCAAACGCAAGCGGACGTAAAAACAAACTAAATAGTGTTAACATCATAGCGAAGTAAAAACCGCTAAAAGCAGTCGCATACACTAACGGCCACGCAGCAAATAATGAAGCACCTGCAGTAATAAACCATACTTGATTGCCATCCCAATGCGCGCCAACAGTGTTGATAACGACCCTGCTCTCAACATCTTTTTTAGCAACAAAAGGTAATAACCCGCCTACCCCCATATCCATACCATCGGTAATAGCAAAACCAATGAAAAGAAAACCAATTAAGCACCACCATATAAATTTTAATGTTTCGTAATCAAACATGTGTTCCCCCTCAAGAATTCTGGCTGCGAAGACCAGAGTTTAACTCCGGTACTTGTTCAAAATGATACCGTCCTGTATGTAAAGCACTAGGACCCAGACGCGCAAACTTAAGCATCAAATACATTTCGATAACGAATAAAATGATATAAACAACGATGAAGGCAATAAGAGAAAACAGCACATCACTTGCAGCTAAAGATGAAGTAGACAGAAACGTAGGTAACACTTCACTAATAGCCCAAGGTTGACGACCAAACTCAGCAACGAACCAGCCCGTTTCTATGGCTATCCACGGCAATGGCAATGCTATAAATAGTGATTTGAGTAACCAACGTTTATTCTCAATTTGACGTCGAGCATTGAAGTAAAACGCTAAACAAAAGAGCAGTAACATGATAAAGCCACAGGCAACCATAATTCTAAATGCCCAAAAAACAGGGGCTACGGGTGGCGTAGAATCTTTAACAGCCATTTGTATTTGTGCTTCAGTCGCATCTACCACATTATCGGTATAACGCTTAAGTAGTAACCCATAACCAAGGTCATGTTTAGTTTCATTAAATTTAGCGAGATTTTCAGGTGTCTCTTCACCATTTCGTAATTTAACTAAGTATTCGTACGCGATCATGCCATTACGAATACGCGGTTCATGTGCTTTTTGTAAGTCCCTTAAGCCAATCACCTCTTCATCTAAAGAACGTGTGGCAATTAAACCTAATGCATAAGGAATTTTTACCGCATAATGAGTTTCCATCGCTTCATCATCAGGTAAACCAATTAAGGTAAATGCTGCTGGTGCAGGTTCAGTATGGTATTCGGCTTCAATAGCCGCAAGTTTTACTCGTTGTACTTCACCCACTTCGTAACCTGATTCATCTCCAAGTAGAATAACGGAAAATATAGCGGCTAAACCAAAGCCCGCGGCAACTGAAAAAGAACGTTTTGCAAAAGCAACATCTCTACCTTTAAGCAAATAATAACTACTAATACTTAATACAAACATGGCGCCAGCAACGTATCCTCCTGCGACAGTATGAATAAATTTAACTTGTGCAACTGGGTTGAAAATAATTTCGCTAAAGCTCACTAACTCCATACGCATTGTCATGTAGTTAAATTCACTTCCTACTGGGTTTTGCATCCAACCATTGGCAATCAATATCCATAACGCAGAAAAATTGGTGCCTAGCGCCATTAGTAATGTACCCACTAAATGTTGTCGTTTACTTAACCTGTCCCAACCTAAAAAGAACATCCCGACAAATGTAGATTCAAGAAAAAATGCCATTAACCCCTCAATCGCTAAGGGTGCGCCAAACACATCGCCCACATAATGAGAGTAGTATGACCAATTTGTACCAAACTCAAACTCCATAGTCAGGCCGGTAGCGACGCCAATCGCGAAATTGATACCGAATAGTTTGCCCCAAAACTTTGTCATGTCGCGATAAATCTCACGTCCAGTCATAACATAAACGGCTTCCATGATGAATAAAATCCATGTTAAGCCGAGGGTTAAGGGAACAAACAAGAAATGGAATAGTGCGGTAACAGCAAACTGCCACCGCGATAATTCAACTAATGCTTCACTTATCATATTAATTACTCTCGTTATGTTCTTTTGCTGTTTAAAAATGTTCTGATTTGGGTTTAACTGCTATTCACTTATCAAAATGACAACTTGAACAAGAATTTTTGTTAATCCGAAACAGAACAATTAGTTCATAGAGAGCAATAAATACGCCATAACAAAATAAAAAATAAGTAACTGATAAATAACAAATTATAAATAAAAATAGAAAATAAATTAAAAATACCTTTTATTTAGGACAAATATGACATTAAATAATGACAAGCAGTGTCATTTATGACATTAATTGATTTATAAGGCATAACTCTTTGGTACATCAAACTATTCAAGCGATTATCGAATCTATTGAGAAACCCGCAATATTTATTACCCATGATTACTCAATAGAAGCAGTTAATCAGGCTTACCGTGATACTTACACTAGGCCTGTAATACTAGGGAAGAGTAAGTGCTACGGTGTATCACATAATTTCTCTAAACCTTGTGACCAAAAAGGTGAATCATGCCCTCTCTCATCATGCAGGGAATCAGGTAAAAACAGCTCGGCACTGCATATTCATAAAACAAACACAGGTGATATTTATTGCAATATCCTAATGAAGCCAGTCAAAGACAACAACGGCATGACAATTGGCTTTTTAGAAATACTAGAAAAGGTTGATTTTGCTAGTAGTTTTAGTAGCGATCTGAAATTAATAGGAAAAAGTGAACCGTTTCAAGAACTGCTTAAAATGATCACGCGCAGTGCAAGTAGTAATATCAGCATATTATTACAAGGTGAAACAGGAACAGGTAAAGAACTCGCTGCATTATCGATACATCAAGCAAGTAAAAGAGCTAAAAAGCCTTTTATAGAAGTTGAATGTACCGGACTTAGTGAGTCTTTATTTGAATCTGAGTTATTCGGTCATGAGAAAGGTGCATTTACCGGGGCAAACACAAGTAAAAAAGGTTTGGTTTGCATGGCAAACGGAGGCACTTTATTTTTAGATGAAATAGGCGATGTCCCACTTAATTTGCAAGTAAAATTATTACGCCTGCTTGAAACCGGTCATTATCGACGTGTGGGTAGTGTTGAAAAACAAATGGCCAACTTTAGATTAATTTGTGCTAGCCACAAAAATTTAGAACAAATGGTTAAAGAAGGTGAGTTTCGAGAAGACTTGTATTACCGAATTGCCGCTTTTCCAATTAGCTTACCTACGCTAAGACAAAGAAAGTCCGATATTTCACTATTAGCAGAGCATTTACTATCAAAAAGTGAGTTTTCATCCAAGATGTTTAGTGCCGAAGCCCTAATTGCGTTATCTCATTATCATTTCCCAGGCAATGTTAGAGAGCTGAAAAATATAGTTCAACGAAGTGCTTTATTAAGTGATGATGATGTTATAAATATTGAACACTTACCCCACAATATTATAGATTTTAAAAAGTTAGAAAATGACTCAACCAATTTGGTTTCAAATGAAAAAGAACATATAACTAAACTTTTGAATCAATATGGAAATCAACCAAAAACTATCGCTGATACCTTAGAAATAAGCGTAAGAACGCTATATAGGAAATTGAAAAAGCATCAGTTGAATATCAAAGACTTTACTTTGTCTGAATAAACAAGAGAATCCAATGTAAACTCCTCCCTAAGTGGCTAGGTAGCAATTTTTATTTTTCCCCATAAAACTTGTTACCACGACACTAAACAGATAAGCGCTCAGATAAATAGTCAATCAACATTCTAATTCTTCGTGATAAATTTCGATTTAGCGGATATAGGGCTGAAATTGCAGTGGGAGCTTGGTAATAATCGCTAAGTAGTAATTGTAAACGGCCTGCTTCAATATGCTTTCTGTACAAAAAGCTAGGACCAAAACCAATACCTAATCCACTCAATATCGCGTCAACAATCAAGCCGCCATCATTACATGTCAAACTACCCTTTGCTTTGACGGTAATTGATTCGCCACTAGGAGCGCGAAATGGCCAACCTCTATTTATTTTTGAATCGCCATAAATTAAACAATTATGCTGCATTAAATCTGCTGGTTGAGAAGGTGTCCCGCATTTTTTAATATATTGGGGAGAAGCAACAACCTGAAATGTACACTCTGCTAGTCGACGAGATATAAGAGTTGAGTCTTCTAATTGCCCTACCCTTAACGCGATATCTATACCTTCTTCTACCAAGTTTTCAATTCGTCCACTGGCGATGACTTCAAGATCTATTTCTGGGTATTGAAGTTGAAACGCTATCAGTAATTGACCAAAGCCAGAGATGATCAGGCTTTGAGGTATTGTCATACGGATTTTACCCCTAGGCGCCCCTTGGCTATCCATGACTTCGGTACGCGCATTTTCAGCTTCGGCCATGATTATTTTACAA
Organism: Colwellia sp.; assembly: GCA_034111385.1. Classification (GTDB taxonomy): domain Bacteria; phylum Pseudomonadota; class Gammaproteobacteria; order Enterobacterales; family Alteromonadaceae; genus Colwellia. The sequence goes on along the minus strand of JAWUXK010000095.1, from coordinate 6,588 downwards.
TGGTTATAGAATTGACTTCCTTCATCAGACAAGCTCAGTGTGCGTGTGGTTCGATAAAGCAGACGGCAAGCTAGCTCTACTTCTAACGTTGATACTTGTTTGCTGACAAATGATTTGGAAAGGCCAAGCTTTTCAGCCGCCGCAGTAAAACTTCCTGTTTCTACAACAACAGAAAAAGTTTCCATAAGGGTTAAAATATTCACATTAGCACCTGTGAGTAAACAATGAGTTGCCATCAAGCATATATATCAATATATAAAATTACAATAAACTGGGTACAAGTAATTAGAAAAGACATTAATTGTCAGCAATAAAATTAAAAAAGGTGATTTATGAATACTAACAATATGAACGAACAAGGCTACGGGGCGTTTGCTAAATTTTTACACTGGGGAATGGCGCTAATGTTGATAGTACTCTTTGCAGTAGGTACTTACATGGCAGGATTAGATAAAGCAGATCCAAGTAAATTGGAGATCATGGGCATGCACAAATCTTTTGGTGTCATCTTCATGCAATTCGCTATTCTGAGAGTAATTTGGAGCCGACTCAATAACTCACCAAAATTACCTGACGTATTGGCAACGTGGGAGAAATTACTATCAAAAACAATTACCGGTTCATTATACTTGTTAATGTTGGCAATCCCATTGAGCGGCTATTCCATGACAAATTTATTTGGTTACCCCGTTAGCCTATTCGGATTAATCGACTTACCCGTGTTATTTGATAAAAACCCAGAGATGGGCAAACTCGCTAAACAAGCGCATGTTTTCTTGGTATACACACTGATAGCTGCATTATTTGCCCATATTGCAGGTGCGCTAAAACATCGTTTTCTAGACAAGCCTGAAGCGGATGTACTTCCACGCATGTTACCGATAAAACCGCGCGTATAAAAATTATTTAACGTTGCCTATATAACGCAACAGACGACTATTCAAGTTTAAAACAATAGGAATTAGTACTATGCCATCAATTATGCTTTATCATCATCCTTTATCCGTGTGTTCGATGAAAGTTAGACTCGCACTGGAAGAAAAGGGACTTGCTTGGTCGGGGCGTGTTATCGACATTGTGAAAAAGCAAGAACAACTAGAGCCATGGTATGTAAAACTCAATCCAAAGGGAGTCATTCCCACGTTAGAGTATCGAAACGGTACAACAAAAGTATTAACGGACTCTGCTCACATTATTCGTTTTATCGCTGCTTTACCCGAAGGTAACGCTTTATTGCCACAAAGTGAAAGTGATAATCAGTTAGTGGATAAGTTAATTAACTTGGCAGATGATATAGATCTCCAGATCCTTAGTTATGCACGTCACCCATCAATGGAAAAATCAGAAAAAATATTGGATGCTCGAGTCGAGAAATCGCTCTTAATGGCTGAAAAGCACCCTGAGCTTAAAAGTAATTATGAGGTTTGTGCTGCACGTTCACAAAAGAGTAAAACATTTCGGGTTGATAAAAAGCATATTGAAGACATTGAACAAAGCACGTTGGAAGCGATTACCTTTGCTGAAAATCAGTTACAAGGTAACAATTTTCTACTGGGCAATGCTTATACTTTGGCTGATGTAATTTGGACTGTGGTGCTCTCAAGACTTGATTTACTAGGCTATAGTATGTGGTTAGATAAGAATAGTTTTCCTCAAATAGCGAGTTACTACTTAAGAATGCAACAGCGAAAAAGTTACACACTTGCTCAGGTTCAGAATGAGTGGTGGGATAAATAATTAACTACATATATTTAAGAAGGAATAATAATGAAAACAACAGTACAAAAGATCACGCTAATCGTTGGCTTGCTCATCTCCTCATTAGTGATGGCATCATCGACATTTCCAACTCAAGAGCCTATGGGCGGGAAAACGTTTGGCCACAGTGTTAAGCATGTCGGCAATGGAATATACGTATTTCGTTGGTGGGTTTATCGTAATTTCTTTGTCATCACTGATGACGGTGTGATTGTTTCAGATCCCCTAAACCCGAAAGCCGCGAAGCTGATGCAGAGTGAAATTAGAAAGATAACAGATAAGCCAGTTAAGTATGTTATCTATAGCCATAACCATCATGATCATATCTCTGGTGGTAATGTATTTAAAGCAGAAGGCGCAAAATATATTGGTCACAGGAACATATTGAAGCAGCTTAAAGATCACCCAAGCCCTGTATTGCCAACACCAGATATAGTTTTTGACGATAACTACACAGTGAAGCTAGGCGATCGTACAATTGAGTTATCTTACTTTGGACCTAATCATGGAGATAGTCTTGTTGTAATGCGATTTCCTGAAGAAAAGATATTATTTGTTACTGATATAATCACACCTCGTCGAGTTGCTTTTAGAGGCATGCCAGACTTTTGGCCTGATGAATGGGTTCGTTCTTTAAAAGAAATTGAATTAATGGATGTTGATTATGTTATCTCTGCTCATGGACCAGAAAGTGAACCTGCCATTGACCCAGCTTCGATAATAAAAGAACAACGAGTTTACATAGAAGATTTAATGGCCGCGGTTAAAAAAGCTATGGACTCAGGAGTACACAGTCCTGACGCATTAAGAAAACAAGTTAAATTACCTAAGTACGAAAACTGGCAGTATTACGAAGAATGGTTACCAATGAATATTGAGCGAATTTGGGCTTTTTACCATATGGGATGGTAAACCTAAACTTATAGGGCTGACATCGTCACCCTATAAGCCTGCCTAAACTCAAAAAATTTCAACATGTTTTTACTGATATTAAAAGGAATGACTATGACTAAGCCTATAATCGCGGATATTAAACCGAAAAAAGTATCACTCAACCAAGGCGAAGAGTATTATTTTTGTGCCTGTGGCCAATCCAAAAACCAGCCGTATTGTGATGGTTCTCATGCAGGAACAACCTTCAAGCCTAAAGCTTTTACTGCAGAAAAAACGGGTGATGCTTACTTGTGCCAATGTAAGCATACAGCTAATAGCCCTTTTTGTGATGGTAGCCATAAACAGTTTGACGCAGACCAAATAGGGAAATAGAAGCCAGGGATTAAAATTCAATAAAACGACTTAGCTACTTGGCACCAAGACCATAATATTACTCTCTAGAGTCAGGTTCTCTTGGGTTGGGAAGTTAGAGAAAATGTGTTGGAATAGCGCTACCAATAACTAAACTAACCGAGTTTAGAGCGAAAGTATGAACTTCCCCATGCTTTCAACGCTCTTGATAATTTGTCTGTGTCACGCAAACTCGGACGCTTGCGGCCGTGATAGTGACATGTACTTTTGAGTGTGGTACTGTATTTTTGTACAGTTAATCAAAGGTAAGCAATGAAACTAAAGCGTGGTATATCCATTGAAATAACCAAGCAATTGACGCCTGACGTGGCGTCAATGATTGCCCAATGGATTGGCGGTTATACCGTAATTAAGAACCAAAAAACTTTGTTAGCCAAAGCAGAATATGCACACTGGTTAGCAGCAGAAAAACCTGAGGACGCACGGCCTAACGTGAATACCCAAGTTGCCTACCTATGCCAAGACCTGCCGTTTTTAAAAGACATCCCTAGCCAAATTCGCCGCAATGCCGGGGCCAAATGGTTTGAGGCGATGAATGGGGCCAAAGCTGGACTGAGACAGCAACCCACCCTAAGAAAAAAACACCAAAAGCGCAATTGTTATGTCACTAATGAGTTATTTATCGTCCAAGCGTTAGATGATGGACGTTGTGTTATCCAATTAAAAAACAACGCGATGAAAGGCGCCAAAGGCCAGATAGTAGCGTGTTTTGTTATGCCGTTTTCCAAAGAAGATGCGGGCAATGCCTTGTATTTATCACGGCAAGGCGCGCGTTTTTGGCTGAGCATGTCGTATGACAAAGACGTTGATATTCTTACCCAAACAGCGATAAATGCCAAGATTTCGCAGCTAAGTGACGATGCTTTAATGGCGAGTATGACGGGGTATGATTTAGGCATCGTGAGACAAGTGACCGCTTCCAGTGGTCAAGTTTATCATTTTCATGACCAAGAAATGGTTAGGCTCAAAAAATTAACCAGCAAGACTAGGCGCTATCAACGGCGAGTGGCCCGAATAGCGCGAGCCAACGACCGGCAACAAGGTACGAATAAGCGTCAACGCACCAAGGGTGAACTGACCGCACAAGCCAAAGTAACTAAAGCCAAAAACAAACACACCAACATTTGCCACAATCGGGCTCACCATATTGCCAAAGCGATTTCTCAAGATACGCCGCTAGTTGGGGTATTTGAGAACATGTCCCTAGCCAACCTCATTCGTGCACCCAAAGCCAAGGTTTGCCCGGACACCGGTAAATGGCTCAGTAACGGCCGCGCTGCCAAGCGAGGATTAAATAGGGCCTTAGCCAAGTCAACCTTAGGCAAAATCAGACAGTTTAGCCAATACAAACTGGAGCAGGAAGGTAAGTTGTTTGTCACGGTGAAAACTGCTCATTCAAGCCAAGAGTGTGCTCAGTGTGGTTGCACAGATCAAGCTAATCGACCTTCGCAGTCAGTTTTTCATTGTCAGCACTACGCCCTGAGACCTTTAACAAGCTTTTTCTTTAAAAAGTAATGGGGAATTTCGATCCCTTAATGCTTTTAAATACTTTGACTCATCATATGGTTCTTTGGTCTTCCAACAACGGTATAAAACCCGTATCCACTTAAATGCTAGCGATCTTATAGATGATTGATGGGTGTTACCTTTTGACCTTTGTTGTTGATAATAAAGACCTGCCCAATAAGATTGATGAACGCTTTTAGCTGCCCATTCAACAAATGACTGTCGATTGAATTTAGAGCACTGGTATCGCCAATGAACCCAACACTTTTGACCACTGCGCTCCGTCACAGGTGCTATACCCGTATACATTTGAATTTCTGACGCACTAGTAAAGCGACTACGATTTACACCCATGGCAACTAACAGTCTTGGTGCCAAACAAGGCCCTGTACCTGGTAATGATTTATAAAGTTCAGCATCAGGCAATGTCTCAAACAACAAGCTAATCTCTTTATCAAATATTTTAATCGCTTCGACCACCACTAGCATTTGATTAGCTAGAGCAACAGCTAAGAGTTGGTGTGACTCAATAACCGCATTATCTAAGGTAAGTGGCTCTGCTTGACTAATGAGTACAAGGCGTTGTTCTGTGCAGCTTGCAGTACGACCTGGGTAGGCATGAAAGAACTTTCTTATGGTGTCCGCTCTCGCTCTTTTTAATTTTTGTAGGTTCGGCCAGCGTGTGATGAAGTCACAAAACATACCTGAGCCACGATGTGAAAACCAATCAAGTAAGTGTGGGTAATATTGCTTGAGCGTATTAATTAATCGATTACCAAATCGCCTTCTATCTCCTACCAGTCTTCGGCGTTGTTCGACTAAATACCCAAGTTTTCGAACAGGTTCACTTTCCATTTTTAACGCTTTAATCTTGTTGGGATAATTCAGCATTAAATCAAGTGCAAGCTCCGCATCTGTTGGATCGTCTTTGGCTCCACTAGGAGAAAAGGCTTTACGATACTGGGCTAACATCGAAGGGTTAATAGGATGGATAGTGATGAATTTATACTTCTGAAGCGCATACACAACAGGTCCTTTAGATAATTCAACCGCAATAGCAATCTGTCCTTTATATTGCTTATGTAGGCTGATTATCCAATCATTTATCGTTTGAGCTGAGTGCTTTATTATCTTAAACTTTCGTGTATCCGAATTAGCTTGCTGAATGCATAGATCATGTTTATCGTTAGCCCAATCTATTCCAACATAAACAGAATAATTACCATTAAACTTAGTCATAACAACCTCCAATTAGTATTGTCAGCATGTATGCCAAAGCTCATCGAAAGCAATATAGATAGCGTTTAGGGGCAAGCCCTGAGTATTCGTTATTGAGCTAAGGCGTACCTATAACATCGAAAGCAATGAGGGAATCATCAAAATAATGAGCGAACAATATTCGTATGAAATAGGCACATGATCTGAACATCCTGATTATAGGTTTATTCAGACTAAAAGGACTATAATGCGAACATCAAGGCAACGCCGATGACAATGCAGCCAAGGTATTAAAAAAACGAGGATTACAACACATTCGCTCAGTAGCGTTTTCAAGGGAAAAGACTGTGCGAAAAATAAGTGTTAAACGAACCAAGGCGCGTGAGTTGGCGTCTTCAAGAGGTGGAGATACTGTAAGCCTTACGCTCGCGCAAGCAACCGTCGATGAAGCCCTAAATATTGAACCGACACAGGACGTTTAGTGCTGTGTCATGTTTGATACTCGGTCGCTTGCGGCCGAGAAATTCATAAGTATCATTAGTGATTACAGCAGTGTGCTGTTTTGAGGCTTTAACTAATCGTTTTTTCCAATTGCTTTCCCATTCAGGAAGGTTACACCATGTAGGCAATTTCCAAAAAAACTTTCCAACAATATCCTCGCGTGTTACGCCCTGACCCTGAGAAGTAATAGCAAATTCATTAATGTGTAATACTTTACCTTGTGGGGAGAGTATCGCCGTAAACTGAAACTGCTGGTTAAAAACCACATTAAAAAGTAACCCTAGATCATCTAGAGGTTGG
>JAWUXK010000094.1:0-11135 GCA_034111385.1 Colwellia sp. | reverse complement strand
TGGATCATACTATCGTGCCTGCATATATAGTATCTATTGAACAATACTGTTTAGCCGGATAAACCTCGCTTCTTAACTTGATGAGATGCTCTCCCATCAATTAACTAAAGCGTACGTTGAAATAGCTCTACAGCCATACCATAAACCCTAAGTGCCAACGCGGGATCATAGCGTTCACCTTCATCACGTATAAATGCATGCTGGGCATTAAATTCATGCCATGAAAAATTGTTTTTGCTAGTAATTAAATTTAAGTGAATTTTCATTCTACCTTCATCAGGTACATGTGGATCTTGTTTACCCCAGATAAGTTGCAATTCTGCGTTAATTTTTTTAGTACGAGTATAGGTATCGTTACCCTCTTCACAAGGTAAAGTGTTTGAATGAATATCTGTAGCATACAAACAACAAGCTGCTAAAACATTGCTATTAAGTGCGGCTCTATAAGCTAAATGACCTCCAATACAAACGCCCATAGCCCCAATGGTTCCTGAGCAATGTTGGTAGCTTTGCGAAAATTCAACCATTGCCTGAGTATCACTATCATGAGCTTCTAAAGGTTTAGTCAATTTATCCTGATTACCTTTATCCTTGCCAGCATCATCATAGCCTAAAACTGTACCAATAGGGTTTAACTCATGAAAAACTTCAGGCACTAACACAACAAAACCATGGCCTGCCAAAATGGCAGCAGTACGTGCAATGGGGGTGGTTTGCTGAAAAATTTCTGAATAAAAAATAATGCATGGATACTTACCGTTAGCTTTTGGGCGATATAGATAAGTTCTCATTACACCAGTAGGTGTTTTAATGTCGTGACTTTCGGTTGTTATAATCATGGCGTTATTAACTACTTTTGTTCATTAAGAAGGATAATAAGTTTACGTGTCATCGACGATATATTCACTTTTTTTACGTATTTATTTTACAAGCTTCACTTTGAACAAGTGGAAGGAGTTGGCTATCTACCCTAATTCTGCTTAGTCGGATCAAAAGTCATAGGGGAATCATTTATGGTAACGATCGCTTTTAGTCTTGGAGCTATCATTAGTAAAGCAAAGGCTACGGTCAACTAAGCTCACCAAGGGAATATTAACACTAACAAATATTAGAGCTAAAAAATGAATTCGCTTGGAGGTTTGGTTTAATCGTCACTTATGCCACACTCCGGAAGATATAGTTTGAGAGTTTTCACTAACAATATTTGTATCTTTTGATCTACAGCGGACATGGATAAACAACCACCTTACTCAATAAGTTTCAGATAGCTGACGTTCCGCTATAGATGAGAACAGATATATTAAGTGTGATTTTTTGCAAATATCTCGTAAAATCTGAAAAGAAAAAATCCAAAAACAGTCATAAAAAAAACCTTAAAGCAAAGCGATTGCTCCTCCGACATTTTGATCATTAATATCAAAGATGAACTTGTTTTTTGAACTCTATAAGTAGACTACATACTGGTTAAAGTCACTTTTATGTGGATCTAAAAAGTTATCATTATTCAAAAACAACCTTATTTCGACCATTCTCCTTTGCTTTATATAATGCTGTATCTACCCTTTTTAAAATCACATTAGGCGTATCATTTTTTTTGTATGTTGTAATACCAAGACTCACTGTTTTATTTCCTACTGTTTTAAATTCATACATTTCAATATTTTTTCTTATTTTTTCTTATTTTTTCAGCTTCTGTAACTATCCCTCTATCCTTGGTAAACGGACAAATAATCAAAAATTCTTCGCCTCCCCATCTCCCTAAAATATCAATCTCTCTAATGCTATCTTGTAGTAACTTAGCAACTGTAGCTAAAACTATATCTCCAACCTGATGACCAAAATCGTCATTTACTCTTTTAAAATAATCTATATCGATCATAATTAAAGAAAAACCATCTCCACTTCTTTCACTTCTTTGTATTTCGTCAATTAAATAAGAATCTATTTTTCGCCTGTTATAAATATTAGTTAATTTATCTATAGATGATAATATTTCTAATTCTTCATTTACTTTTTGTAGTTTTAAATCTTTTTCTTTCAATTGGTTGTAAAGCCTTTCTAATTCTTCCTTTCTTTCCCTAATTTTTCTATTCCAAAATAAAATAAGTATGATTATAAGTAATGCAATGGCGACTATTTTATACATTGCAATATAATCAAAACCATTTTCATACCGAATAGCGATATATTTCTTTAGTATTTCCTGCTTCTTTTCATTATCAATACTAGAAACAAGCTTCTCAAAAATATCCAGTAATAAGATATCATCTTTTCTGATAGCAACGGATAGTTCTAATTTTTCATCAAACCTTCCAGAAATCTGTAGGTCTTTAGATAACGCCTTCTGAAACTCATAACTAATAGTAGCCAGCGCATCAACAAATCCCAAAAGTTCTTTGTTTTCAACCCGATCCAAACCATCTGTGACACTTTCTACATTAACAATATTAATACTTGGGTATTTTTCTCTGAGTATTTCATTAAAAGCATGCTCTCTTGTAATGCCAATCTTTTTACCATTTAATAGCTCCATGCTTTGAATAAAGGGATGATCTTTTTTTGTTGCAATCACCAAAGGTACAGTCAAATAAGCTTGAGTAAAGTTTAAATAATGTTCTCTATTATCAGTTTTCATCGCAAGTGGTAATACATCACAAGCATTATTTCTTATTGAACTTAATGATTCTGTCCAGTTTTTTGTACTCACTAAATGAAAAGGCATTTTTATTTCTTTTTCGAATAGTTTCAGAAAATCGGCACTCATTCCCACATGTTTTCCATTTTCTATTTTTTCAAACGGATACCAATGAGGTGCAACGCAAAATGTTATGCTTTCTTTTGAATATAAATATTCTTTCTCTTCTTTTGTAAAATTGATATTTTTGGAATCAAATACTTTAAACCATTTGTTTTTAATGTTTTTTTTCTGATATTCATTTATTGAAGCTAAGGCTTTATTAAATATTTGTAGTAAGACAGGATTATTTTTGGTGATGCCAAAATGTAGGTCTTTCTTTTCTCCCATAACAAATGATGTTTCTAGAAAATCACTTATTCCGAGATTATCTGTAATATAGAAAATTGATTCATCTAAGATGGTAAAGTCTACTTCATTTTTTACAACTGCATTTATTACATCATACAAACTATCGTAATAAACTATTTCAACATTGGATAATGATTTTGCTAACGCCTCAAAGATTTGATTATCTTTTTGAATTGAGACTCTTTTATTTTCTGTATCAGATTTTTTAAATATCTTTTTTGGATTAGATCTATTTACAATTACAATTGACGTATAACTTAAATAAGGCGCAGAAAAATTATAATTCTTAGCTCTTTTTTTTGTTCTTACCACAGGAGATAAAATATCAAACTCTCCTTTTAAAGATCGTTGTTGTATATCAATCCATTTCCCCAATTCAAATTCAATTTTAAAACCTGTTTTATTTTCTATAATATCCGCAATATCTCTATCAAACCCTGAGATTTCACCTTTTGAGTTTTTGAATATAAATGGTGCAAACGTTTCACCCGATCCAATTTTAATAATAGGGTTGTTTTTTATAAAAATTAATTCATCTTCTAGTAGCGTTAACTTGTTTTGTTGAAAGATAAACTCATCAAGGTTATCTAATTTATCATTTTCAACATAACCACTTTCAATAAAATTATTTGCAATTAGTTGTACTCTATTTTTATCTATACTTCCTATTGGATGAACCTTTGATAACATCAAATGTTCAATTTGATTAGCTTCGAATAATAAAGCTTCTTTTGTTTTATTCTGAGTATTATATTTCTCTAAAATAACGTCTACAATTTCTTCTTTATTTTCTAAGGCATATTTCCAGCCTCTATTTGAAGCCTTTCTAAAACGATCAACAACGGCTAGGTTGTTATCTAAAAAATCATTTGAAGTAAAAAGGTTTAAATCATAATATTCATGACCATAAACAGAAGGATTGAAAATATTATATTTAACTCCTAACTTGTCCAATTCATAAATTTCATTCGTTGTAAATACTGCCATAGCATCTACTTTTTTATTGATAAAATCTTGGATCTTAAAAGATGTTTTTATACTGTTAACTTCATCTAAATCTATCTCGAACTTTTTCAACATAAGTTTTAAAGTTATAGCGTCAATATTCTCTGACACACCCATTATATTTTTACCATTAAGATTCGATGGGCTTTTAATTTCTTTTTGCGCAATAAGAACCAAAGGGGATTGTTTAAAGTAATTGGCAATGAATTTAACAGGTTTATTATCTAGATATTCTGCAATTAAAGATGAATAAGTGAGACCAAAATCGGCTTCATTATTGATCACTTTTGAGACTAAATTATCATTTTCCTTGTATTCAATAAATGACACATCCATACCACTTTCTTTATAGTAGCCGTTTTCTTTTGCAGCATAAAAACCCGCAAATTCAAATTGATGTTTCCACTGTCATTGAAGCTTTATTTTTTGTAGTTCTGCTGAATACACAAATGCGTTAAAAAATAGGAATAAAAAAAAGAAAAGTATTCTATATAAGTTCACAAAAACACCTGTTTTTTTGGTAGTGTATTTATCGTCTCGCTATCTATTCAACTTTACACTACTTTTATAGTAAGTTGTAAACCTCTTTAAAAATAGCTTAATGTCCGCAGTATGAGCTATCATTTGACCTAATGAACAACTGGTAGCTAACGTCAGCAAAAAAGAGACTAAATCGTATGACGAGTTTATTAAAAAGTAGACTGAAGCAATGATTTTGTTCGGAAAGTATTCGGAAGTGTCAAAAACGAGAAAGGGCTACACAATGTGCAGCCCTTTAGAATGTGGCGGTGAGATAGAGATTTGAACTCTAGAAGGGCTACAAACCCTTGCCGGTTTTCAAGACCGGTGCTTTCGACCACTCAGCCATCTCACCTGAAGTAAACAAGTAGCATAAAAGAATGCTTGCTTGAGAACGAGGCGAATATTAAAGTGTCGGCATAAACTTGTAAAGCAATTATTACTAAAAAATGCATTAATTATTGTTGATTGCTAAAAAAATAGTCATTTTGAGGGGAATTCCATCGACGTACTCCAAAATGCTGAAGAGGAAAACTATTTTGACCAACAAAAACATGTCGAATAAACCTGATAATAAATGCCGCTGTCCCTGGTTGGATACCAGTAAACCTGATTACGTTGAGTACCATGATCACGAGTGGGGAGTACCGACTTACGATGATCAAAAAATTTTTGAATTTTTAATATTAGAATCAGCCCAAGCCGGTTTAAGTTGGTATACCATATTAAAGCGTCGACAGGGATATCAAAAAGCTTTTGCAAACTTCGATGCACAAGAAGTTGCTAAGTTTGATCAAGAAAAAGTCGAAGCCTTAATGCTCAATTCAGCAATAATTAGAAATCGAGGCAAAATCAATGCTGCAATTAATAACGCTAAGTTATTTATCAATATTCAACAAGAGTTTGGTAGTTTTAGTGATTATATGTGGGGGTTTGTTAACCACAAAACGATTGTTAATGAATATACCGAGTTATGTGACTATCCTGCTACGAGTGTTGAATCTGATGCTTGGAGTAAAGATTTAAAAAAACGTGGATTTAAATTTGTCGGTTCAACTATCTGTTATGCTCATATGCAAGCTTGTGGCATGGTGAATGACCACAGCTTAAACTGTTACAAAAGGAAACAAATAATAGCTAAATATCAACAGGGTTAGGCTAGCAATTTCAAAAAACCATGTCATAATATGTCACAAGGTCGTCTGGTAATTTTAAAAAATAACTTGAACTTTACCAAAGCGCCCATATCTTAGCTTATATAAAGTTATTTTTTAGGTTTTTAAAGGAAGTTTTTATGCAATCTAACATGAATTTTCAATCAGCAAGTCAAAGCTCTGCTATCGAAATAAATAAAGTATTGAAAAATACTTATATGCTTTTATCTATGACACTAGCATTTAGTGCCGTAACAGCTGGCATTTCAATGGCGATGAATTTATCACACATGGTAGCATTGGTGATGATGTTAGTTGCTTTTGGTTTAATGTTTGTCGTTAATAAAAAAGCAGATTCAGCTAGCGGTATTTTTTGGATATTCGGCTTTACCGGTTTAATGGGCGCCTCGCTTGGGCCAATGCTTAATGCTTATGCCGCCATGCCTGGTGGTCCAGCTATGATTATGCAAGCCCTTGGTGGTACAGCATTAATCTTTTTCGCTTTATCTGGTTATGCATTAACCAGTAAAAAAGACTTCTCTTTTATGGGGGGGTTTTTAATGACAGGATTGATTGTTGTATTAGTCGCAAGTTTAGCTAATATCTTCTTCCAAATTCCTGCATTATCACTAGCAATAAGTGCTGCCGTTATTATGGTTATGTCTGGTTTAATTTTGTTTGATACAAGCCGTATTATCAATGGCGGTGAGCGTAACTATATAAGAGCTACAGTTTCATTATATTTAAATGTTTATAATATTTTTGTTCACTTACTTAGCCTTCTGGGTGTACTTGGTAACGATGATTAACTTTCAGGTAACTGAAAAGAAGATAAATTATAAATCTTAAACAGATGATAAAGTTCTGTATAATAACAAGCCTCGCAAATGCGGGGCTTTTTAATGCTCAATAAACATTCAATTTAAACAGAGAAGTTATCCTTGTGAAAAAACTGGCTGTGGTTATCACTACTCCTCCTTATAGCAACTTAAGCGCAACTGCTCTTGATTATGTTGAAACTGCGCTTAATTCAGGCGTTGAAGTAATTGGTGTATTCTTTTATCAAGATGGTGTTATTCTTGCGAATCAGCAAGTACAAATTGCAAGTGATGAATTTCAATGTATAGCGCATTGGGAAATGCTACATCAAACATTCAATTTACCATTACACCTATGTATTACTGCAGCAGAAAAACGCGGACTTAGTGATGAACAGCCTAACAATATTCATTCTATATTTACTATTTCAGGCTTAGGTGAATTAGTTGAGTTAGCGAATAAAGCTGATCGTATGGTGCAATTCTAATGTCTCATAACTTACAAAAATTAACGGCAATACTTAACTCTAAAGCGCCCTATTCCAATTCTGCAGGAAAAGATGCACTAGACATCGCGTTAATATTTGGTTCTTTTGAACAACCAACTTCATTATTTTTTCAAGGCGATGGCGTTTACCAACTAACTCAAGCACAAAACGGGTCAATAATAGATGTAAAAGACTATTTAAAAACCTTTGCTGCTTTTGAGTTTTATGACATTGAAAACATCTATGTATGCCAAAGGTCGCTTAAAGAACGTGGCTTACCTAGTTACTTTCATATCGACCAAGTACAAGTGTTAACTACTGATGAATTTGCGGCAAAACTAGCCATACACCATACTGTTTTTAGATTTTAACTGAGGAACAATAGAAATGCCTACCTTACATATTGTTCGCCAAAGTGCTTTTAACACCAATGACTTTGCCCAATGTCTTCAAGTATTACGTAATGGCGATGTTATTGTTTTTATTGATGACGGTTGTTATAACTTACATCACAAGTTAATTAATACTGTAGATAGTAATGCTAAGATTCAATTAAATGTGATGGAAAAACATGCGCAAGCACGCGCAATCATAATAAATAAATCGTTATATACCGCCATTAATATGAATACCCTAGTAGAGCTAACAATGACAACAAGCAGAGTTATTACATGGCAATAGATTTAGTATTCAATAATGAGAAAATAACCACAGACAAGCAAGGTTACTTGTTAGATCATACTCTCTGGCAAGAATCTGTTGGTGCTTTGATGGCAAAAAATGATGCTTTTGAATTAAACGAAGCGCATTGGGAAGTGATTAAATTTGTACGAGAGTTTTATTTAACCTACAACACTTCTCCTGCTATTCGAGCATTAACTAAAGCAATGAAAGCCGAGTTTGGTGAGGAAAAAGCAAGTAGCCGTTATCTTTTTAAACTATTCCCTGATGGACCTGCAAAACAAGCAACTAAATACGCGGGTTTGCCTAAACCCAAACGTTGCTTGTGAACTACCCAGCGACTAAAGCTCACTGGTTTTTCTCGATTATAGTTGATTAATCCTTTAGCAATACTACTAAAAAAGCGCTAACCTGTGAAGGTTAGCGCTTTTTATATTCTTACAAGATAACTTGACGCTATGTATTAGCTCGCTGGTAGCGTTGGTACAGTGATACCTGCCATTTCTGACATAACACGAACAACCTGACAGCTATAACCAAACTCATTATCATACCAAACGTATAATACTGCTCTATCACCATCAACAATAGTTGCTTGTGAATCAACAACACCTGCATAACGAGAGCCAACAAGGTCAGTAGAAACAATTTCATTTGAAGCAGTGTAATCTACTTGGTTTTGTAAATCTGATTTCAATGATATATTTCTTAAATAATCATTAAGCTCATCTTTATCAGTGGCTTTCTTCAAGTTTAAGTTCATGATGGCCATTGACACATTCGGTGTAGGTACACGGATAGCATTACCTGTTAATAAGCCTTTTAGCTCTGGTAGTGCTTTAGACACTGCTTTTGCAGCACCAGTAGTACTTATAACCATGTTTAATGGAGCGCTACGACCACGACGTGGTGCTTTATGATAGTTATCAATTAAGTTTTGATCGTTCGTGTAAGAATGAATCGTTTCAACATGGCCGTTACGAATACCATATTCATCATTCAGTGCTTTTAATACTGGCGTAATAGCATTGGTGGTACAACTTGCTGCAGAAACGATTTTATCTTCTGGTAAAATCATGTCATGGTTAACACCATAAACGATATTTTTAATGTCACCTTTTGCAGGAGCAGTTAATAATACTTTATTAACACCTTTAGATTGCAAATGTTGTCCTAAACCGTCTTCATCACTCCAAATACCTGTATTATCAACAACCAACGCGTTGTTAATACCATATTCAGTGTAATCAACTTCTGATGGCGATTTAGCGTAAATAACTTTGATGAAAGCACCATTGGCTTTGATTACATTATTTTCTTTATCAATAGTAATGCTGCCATTAAATGCACCATGTACCGAATCACGACGTAATAAACTTGCACGCTTTTCCAGATCATCACCACCTTTAGATGGACGTAAAACGATAGCACGTAGGTTCAATTCAGCTGTTGGACCTGTTTGATCAATTAATAAACGTGCCAGTAAACGACCTATACGACCGAAACCGTATAACACTACATCTTGGCTTTGAGGTTGATTGTTGGTATTTGCTATTGAAGATAATTCTTTTTCTAAATATTGTTCAATTGACAAATCATTTGATAAGCCTTGGAATAAATAACGATAGGCTAGTTT
This sequence comes from Colwellia sp., assembly GCA_034111385.1. Taxonomy (GTDB): domain Bacteria; phylum Pseudomonadota; class Gammaproteobacteria; order Enterobacterales; family Alteromonadaceae; genus Colwellia. The sequence goes on along the minus strand of JAWUXK010000094.1, from coordinate 1,788 downwards.
ACCTACATCAATACGTGATGGGGCTAATGTCATTTTGCTTAACGCTTCCACAAACGGGAAACTTTCACGTAAACGTAATTTACTCTCTTCATGTAAAGCAACTGTTTTATGTGCTTTAATGATATCAATAGGAGAAGCATTTAATAAGGGGCGACCATAAACTGTTATTTCGACACCTTGGTTTCTAAACAGCTGACCAAGGATAGGTTGCATATTTTCGGCGAAAGTCTGGCGTTCAAGCCAACTTGTTTGATATTCTTCCTCTAGATGAGACGTCATTAGTTAAACCTTTTATTTCAATCAATTGAACGAACATTTACTATAATCATTTTAGCTTAGTATTTATCAAATCAAAACTAGACTATAGTGGGAAATTATTTCGGGCATATTGTAATGCAAGATGTAATATTTCGCTATAGATTACATGATTATTTCCATTATAAAGCTAGGTTTATTAGACCCTAAAAAGTGACATTAAATGAAATTACTTACCGTATTGTTTTCATTTTTGCTGCTATCAAGTTGCGATAGTAAAAAAAGCATAAATGAATTGTGTGAAGAAAATCCACAAATTTGTCAGGAATTCAGCCAAGATAATTGGTGTAAAAGGGAGCGCATTGACGTTTCTTTAGCACGAATAGGATTAAAAACGACTAAAAAAGATTCACATAAGTATAATCTTTTGATTGCTTACGAAAGTTATATTAGTTGCATGGGGTTAGCATCACAGATTCAACATATTAAATTGATAGAAAAAACAACCATTAGAAAAAACAACCTTATAAAAGCCGAAACTAAATTAGCCCAATTGTCAGCTCAAACGTTAAACTCCAATCACCCTCACCTGCTCTATTATCATTGGACAAGGGAGTCAAACAAAAACGCTTTAGCAAAATTTTTAAAGTTAGAAGGTAGCGACGCCTTAGAGAATTCTCTTTCGCAATTTCAATTAGCAACCTATTACGCAAAAATAGATACTGAAAAAACCTTACAGTTGTTATTTCGTGCGCTTGAACTACATTCCCCTAATGAACAATTAATCCCAGAAATTTTTCAAACTTTGGCAACAATATTCACCAACAATGAAAAACCTAAGCAAGCCTATATTTGGCTAAAAACATATCAGCTAGTGACAAAAGAGAACGATGCACAATTAAAACAACAGTTAAAACAATTTCAAAATGTATATTCATTAGATGGTGATTTTTTAGATAAAGTGTCAACCAATACATTAGCTAACATTAAAAATGGCGAATTTAAAACACCTAAATTTTAGGTGTTTTAAATTTCATAAGGCATTACCCTATTATGTGTACTAACTATTTTTCTTTAAAAGTTAAACTTAACGAATTCACACAATATCTTTTCCCACTTGGTTTAGGGCCATCATCAAAGACATGCCCAAGATGGGATTGGCATTGCTTACATTGTATTTCAACACGTACCATATTGTGAGTTAGATCTTCAATATAAGCGACGCTACCAGTTAAAGAATCAAAAAAGCTTGGCCAGCCACAACCTGAGTCAAATTTACTTTCGCTAGTAAAAAGCGATGCATCACAACAGACACATGAATATATGCCTGCTAGGAAGTGATTATTATACTTACCTGTAAAAGGTTGTTCTGTTGCCGCTAATCGGCATACTTTAAATGCAGCTTCACTAAGCTTGTTCTTGTATTGGTCATCGGTCATATAGTCTACCTTTTATCTCTATTACGGGTTTAATCTCAGTATGTAATCCCTTTTACCTTTTATTCGTATATTTTATCAAGTGAAAAATTTTCAT
>JAWUXK010000093.1:0-58621 GCA_034111385.1 Colwellia sp. | reverse complement strand
TGCATCTTTTTCTAGAATAATAAACTGATCTCTACTGTCTTCGTTGAGGATTAGTTCACTCGAAGATAAGATAATATCACTGCTATCTAGGTTGCCAATAACATAAACAGTGTAAGTATTATTGAGTAAAGTAAGAGCACTAGGATTTGCAAAAATAGCCGTTAAACTTTGCTCTGCAGTATCGATAATCTCATCATTGCGAACAAAGTAAACTTTAATACTACTGAAATCATCAATAACGTCATCTTGATCAATTAGGTTGACCACCTTCATTTGATGACTATATATACTACTGCTTTGATTATTATCAACAATAAGCGAGTTCATAGTTACTTTTATTTCATCAATATAACCATCGCCATCTTCGTCTATGTCGCCATCGCCATCTTCATCTACGGCTTCTTCTAAAAGGTAGAAGAAAATACTTTTGTCAGTGTTTTCGCTTAAGGCTAATAAGTGGTTACTAAGAATAGAATCTTGTGTTGTTGGGTCAACTAAACTCATACTATAGTCACCTGAGTCAGTAATAATTGGTTGGCTAAATTCACCAAAATTTAATGATGAAATCTCGGGAGAGTCATCGACACCATCAACATGAAAATCGACACTGTTGTTATATTGAGGTAACAAATCGTGTTCAACAATCGCATTAAATATACGGTAACTCGCTTCAGCATTTGTATCAGCATACTCGTAGATATATGAAGTAGAGATTATATCTAAAATAAAAGGAGATGAACCAACACCAGTGTTTTGCCTAATCACCATAATATGCTCAGAAGCATAGGGGAAATCAATATCTTGTGATGTATATAACACCTCATTACTTCCTGCTGATGTAAGGTAGAAAGTGTAACCATCTTGCGCAATTTTTTGGTTGTCAGACATTTCACTGTAATTGGTTTGATTTAATAACGTCGCTTCATTGAAGGTTTCATCTGATTCTGAGTAATATATATCGACCCCTTCAGATAACGTATGCATATTTAATACTCGAATATTAAACACTTCATCATCGGTATCGTCATCCAGTTCATCATCATCTCTGACAGGAACTTCATAAACTAATACACTCGGTGCTCTAATGTCATCAGTGACTACAACCAGCTCAACTGTATCTTGGTTAACCGTTAATTCACTTTCATAGACAACCTCTAAATCGTATGTATTGTCATATTCATTTTCCCAAGCTAGTTCCATATCATAAGTGTCTTTGTCATAGGTTAGGCGGCTACTTATATTGGTAAACTCTATTGCTGAATGTGTTTTTTCGTCAAAGTCATCATTATCTTCTTGGTCTAGTGTTAAATAGATTTCCGGTGAATTAGATGACAAGTTATATAACTGAATATAACCAGTACCACTATCATCACTACCACTACCACAGCCTAAGAGTGAGGATGACAGCCCTGTGATTAGCAGCAAGTTAAACAGTTTTTGCTTATTTTGTTGATGATTTAAAAAATTTATTTTCATATATATTTCCTATGATTACAGTTAATTTGGGGCGTAAAAGTTCCTCAACAGTAAAGTTTATTTAAAAAATTTATTGATGGTGATAAAAAGATTTTTCACAGAAGTAGAGCTGTATTAACGAAATAAGTTCATTGAAAACATGTGGCTTTACACTTCTTTACTTAACTTTACATAAATTAAATAGGAAGTTGATCTCTGTCATATTTATATTTTTACTATGTGCTAGTATCGCCTCGGGAGGTCAGCTTACATTAACTTGTAAGTAATTTTATAAGGGATTATGTAGTTAAATTTTATCCTTTTATGAGCTCTAATTTTAATGTTGTATTTTAGATTAATAGTATTATTCACACTTATTTTTTCTTTTGTTAGTCATGCAAATAGTAACTTTATTGAGGTGTTTAATAAACACAGTGCGGTAATGTTATTAATAGAACCGAGTACGGGGAATATTGTTAGCGCAAATGCAGCGGCACATCAATTTTATGGTTTACCTAAACGCAAGTTAGAATCGTTATCCATTCAAGATATTAATCAATTAAGTGAAGAGCAAGTCACCTCAGAAATGGCGTTAGCGAAGTCTGAAAATAGAAAGCATTTTATTTTTAGGCATAAAACAGGTACTAATGAAACTAAAACAGTGGCAGTTCATTCAGTACCTGTCGTGGTAAATAACGAAAAATTCCTCTTTTCAATTATTCAAGATATTACTGCAGAAAGGAAGTTCAAAAGTGAACTTTGGCATTATCAAAGTAAGCTTGAGGCATCCGTTGAACGACAAGTTAATCAATTATATAAAAATAAAAAAGAACACACTTTAACACTTGCCCTTGGGGTGTTTTTTTTAGCGATGTTAGTTGTCTATCTGATTTACCTTTTAAAACGTAAAAATTATGCGGAAGAGCAGCGGACAGTCTTATCTCAAATTGTAGAACAGAGTCCTGTATCTATTGAAACTACAGATGCTAATGGTGTGATTACTTACGTTAATAAATGTTATGTGGATGGCAGTGGTTTTAAGTTATCTGAAGTGGTAGGAAAAAAACCAAATATTATGAAGTCTGGTTTCCATAATACCACTTTATACGATGATTTATGGATCACCATTACGAATGGAAAACACTGGGTAGGTGAGTTTTATAATAAAAGAAAAAATGGCCAAACTTATTGGGCAAGAGCCAATATATATCCATTGAAAAATACTAAAAATGAAATTACTAGTTATGTTGCTATTAAAGAAGATATAACACAATTAAAAGAAGATGAAAAAGAATTACGTTTAGCGTCAACTGTTTTTCAAACTGCGACTGAAGCGGTAATGATTACAGATACTGATAACCTTATTATTGCAGTTAACCAAGCATTTACTGTCATTACCGGTTACCAAGAAGCGGAAGTACTTGGGAAGAATCCTGAATTACTTAGCTCGGGGCATCATGATGACGATTTCTATAAAGAAATGAATAATGAGTTATCAACCTTAGGAAAATGGCAAGGGGAAATATGTAACCGGCGTAAAAATGGTGAAGTGTATTATGAATGGCTATCGATTACCGCGTTGAAAAATAAGTTGGGTGAAGTAGAGTCATATGTTGCTTTATTTAGCGATATCACTAAGCGAAAAAAAGCAGAAGATAAAATATATCATCAGGCTAATTATGACTCTTTGACAGGTTTGGCTAATCGAAATTTATTTCTTGATCGATTTGATCAGAGTGTGTCCGTGGCAAGTCGGGATAAAAAAAGTATTGCATTGTTGTTTATTGATTTAGATGGCTTTAAAAGTGTTAATGATAATTTTGGTCACTCAAAGGGGGATCTTTTACTAAAACATGCGGCACAGCGTATTAAAAATTCTGTCAGAACATCAGATAGTGTTGCCAGGTTAAGTGGAGATGAATTCGCTATCATGCTTTGTGGTGATAATGATGTATATAGCAATGAAAAAGTAGCAACTAAAATACTTAAAGAGCTAGCAGCTCCTTTTCTTTTGGCAGAAAAAGAGGCACGTGTAACCGCCAGCATAGGCATTGCTATTTTTCCTGATGATGGACATTTGTCAGAGGATTTGCTCGGTAAAGCAGACAGCGCAATGTATAAAGCAAAACAGAAAGGTAAAAATAATATCCAATTTTTTACCAAAGAAATGGATATTAAAGCGCAACAACATAGAAAGTTAGAAATAGAATTACGAAAATCTATTATAAATGATGAGCTAGTTTTGTATTATCAACCTATCCATGAACTGCAAACCGGAAAAGTAGTGTCAGCAGAGGCCCTTATTAGGTGGATTCACCCAGACAAAGGTTTGATATCACCGATTAAATTTATTCCATTGGCTGAAGACATTGGCTTTATTGTCGATATTGGTGATTGGGTCTTAGCTCAAGCTTGTAAGCAAGCGAAAATTTGGCAAGATGAATTTGAATGTCCTCCTAAAATATCAGTGAATATTTCTGCAGCTCAACTACATCGCCCTGACTTTATTGATAAACTCAGTAAAGAGCTAACAAAAAGTAAACTTTCGCCAGCGCTATTAACCCTTGAAATGACAGAAAGCTTATTAATTAAAGAAGATATTCATACCTTAGCTAAGTTGCAAAAAATTAGAGACATAGGGATAGATATATCAATTGATGATTTCGGTACGGGGTATTCATCACTTAGTTATTTAAAACGTTTTCCGATTAATATATTAAAAATAGATCGTGAATTTATTAAAGATATCATTACAAATAAAGAAGACGAGTCTTTAACTTGCGCTATTTTATCAATTGCAGAAACCTTAAACCTTAAAGTAGTTGCTGAAGGTGTGGAAGATAAGGCGCAGTGTGACATGTTAGCGAAACATGACTGTCAATTTGTCCAAGGTTATTTCTTTAGTAAGCCCATTAAAGCTGAAGCTTTTGGAACTTATATTAGTGATCATTGTTGATTATTTATTTGGTAGGGGGAGTTTAGTCTAAGTCTTCTAGCTCATCTATAATCATTCTAGCTTGGGCAATTGTGCAATCGCTTCGGGCAATTAAAGCACTTACTGTTACTTCTTCTAGTGTTGATGCTATTTTGACTAATTGATCGTGTGTTAAGTGTTTATACTCATTTCTTAATAATTTTGCTAACCAAAGCCAACTTGGCTCTTTTGATAAATCAACAAAATCGATAATTGCTTGTAACTGCTCAAAATTGGCCTTGAGTTGCCAGTTTCTAGAGCGGCCAATACGGTGGAGTTCACAGCCTTGTTGCCGAATGTGCGCTTTTAGCACATAAGCTTTTAATGTTCTGCGTAAGAAAGAAGGTAAGGTAACCGTGTTTGTTTTTTCCACTTTGTGTCTTTAGTTTCTCTAGAAAAAACAAAGCTAGCAACGGCTAGCATTATAAATTACATATTGTTCAATAATTTTTAAACTACCATTTTTTCTTCGGTTGAAATAATGTATCCAATTCATTTTCCTCACTTTTAGCTCTTTTGGCTGCATCTTGAGCATTGGTGTTTTTTAGTGAGTCGGTGATGTTTTCTAGTTGGTTGGTAACTTCTAATTGTTTTTCTGCAACATATTTAGTCTTAATAGGATGGGTGGCAAGCGTTTGTATCGCTTTTTCAAAATATTGGCGAGCAGAGCCTAACATTTCTTTACTTTGAGCCTGCATACCTCGTTTAACTAAACTTTCAATACTGATTTTTAGTTGCATTGCATCTAAGCGATGATCTTCTTTAGTAAATATTGGGGCTTCAAGCGTTCCTTTACTTTGTTCAGACTTTAATGTTACTCGAAGTTTTTTTATACATTGCAAAATGGTTAATATTTGCTGTTCGTTGTCAGGAACGTTAAATACTTCTTCTTTACCATTTTGATTTGCAGCTAAATCATCAGCGGCTTTTAAGCGGTTATTTAAATCTTCTATTCTACTATTTATACCTTTCACATCAGGCATTAATACATGCATTGCTTTAGCTGCATTTAGACTTCTGTTGGTTAATATTTTAATTAAGTTTGGACTGGAAGGTAAATTTGCTAAATTAAGAATAAGCTGTTCGCTTTCATCGATAATAGCTTTGTGTTTAGCAACCTTTGCTCTTTTATCATGTTCTTGTTTTTCTTTATGTTGTTGAATTCCATTAACAACAACAACAAATACAATTAAAGCAATGAGTAAACCTATGATAATAGCGACCATGTTAAAGCTCTTATTCTCTTATTAATGTAAACAACAGTAGGCAGTCTACAAAAATTGTTAGGGTTAGCAAAGGATAACTTACAATTAATATGATGAAAAAGATAAAATAATTGTCAAATTACCATTTATAATTTTATTATAAATTGGCATGAACAATCAGTAACAAATTTAGAAGTATGTTAATTTAATTTATAAAAATAGTAATTTGAGATGGAATAAATGGTCAATTAAGTATATTATTTTGGTCTAAGTAAGTTCCTGAAGTTCATATATGAAATTGCAACAATTACGTTACATAGTTGAAGTACTAAATAACAACTTAAATGTTTCTGCTACAGCGGAAGCTCTTTTTACTTCTCAACCTGGCATATCTAAGCAAGTACGTATGCTTGAAGATGAACTTGGTATTCAAATTTTTGGTCGAAGTGGTAAGCATTTAACTCATGTTACGCCTGCTGGCCAAGAGGTGATTACCATTGCTCAACAGATTTTATCTAAAGTAGAAGGTATAAAAGCTGTTGCTCGTGAACATACTCAACCCGATGAAGGTAAACTTCGCATTGCAACAACGCATACACAAGCGCGCTATGCTTTACCTGATGTAATACAAGGGTTTATTAAAAAATACTCCAAAGTTTCACTCCATATGTCGCAAGGTACGCCTGCACAAATTAGTGACGCAGCAGCGAAAGGCGATGCCGATTTTGCTATTGCGACTGAATCACTCCATCTTTATAACGATCTTGTAATGCTGCCGTGTTACCACTGGAATCGTAGTATCATTGTTTGCAAAGACCATCCTTTAGCTAGAAAACAAGAGATTACCATTCAAGATATTGCGAAGTATTCTTTGGTGACTTATGTTTTTGGTTTTACGGGGCGTTCTGAATTAGATGCTGCTTTTGAGAAGGCTGGCGTTGAGCCAAAAATTGCTTTCACTGCAACCGATGCTGATGTAATAAAAACTTACGTTCGTTTGGGCGTGGGCATTGGTGTTATTGCATCAATGGCAATTGACCCTAAAATTGATAATGATTTAGTCACTATTGATGCGAGCCATTTGTTTAAAGCAAGTACAACAAAAATAGGTTTTAGACGCGGTAGTTTTTTACGTGGTTATATGTTTGATTTTATAGAACGCTTTGCACCACACCTAACTAAAAATGTAGTTACGCAAGCTATGTTGTTAAAAAATAATGTAGAAGTCGATGAATTATTTGTCGATGTTGAATTACCAACTAAATAATCCCCTGTACTAAAATTAGTAAAGTTATTAATGGGCTATTTCGTTAATTAATGGAATAGCTCATAAGATCTGAGTTACCAATATATACTCTAAACGGTTAACTTTATAACGACTCAATTACTTCCTAACACACCATTTTCTATTTGATTTGAATATTCAATATTTGTTTAAATTTTTACTTAATATGTTCAGCTAAATCCTTCAACATCGCTGCTGTTGCACCCCATATATTATAGTGTTTATAGGGAAAGAAATGTACGTTGTGGTGGTGACCATTACGATAGAAAATTATGGAGCGATGGTTTTTCTCTTGTAAAAAATACTGTAAGGGCACTTGAAATATTTCATCCACTTCATTAGCATCTTTTTGGTAGTATTGGGGGGATTCGATAACGGCAACGATAGGTGTTACTTGATATCCACTGATTATTTCATAATTAGCTAATTGACCAACGATTGATACCGCACTGGAAGGCAACCCAATTTCTTCATGTGCTTCTCTTAATGCCGTGTGTATTAAACTCTTATCTGTTGGTTCTACTTTACCGCCAGGAAAGCTTATTTGTGATGGGTGATGTTTTAAATGACTAGCTCGTTTGGTGAGTAATACATCTAAGCAGTTAGTATCCCTATTGTTGACTAAAGCAATAAGTACAGCGGCTGATTTTAGGGGCAAATGATGCTGATAGTTATGACAAGACTTACCATGTTGCATAAGATTGAAACGATATAAAAACTCATCTTTTTCCATGATGTCGCTCGTTATATTTATTGTTTAATTCACTATCATTGTTCGCTGAAAACTGTTCCAAAATTGGCAAGATACGATTGACTTTATCGAAGGTTTCTTGATATTCACTTGCAGCTATAGAGTCAGCCACTAGCCCTCCACCTGCGGAACAATATATTCTTCCTTGGCTTTTCTTCTGATCAGTTTTGTTACAGATCAGTGTACGAATTGCAATGTTGGTGTCCATTGTGCCACAGTTTGATATATAGCCTATTGAACCACAATAAACACTACGCCGATGAGGTTCAAGTTGTTCTATTATTTCCATGGCTCTAATTTTGGGTGCACCGGTAATCGAGCCGCCAGGAAATGCTCCTCTCAGTAAATCGCAGGCATTAAATTGATCAGCAAGTTGTCCTTCAACCGTACTGACAAGATGATGTACAGCAGGAAAACTTTCAATATCAAATAACTTAGGCACTACGACAGAGTTAGCCCGACACACTTTTGAAATATCATTACGCAACAAATCAACAATCATGACATTCTCAGCGCGATCTTTAATGGAGTTAGCGAGTTGTTGGGCGTTTATTTCATCTTGCACTTTATCTGCACTTCTTGGCATAGTGCCTTTGATAGGTTTACTTTGTACTTTACCTGCAGAAAGGTTTAAAAACCGCTCCGGGGAAACACTTAATATTGATGATTTATCTAATCGAATAAAGGCAGAAAATGGCGCTTTGTTTTCACAACGAAGTGCAATATAGGCTTGGAATTCATCACCTTGATAATTAGCATCAAAGCGCTGAGATAAATTAATTTGGTAACAATCACCTGAAGATAAAAACTGCTGAACTTTATTGAATTTTTCGATGTAACTGGCTTGGTTCATATTACTTTGCCAAGGTGATGTTAACGCGAAGTTATCCTTAATACTTTGCTGCTTCTGTTTATCATTGATAAGGGTTTGTAGAAAGGCCTCTATCGCTTGGCGTTTATCATCTTGGCAAATTAAAAAATATTGTTTGCGTTTATGATCATAGATAATTGCCTGAGCATATATGCCGACGGCCATTTCGGGTAAATTAATATCTTGATGTGCTTGGGTTGGTAATTTTTCAAAACGTCGGCCTAAATCATACGAAAAATACCCTAAAGCACCCCCTAAAAAAGGTAACTTTAGTGTTGAGTAACCCAGCTTTGCTAATATTTGTTGCTGGATACTCTCAAGTAAAGATAAAGGGTCATGTTCACTGATAACGGTTTTATTTATTTTTGTATGATGAATATGGGTTTTGTCACCATAAGTACATAAAGTGACTTCTGGTTGCCAAACTAAAATATCAAAACAAGCATCAATATGCTGACTTTGTCCTGAATCTAACCACATTGCCCATGGTTCATTTGCTATTGGGGTGAATAAATCCAGGGGGGGGATCTCTTTCGCCAATGTTAATTCTTTAACGGATAAAGTTAATGGATTGACAGAAAATAGTGCGTTAGAAAGCAAGGTATTAGTTACTCAGATTGTTTGCAGGATTATTTTAGTGATATATGGCCATATTCTACTATTGGCTACTAGCAGCAGTTTCAATAGAAAGGTATTATAACAAGAAAATATTATACACACTTTTAACGAAAGCTGAGAGCAAGATGTCCGATAAAATAATCAAACAACAAGACTTAATCGATAGTATTGAAGATGCACTCCAATATATTTCTTATTATCATCCTTTGGATTTTATTCAGGCGTTAGAAAAAGCCTATCATAAAGAGCAAAGTAGCGCGGCAAAAGATGCTATTGCTCAAATCCTTATTAACTCACGTATGTCAGCGACAGGCAAACGTCCTATTTGTCAAGATACCGGTATTGTGACCTGTTTTGTTAAAGTTGGCATGGCAGTTAAGTGGGACAAAACTGACATGACAGTACAACAAATGGTTGATGAAGGTACTCGTCGTGCTTATATGAACCCTGACAATCCTTTACGTGCTTCTATTGTTGCTGACCCAGCAGGTGCGCGTAAAAATACTAAAGACAATACGCCATCAGTGGTTCACATTGACCTTGTTGAAGGTGATGAAATTGAAGTGATGATTGCTGCTAAAGGCGGCGGTAGTGAAAATAAAACGAAAATGGCGATGTTAAACCCATCAGATTCTATTGCTGATTGGGTTGTGAAAACGTTGCCATCAATGGGGGCAGGTTGGTGTCCACCAGGAATGTTAGGCATAGGTATTGGTGGTACTGCGGAAAAGGCTGGCGTACTTGCTAAAGAAAGTTTAATGGATCCCGTTAATATTCAAGATTTAATGGATAGAGGCCCGCAAAATGCTGAAGAAGAGTTACGTTTAGAAATCTTTGACCGTGTAAATAAGTTAGGTATAGGCGCACAAGGACTTGGCGGCTTAACGACAGTGGTTGATGTGAAAATTAACGCGGTACCAACTCATGCGGCATCTAAACCGGTCGTTATGATCCCAAATTGTGCGGCAACTCGTCATGTACATTTTCATCTTGACGGAACTGGTCCTGCAGATTTAACGCCACCTAAATTAGAAGAATGGCCTGATATTACTTGGGAAGTGGGTGAAGGTGTTCGTCGCGTGAATGTTGACGGATTAACTAAAGCTGATATTGCAGAGTGGAAAACCGGTGAAACAGTATTGCTAAGTGGTACTATTCTTACAGGAAGAGACGCCGCTCATAAGCGTATACAAGATATGCTAACGGCTGGTGAAGAGTTACCTGTTGATTTCACAGATAAGTTTATTTACTACGTTGGCCCAGTTGATGCTGTGGGTGATGAAGCGGTTGGTCCTGCTGGTCCAACTACTGCTACCCGTATGGATAAATTCTCGGAATTAATGTTATCACAAACAGGTCTGTTAGGTTCAATTGGTAAATCTGAACGTGGTGCTGCTACAGTAGAAAATATCAAAAAGCATAAATCAGTGTATTTAATGGCCGTTGGTGGTGCAGCATATTTAGTATCTAAAGCAGTTAAGAAAGCACGTGTTGTTGCTTTTGAAGATTTGGGTATGGAAGCAATTTATGAGTTTGAAGTTGAAGATATGCCAGTAACTGTTGCTGTAGATAGCTCTGGTGAGTCTGCGCATGTAACAGGCCCTGCTATTTGGAAAGCGAAAATTGAAGACTTAGATGAAAAACTAAAAGAAAAAAGGTAGTCAATTGAGGCTAATTTCGACGATAATTATCTCAAAATAATACCCGTCGAAATTAATTCTTTTTGTTTTTTATAGACCCTGTAACAAAATTTGTTACAGGGTCTTTTTATTGCTATTTAAAATTATTCTGCTAAACGTAATAATTCATTTATGCCTGTTTTAGCACGTGTTTTAGCATCAACCTTTTTCACTATAACCGCTGCATATAAACTGTATTTACCACATTTTGACGGTAAGTTACCAGGTACAACCACTGAACCTGCAGGAACACGGCCGTAATGTACTTCACCGGTTTCACGATCATAAATACGAGTACTTTGACCAATGTAAACACCCATTGATATAACTGCACCTTCTTCAATAACTACGCCTTCAACTATTTCAGAACGTGCACCAATAAAACAATTATCTTCAATAATTGTAGGGCCAGCTTGTAAAGGCTCTAATACACCACCGATACCAACACCACCAGACAAATGAACGTTTTTGCCAATTTGTGCACATGAGCCTACCGTAGCCCAACCGTCAACCATACAACCTTCATCAACATAAGCGCCAATATTTACAAAACTTGGCATTACCACTACATTTTTGCCTATAAAGCTACCTGTACGAACTGATGCACCAGGTACAACACGTACACCATCCGCTTCAAACATTGCTTGGGTGTAACCATCATATTTCATTGGTACTTTATCAAAAAAGGTACTTTCAGCACCGTCAATTACTTGGTTATCCCAAATACGAAATGATAATAATACTGCCTTTTTTAACCACTGGTGAACGTGCCATTGGCCATCAATTTTTTCTGCTACGCGAGCAGAGCCGTTATTAAGTGCAGCAAGAGAGTCTAAAACGGCAGTTTTAATTTCACTTGAAACGGTTGTTGGCGTGATGTTCGCTCTATCGTCAAAAGCTTGTTCTATTGTATTTGCTAATGCTGTTAAATCAGTCATTTATTAATTCCTATTCGTTGTTATTGTTAATCTATTTCTTGTGTTAATCGCTCAGATAATATTTGTTTTTCTTCTTCGTTCAATGCTGTGTTTTCACTTGTTGAAATAGTGAATACATCATCAGCTTTCTCACCAAAAGTAGTGATTTTAGCTGAATGAATATTAATTTTAAGTTCTTGAAACACTTGCGCTATATTGGCTAATACTCGGGGCCGGTCTAACGTGATAATTTCTACCATCGTTTTACTTTTAGCATTTATGTTAATAAAGCAAACATTCATTGCGAATTGAAATTGTTTCACTTCCCTACGCATAGGCTGTAGTGGAATAGGGCAAAAATCATCCTGTTTTAACCGAGCAGTCAATGCATCTGCTATTTCATCTGTTTGGTAATTGTCTTTAAGTTCTTTACCACGAGAATCCAAAATTATGAAAGTGTTTACGGTATAGCCTGTTTTGGTCGAGATGATCTTTGCATCATGTATTGACAGCTTCTTCGTGCCTAACAGGTCAACGGTACTTGAGAATGTATTTGGTTTTTCTTTTGTAAAAACAAATACTTCTGTACCGCCTCGATAAGACTCAGCACTGATGATAACCAAGGGGTCACTTCTGTCATGTCCTATAATACGTTGGCAATGCCTTGCAATTTGTTCAGGAGAATAACGTAAAAAATAGTCAACTCTAAATTCACGCCATAAGGCTCTTAAATCACTTTCATTTATATCGGTATAGGCTAATATATCGATCGCTTGTTGTTGATTTTCACGTATTTTTGAACGTGTTTCCACCGGTTTTGATAAGCCTCTACGAAATGCTCGAAGCGTGTTGAAATATAAATCTTGTAGTAAGTTTGCTTTCCAACTATTCCACAAACTTTCGTTAGTGGCACGCATATCAGCAACCGTCAGACAATAAAGGTAATCAAGGTGGGCTTCATCGCGCACTATATTTCCAAAATCACGAATTACAGTTTCATCATTAATATCACGACGTTGAGCGGTAACAGACATTATCAGGTGGTGTTCAACAAGCCATGAAACCATGTTACTGTCATGTTTACTCATTTGATGAGATTGACAAAACATTAATGCATCTACTGCGCCTAACTCTGCATGATCGCCACCTCGCCCTTTGGCAATATCATGAAAAATACCCGCTAAATATAATACTTCAGGTTTTCGAGCTCTTTGCATTATTTTACTGCATAGCGGAAATTTATGATTATGTTCTTTTTGACTAAATTGATAAAGGTTTTTGACAACCCTAAAGCTATGTTCATCTACTGAATAAGCATGAAATAAGTCGAACTGCATTTGCCCCACAATATTGCGCCATGAAGGTAAATAGGAGCCAATAATACCGTGTTTATGCATTAAGTTGAATGTCAATCCTAAACCACGCGGATGTCTGATAATCTCCATAAATATTTGTCTACATCGCGCGTAGTCTAATAACCCTGAAATTAAACGTCGGCGTGCATTACGCATCAGCCTTAAGGTATGTGAGTGGATGCCTTTAATGCTTGGCTCTTGGGCTATAATCAAAAACATTTCAATAATTTTTGATGATCGCATAAAAATTTTATCATTGGTGGTGTTAATGAGTTTGTCAGTTAACTCAAAATCTTTATTAATAGTGATACTTTTACATTGTTCAGAATCTTGAATTATCTCTTGCTTAAAACGTTGTAATAAAATGATATTTAGTTCGCCTACACGGGCTATTGTTCTAAAATATCGTTTCATCATCCGTTCGACTGGCGCTTTACCTTCGTCACCAAATCCCATCATTTTGGCAACATCCGTTTGATAATCAAATAACAATCTGTTTTCATTACGTTTAGCAACGAAGTGAAGTGCAAAACGCATACGCCATAAATAGTCTTGGGTCTCAAGCAGCTCAGATAGCTCATTTGGAAATAAATAATGATGCTCCACCAATTCTTCAATAGAGTCAGCTAAAAAATGTCGCTTTGCTACCCAAGCAATTGTTTGAAGATCGCGTAAACCACCAGGACTGGCTTTGATATTTGGTTCTAGCGTATAAGCTGCGCCATGGTATTGTAAATGGCGTTTTTTCTGTTCTTCGCGTTTAGCAATAAAGAACTTTTCAGAGGTCCAAAATTCGTCCTCATTAAGTAAGGGAAGCAGTTGCTCAATAAGTACCCCATCACCGGAAACTTGTCGCATTTCCATTAAATTTGTGGCAACAGTCACATCATTAACTGCCTGTTTTAAACATTCCTTGACTGAGCGAACACTGTGACCAATATCAAGTTTAATATCCCAAAGTTGGGTGACAAAGCTTGATATCTTTTCTTCAAGTTCAATATCTATGTTGTCTTGAGTAAGCAATAATATATCAACATCAGAATAGGGATGGAGTTCTCCTCGGCCATAACCGCCAACCGCAATTAAGCTGATTTGATGCTCATTTAAATGATGCTGATACCAAAGTTTATTCAATGCTGCGTCAACAAAAGCGGCTCTGGCAACTAATAAATCATTAACATCATTAGCAGCAAAGGCTTCTTTTAACCAATTATTGAAATCAACTGTTAATAGGCAAATGTCTTTGCTTGATATATCTTCTGCTTTTACCGCTAAGCTTTCAATAAAATGTGTGGGAACTATATGATTGTTCAATGGATGATTAGTCAAGTGTATACCTTTATACTTTAATAAGAGTTAGCGCTGAGTTAGTTTTTTGTCGCGTATGCCATTTAAAATTTTCTACTGATTAGTTATGAAGCAGTCGACTAATACTTTCTTCTTGACGCAGGGTGAGAATTTCACAACCTGTTTTGGTGACAACAATGGTGTGTTCCCACTGAGCTGAATTTTTATTATCACTGGTGTAAACAGTCCAATTATCTTCTTTATCTAAAATAGTTTTTGCTTTACCTAAGTTAATCATGGGTTCTATGGTAAAGCACATGCCTTCAAGCATTTTAGTGTTGTCATTATTTTTATAATGAACGATTTGAGGTTCTTCGTGAAATTCCTTGCCAATACCGTGACCACAGTAATCTTTGACTATGCTGTAGCGACCTTTGCTTTTGATAAATTTTTGAATCGCTGAGCCAATTTCACCAAAGGTGGCGCCCGGCTTAACTTTCTTTAATCCAATATATAAAGATTCTTGAGCTAAACGGCATAAACGATTGTCTTCTGGCGAAACATCACCAATTAAAAACATTTTACTGGTATCGCCATGGTAGCCGTCTTTAATGACGGTGATGTCAATGTTGATAATATCACCATCAACTAATTTAGTATCGTCTGGTATTCCGTGACACACAACATAATTAACAGAGGTACAAATAGATTTAGGAAAACCATGATAATTCAGCGGAGCTGAAATAGCGTCTTGCACATTTTCGGTATAATCCGCACATAAGGTGTTTAATTCATTTGTTGTGATACCTGCTTTTACAAAAGGGGTAATCATCTCTAAGACATCGCAAGCTAATTGACCTGCGATGCGCATTTTGGCAATTTCTTCTTGGCTTTTAATTTGTATGGCCATGATATTCTCTTTACTTTTTTGTGGAGTTTTAGGAATGTTTATTTAATTCTAATTGAACGGCATCAATAATTGCTTTGGGCTCAGTTAAATAAAAATTGTGATTAAGTAAGATTAATTCGTCATCAATACCTAATAATAATGCCGGAATAGCGTCAGTTTCTATTATCTCTTGAAGCGCAAAAATTTCTTCCAGTTGTATCAAAACATCTTTGTTAAGCTTATCTTTAAAAACCTTTGCAGGAGGCGATATTTTTAACGAGGTAATTATTTCATCAAAGTCAGAGGGTAACGTTAAATTATTACCTTGTTCAAAATGTGCCTGTTGTATTGCATTGAGTAACTTTAGTGCCAAACCAGGTGTTTTGTTTTGCGCCCAGGTCATTAAATTAGCCGATAAAATGGAATTAGAATTTTGATCAAGTATCTTGTGATAAGCACTTGAAAAGCTCATGTTAGAAAGATTTTCTACTTGGGCTAATTCAATGTTTTTATTTTGACCATTGCTATTACTGTTACCATCAAAGTATGCCGCATGCCATAAGTGTAATTCAATATCAGGAAAGGTTTTGATCATTTCATTGATAAGCGGTGTTACGACATAACTCCAAGGACAATGAGTGTCATAAAGAAAAAATAACTGAACGGATTGCATGGGTGTTGTCATTGTTTACCTAAAAATAGTTGGATTTTACATAGAATTAACTTGATATGAATAAGATTTTACCGCGATATTACTCATTAGCCTAGATAATTATTTTTCTAGTTAATTTGGTCGTTTTATGGTATAAAATGCGGCGCTGAAATTTTAGTTTTTTATTATTCTTTTTCATCTGTGGATTTTAATAATAAAAACTGTCTTTTTAGTGCCAATTAAATCGGTCAACTTTACCTTTCATACAAGTAAAAGGAAGGTTGATTTTATTATAAACTCACATACATCTATTAAAGGTATACCGGGGTGCTCTGCTGATTTAGATCTGGTTAGTTATTTTATAATTAATACAAGATAGCAGCAAAATGAGTCGTGTATATTGGGTGTATGAACGCTTAACCCCATAAAGGAAATTTAAATGTCAAACGTTTCAATGCGCGATATGCTTAAAGCTGGTGTTCATTTCGGTCACAAAACTCGTTACTGGAATCCAAAAATGAAGCCATTCATTTTTGGTGCTCGTGATAAAGTTCATATCATCAACCTTGAACAAACTGTTCCTATGTTCAATGAAGCACTAGCTTTCATTAACAATGTTTCATCTAAGAAAGGTAAAGTTTTATTTGTTGGTACTAAACGTGCTGCAAGTGATGCAATCAAAGATGCAGCAATCAAGTCTGATCAATTCTTCGTTAATCACCGTTGGTTAGGTGGTATGTTGACTAACTGGAAAACAGTTCGTCAATCAATAAAACGTTTAAAAGATCTTGAAGCGCAAAGCACAGATGGTACTTTTGAAGCTTTAACGAAAAAAGAAGCATTAATGCGTACTCGTGAAATGGAAAAGCTTGATAAAAGCTTAGGTGGTATTAAGAACATGGGTGGTTTACCTGATGCTATCTTTATCATTGATGCTGATCACGAACACATTGCGATTAAAGAAGCAAACAACCTTGGTATCCCAGTAATTGCTGTTGTTGATACTAACTCTAACCCTGATAACATTAATTACATTGTTCCAGGTAATGATGATGCAATCCGCTCAGTAACTTTATACTGTGACTCTGTTGCTAATGCCGTGATTTCTGGTCGTGAGCAAAACATCGTTGTACAAGCTGAAAAAGACGGTTTTGTTGAAACTGAATAATTACATTGATTAAATAAACTCATGTAGTTAAGTAAAACATTACGTTTACTCATAAAAGCATTGTTCGTAAGTATATAAAGATCGAGCAGTGTTTTTATGACACCCAATTTACTATTTATTCCCGTTGCTTTGCTGTGTTTTTACATTGCGTTGATTGTTTACGGGGATAACCGAAAAACAGAGGAATTACCGATGACAGTTACAGCTGCAATGGTTAAAGAACTTCGTGAACGCACAGCTGCGGGCATGATGGATTGTAAAAAAGCGTTACAAGAAGCTGACGGCGACATGGAACTTGCGATTGAAAATATGCGTAAGAATGGCCAAGCAAAAGCGGCTAAAAAAGCAGGCAACATTGCTGCTGAAGGTACTATTTTAATTAAAACTGCTGACGGTGTTTCGGCACTTGTTGAAGTAAACTGTCAAACAGATTTTGTTGCTAAAGATAATAACTTCTTAGGTTTTGCTAATGCAGTTGCAGATGCAGCGCTTGCTTCAAAAGCAACTATTGAAGAATTACAAGCACAATTTGAAGAACAACGTATTACATTAGTAACCAAAATTGGTGAGAACATCAATGTTCGTCGTGTTGAGTACATTGAAGGTGCGGCATTAGCTTCATATAGCCACGGCGCTACTATTGGTGTTGTTGTTTCAGGTGAAGGCGATGCTGAGTCATTGAAGCACATTGCAATGCACGTTGCTGCAAGTAAGCCAGAATACATCAACCCTGAAGATGTACCAGCAGAAGTTGTTGAGAAAGAAAAAGCTATCCAAATCGAAATCGCGATGAACGAAGGCAAGCCTCAAGAAATTGCTGAAAAAATGGTTACTGGCCGCATGAGAAAATTCACTGGTGAAGTTTCTTTAACAGGTCAAGCTTTCATTATGGAACCTAAGAAAACTGTAGGTGCTGTATTAAAAGAGAAAGGCATAACAATTTCTAACTTCGTTCGTTTAGAAGTTGGTGAAGGTATTGCTAAAAAAGAAGAAGATTTTGCTGCTGAAGTAGAAGCACAAATCGCAGCTGCTAAAGCTTAATTCGACTGATAAACGAGTTATTATAAAGAGTGCTAGAGTACTCAATTTTCTACTCGTTTAATTAGTTCGTTTAAAACTATATCAAACGTCTACCTTGCTTTGCCAAGATAGACGTTTTTTATTGCCTGAATTTTGAGCGAAGTAACAGGAAAATAGAGTTTTTTCACTTAATCCTTTCGTGACCGCGAGAAACGTATTAAAATAACCGCGGTTAATTTCAGCCAAAGTACTTCATCATATAATAGGAACTTATCTCTTATGAGCGTTAATCCAAGACCAACTTATCGTCGTATTCTTCTCAAGCTTAGTGGTGAAGCACTAATGGGTGATGAAGGCTTTGGAATTGATCCTAAAGTGCTAGATCGTATGGCACAAGAAATTAAAGAATTAGTCGAGATGGACATTCAAGTCGGTCTTGTTATTGGCGGTGGTAATTTATTTCGTGGTGCAGGTCTTGCTGAGGCAGGAATGAACCGCGTAGTAGGTGACCAAATGGGTATGTTAGCCACCGTGATGAACGGTTTAGCAATGCGTGACGCCTTGCACCGTGCTTTTGTTAATACACGTTTGATGTCTGCTATTGATTTAGCTGGTGTATGTGAACGCTACAACTGGGCAAATGCAATTAGTTTATTAAAATCTGGGCGTGTGGTTATTTTTTCTGCTGGCACAGGAAATCCTTTTTTTACTACAGACTCTGCAGCATGTTTACGTGGTGTAGAAATTGAAGCTGATGTAGTATTAAAAGCAACAAAAGTCGATGGTATTTATTCTGAAGACCCAGTAAAAAATCCAGAAGCTGAATTATACAGCAGTCTAACCTTTGACCAAGTTTTAGAAAAAGAATTAAAAGTGATGGATTTAGCTGCATTTACGTTAGCTCGTGATCATAATATGCCAATTCGTGTATTTAACATGAATAAACCCGGAGCTTTAAAAGCCGTAGTTATGGGCAATGAAGAAGGCACTGTTATTACTAACAA
Organism: Colwellia sp.; assembly: GCA_034111385.1. Classification (GTDB taxonomy): domain Bacteria; phylum Pseudomonadota; class Gammaproteobacteria; order Enterobacterales; family Alteromonadaceae; genus Colwellia. The sequence goes on along the minus strand of JAWUXK010000093.1, from coordinate 39,491 downwards.
ATAACACTTAATTGAAAACTTATTATCATTAAAAAATTGAATTGTTTAGGAAGAAACCACGTGATAGATGAAATTAAACAAGATGCGCAAGAGCGTATGGCAAAAAGCATAGAGTCTTTAAAAGGTAATCTTAATAAAATTAGAACTGGCCGTGCTCATACATCATTACTTGATAATATTACTGTTGATTACTACGGCATGGAAACACCGTTAAATCAAGTGGGTAATATTTCCGTACCCGATGCGCGTAATTTATCAATTACTGTTTTTGATAAGGGCATGATTAGTGCCGTTGAAAAGGCAATTATGAAATCTGATTTGGGGTTAAATCCACAATCAAATGGCACACTTATTCGTATTCCGTTACCACCGTTGACTGAAGAACGCCGTAAAGATTTAGTTAAAGTAGTTCGTGGTGAAGCTGAAGGTGGCAAAGTTGCCATCCGTAATATTCGTCGTGATGCAAATTCAGACTTTAAAAGCTTACTTAAAGAAAAAGATATCAGTGAAGATGAGCATCATCAAGCAGAAGATGATATTCAAAAAATTACAGATGTTTTTGTAAAGCAAGTAGATGAACTGTTAGCGAAGAAAGAAGCTGAGTTAATGGAAATTTAAAAACTCTTTTGTGAGATGACGCCAGATAGTGGATAAAACTGACTGGCGTTTTTTTGTATAATAAAAAGGATGCGTAGTGGCAACGGATTTAGCGTCAGAAAGCGACTATAAAAAAATACCGCAACATGTAGCCATCATTATGGATGGTAATGGACGTTGGGCACAAGCTCAAGGAAAAGGGCGTGTTGTAGGGCATAAAGCGGGTGTTGACTCTGTTCGTGCAGTCGTTAGAGCTGCGCGAAAAGCAGAAGTAAAAGCGCTAACTTTGTTTGCTTTTAGTAGTGAAAATTGGCAACGACCAGAAAAAGAAGTCAGTGTGCTGATGGATCTCTTTATGTTAGTTTTAACGAAAGAAGTTAAACGTTTGCATAAAAACGATATTCGCTTTCAAGTGATTGGTGACTTAAGCCGTTTTTCAGAAAAGCTACAAAAAAGCATCACTAAATCAGAGCAATTAACCGCTAATAATACAGGGTTAGTTTTATCTGTTGCGGCAAATTATGGTGGTCGTTGGGATATTACTAATGCGGCTAAACAACTTGCTAGCCAAGTACAAAAAAATGAAATAACGCTTGATGATATCAATGAAGAGTCATTAAATGATCAAACGTGTTTAGCTAATTTACCACCGCTCGATCTGTTAATTCGTACTGGCGGAGATTACAGAATTAGTAATTTTTTATTGTGGCAAGCAGCTTACGCAGAGTTTTATTTTACCGAAACGCTATGGCCTGATTTTCATGAAAATGAGTTTATACAAGCAATTAATGTTTTTGATCAACGCGAACGACGTTTCGGAAAAACAGGTGAACAAGTGGTAAAAAAATAGTTGAGTGCAACTATTTTAAAAATTGCACACTGTTTGTAGATGACATTCTGTGAATAGGCAAACGTATAGAAATAAATATTAATAATAAAAAAGTAGTACGGGTCTGTTTTAATGGCGATTTTTTGCTTTTAAACGCTAAACTTATCACTACAATAAGAAGGATATAACTTGCTTAAACAACGAATTATTACCGCATTGATTTTAGCCCCTGCGGCAATCCTAGCTATCTTTTATTTACCGTTATCTTACTTCGCAGCATTGATAATGGCTGTTGTTGGTATTGGTGCTTGGGAATGGGGTCCGTTAATGGGCTTTACATGTAAAATAAAACGAATAGGTTTTGTTGCGGCTACTGTTATTTTGATTGGTGTTATCTGGGCATTTTTACCTCCTAGTGATTTATGGCTGAATAGCAAAGAATTACATACTTATGCGGTGAGTATTTTATGGATAGCTGTTGCTTGGTGGCTTCTGTCTGCTTTTTTGATGATTTCATATCCTAATTCAAGTGGCTTTTGGTCGAAGTATAGCGCTATTCGTGGCATGTTTGGCTGGCTAACACTCATCCCTACATGGGTCGCTTTTATGGTGATTCGTGCTAATGATTATCAAACTGATTCATATCACGGTGCTCAATTATTAATGTTTTTATTCCTCATGGTGTGGAGTGCTGATATAGGTGCTTATTTTGTTGGTAAAGCGATAGGTAAAAATAAATTGATGCCTAATGTTAGTCCAGGGAAAACATTCGAAGGCTTTTTAGGCGGTGTGGTGTTTGCCTGTGTATTGGTTGCTATTGCTGCATACAGTCTTAATTGGACTAATGAACAAGTGATTACAGCCTTATTGGTTACCTCATTAATTACTACAGTATCAGTACTGGGCGATCTTAGTGAAAGTATGTTTAAGCGCCAAGCGGGTGTAAAAGATAGCGGTTCTATTTTACCTGGTCATGGGGGCATATTAGATAGAATTGATAGCCTAACTGCAACAGCACCCGTGTTTGCGCTTTGTTACATGTCATTTGGTTGGTAGTTGTGTTTCATAATTCAGTTGATAAAGAGAATATTTTGAATAACAACTCAAATAAGCGTCAGGTATGTATTTTGGGCTCTACTGGCTCTATTGGAGTAAGTACCCTTGATGTTGTACGTTTACATCGTGATAAATTTGATGTCGTTAGCCTATCAGCGAACGCTAGTGTTGATAAAATACTAGCGCAGTGTATTGAATTTAATCCTAAAACTGTCGTCATGGTTTCTGCAGAACATGCGGAACAATTAGTTTTACGTTTAGCTAGTGAAAACCTTCAAGCTATCGAAGTTCGATCAGGAGATGCTGCGCTTATTGAACTGGCAAGCGCCAATGATAGTGATATTGTTATGGCAGCCATTGTCGGTGCGGCGGGATTAATGCCAACACTCGCTGCAGTAGAAGCGGGTAAACGTGTGTTATTAGCCAATAAAGAAGCGTTAGTTACTTCTGGGGCAATTTTTATTGAGGCGGTTAAACAATCGGGTGCACAGCTTTTACCGATAGATAGTGAACATAATGCTATATTTCAAAGCCTTCCTTGGCAGGAGCAAGAGAGAGTTGGTCATTGTCAATTAGCACAAAATGGTATTAGTAAGATATTACTGACAGGCTCAGGTGGTCCTTTTAGAACCCGATTAGCATCAGAACTTGAACAGGTTACTCCAGATGAGGCTTGTGCTCATCCAAACTGGGAAATGGGGCGAAAAATATCTGTAGATTCAGCAACCATGATGAACAAAGGCCTAGAGTTTATTGAAGCGAAATGGTTATTCAATGTTGAAGCGCATGATATTCAAGTGGTGTTACATCCGCAAAGTACGATCCATTCTATGGTGCAATATCAGGATGGCTCGGTAATTGCTCAAATGGGCAACCCAGATATGCGTACACCTATTGCACATGCGTTAGCCTATCCTGATCGAATTGAATCAGGTGTTGCCCCCCTAGATTTTTTTAATTCTCCCTCATTTGAATTTCAATCAGTTGATTATGAAAAGTACCCCAATTTGAAATTAGCGATAGACGCTTGTAAAAGTGGTCAAGGTGCCTGTACGGCACTTAATGCTGCGAATGAAGTGGCAGTTGCTGCTTTTTTAGACGAACAGGTTAAATTTACCGATATTTATAAAATAAATGAAACTTCTGTGAGGAAATTTGTCTCAGAAAAGGTGAGTAATATTAATGAGGTCATTTCCTTAGATACTAGAGCTAGAGAATTTGCGCTTTCAATTGTCGCCGATTTCTCAGCGATTAAGCTTAAGGAACAGTAGTAACCATGTTTGATTTTATTTGGAATTTAGCCTCTTTTATTATTGCATTAGGTATTTTAGTTACTGTGCATGAATATGGTCACTTTTGGGTAGCACGAAAAAATGGCGTCAAAGTAGAGCGTTTTTCAGTTGGTTTTGGAAAAGCACTTTGGCGAAAAAAAGCGCAAGATGGCACCGAATATGTGGTTGCTCTGATACCACTGGGTGGTTATGTAAAAATGCTCGATGAGCGTGTTGACCAAGTATCAGAGCAAGATAAAGATAAGACATTCAATAGTAAGTCGGTGTATCAACGTATCGCTATCATTGCAGCGGGTCCTCTCGCCAATTTTGCTTTTGCTATTTTTGCCTTTTACTTAATGTTTTTAATTGGTGTGCCGAGTATTAAACCAATTGTTGGTGACATTATTCCAGAATCAATTGCAGCACAGGCACAATTACCAAATACAGTAGAAATAGTTGAAGTAGCAGGAAAATCAACGCGTGATTGGCAAGATGTTAACTTAGCATTAATTGGCGAAATAGGCTCTGACTCTATTGTAATAAAAACAAAGGGGTCGGACAGTCAGTATGTTAGTTCTCACCAATTAAGTACTAAAACTTGGCAATTTTCACCTGAGAAAGTATCTGCCTTGACAAGCTTAGGAATAATACCTTATCGTCCGCAAGTGTTTAATGAACTTGCCCGTATCGGTGAAGGTAGCCCTGCAGAAAAAGGCGGCTTAAAAGTAGGCGATAAGCTTATTGCACTTAATAATGAAAATTTATTACCGGGTTGGACTGATTTTTCGAAAAAAATTAAAGGTTATCCTGATCAGGTTGTTAATATTACTGTAGAACGTCAGGGTAGTAATCAGGTTTTACAAGTAACCCCTAAAGGTATCGACAATAATGGTGAACTGATTGGTTATTTGGGCGTCTCTCCTAGCGCAGGTGATTGGCCAGAAGAATATAAAATCGACATTAGTTATGGTGTACTTTCTGCGTTAACTGAAAGTGTTAATCGGACTTGGAATTTGATCACTTTAAGTTTTGATATGATCGGAAAGCTAATAACAGGTGATGTTTCTGTTAAGAACTTAAGTGGTCCAATAGCGATAGCCCAAGGGGCAGGTAATAGTGCCGAATATGGATTGGTTTACTTTTTAGGCTTTTTAGCATTAATTAGTATTAATTTAGGAATAATTAACCTTTTACCCTTGCCAGTGCTTGATGGCGGACATCTACTCTATTATGTTATAGAGCTTTTAACAGGAAAACCTGTGCCTGAAAATATTCAGGAGGCCGGATTCAAGTTTGGCGCCTTAGCGTTATTAGCATTAATGAGTATTGCGCTATTTAATGATTTTAGTCGGGTGCTAGGTTAGAGCGATAGTATATGCGTGCTATGTTTTAAGGTGAAGTAATTCACCTTGTAGCTTTCAATGTGCAATTTATGCAGTGAATAAGAAGAAGTAATAAAGTTTAAATATATGATAATTAAAAAATTAGCCTCAGCCGTTTTATTAGGCGCTTTAGGTACAACAGCACAAGCTACGCAAGAATTTCAAATAGAAGACATTGAAGTCAAAGGTTTGCAGCGTGTTGCTTTAGGAGCTGCCTTAACGCATATTCCGTTTAATGTAGGCGACACTTTAAATCAATTTAGAATTTCTCAATCGATAAAAGCCCTATTTAAATCAGGACACTTTAATGATATTCGCGCTTACCGTGACGGTAATCGGATTATTTATCGTGTGAGAGAGCGGGAAACAATCAGTGAAATCACTTTTGAAGGTAATAGTGATTTAAAAGATGAACAGCTAACTGAAAGTTTAGACAGTAGTAATATTAGGGTTGGGGAGACGCTTGATCGGACCGTTATTTCTGGTATTGAGACGGGTTTAGAAGATTTTTATCATAGTGTAGGTAAGTACAATGCGGATGTATCTGCCACAGTAACTCACTTACCTAGAAACAGAGTTAATCTTGAATTTAAGTTTACTGAAGGTGATGCTGCGGCGATTAAGCAAATAAATATCATTGGTAATGAGGTTTTTACCGATGCGGAATTACTTGAAAAAATTGAGTTGACGTTTGATTCGCCATGGTGGGATTTTATGGCGCAGGATAGGTATCAAAAACAAACGTTACAAGGTGATATGGAAACTATCACTAGTTATTATTTAGATCGCGGTTATCTTCGTTTCAAAGCCGATTCAACACAAGTGTCCATGACACCCGATAAAAAATCCGTCTATATCGCTTTAAACATTTCAGAAGGCGAAACTTATACAATAAGTGATGTTAATTTTGTCGGCGATATGGCTGGTTTTGAAAAAACAATTCGTGCTATTAATCCACTTCAAGTAGATAAACTCTATAACGGTGCAGAAGTTACGTACACTGAAGAAGTGATCAGTAAATTCTTGGGTAGATTCGGTTACGCTTATCCAAAAGTAACCACGATTCCAGAAATAAACGACGAAGATAAAACGGTTAAATTATCTATATCAATTGACCCTGGTAAACGTATTTACGTTAACAAAGTTAACTTTACGGGTAATCATGTGACAGCTGACAGAGTATTACGCCGTGAAATGCGTCAAATGGAAGGTGCTTGGTTGTCGAATAGTTTAGTTGAACATTCTAAATCGCGTTTGTCTCGTTTGCCTTATATGGAAACCGTTGATTTTGAAACCAACCAAATACCAGGTGAAGATGACTTAGTTGACGTTGATTTTACCGTGAAAGAACAAGCTTCAGGCTCATTTACTGCGGGCATCGGGTTTGGTGACTCAACCGGTTTAAGTTTAAATGCAGGTATTCAGCAGAATAACTTTTTAGGTACAGGTAACCGATTAGGCTTTTCAGTGAATACTAACGCTTATTCAAAAAGTGCTAGCCTTTCTTATACAGACCCTTACTTTACAGTTGATGCGGTATCACTGGGTGGACAAATATTTTATCAAGGCTTTAATGCCGGTAATGCCAATTTAGTTGATTATAATAATAGAACTTATGGTATTGGACTGAATTGGGGCTTTCCTATTAATGAATATGTTAGAGTTAATTTTGGCGTAGGTTTCAAAAATAATGAAATTACGTCACTAGAAACTTACGAACAAATTCAAACCTTTTATGATTTGCATTCAGATCCAACCGATCCTGATGCAGCATTGGCGTTTAAAAACTTTGATGTGAGTGCAAGCATTACTCGCTCCACTTTAAACCGAGGCACTTTTCCAACAGCGGGTTCGCAACAAAGTTTATCTTTGAAAATGACGACACCGAACTCTTCAGATATCCAATACTTTAAGATTAATTTAGATACTAAGTTTTATTTTCCATTATCACGAAATCAACGCTGGACAGTACTAGCCCGTATGCAATTAGGATATGGTAATGGTTATGGTCAGGTTAATGGTAATGATCAGTTGCTACCTTTTTGGGAAAACTTTAGAGCAGGTGGTTCGGGTACCTTACGTGGATTTGAAACTAATACGGTAGGTCCGCGTGCTGTTTATCGTTACCCTACTGGGCTTGACGGAACACCTAATCCTACAGGAGGTAGTGCTTGTTGTTTAGGGCCTGATCACGATTATATTCAAGTATCACCTCGCTCTGTTGGCGGTAATGCTATTGCGGTTGGCGGTATTGAATTAATCGTACCAACACCATTCTTAGACGAAAGTTATTCGAATAGTGTTCGCAGCAGTTTTTTTGTTGATGTGGGAACGGTTTGGGACACTGAATTTAATATAGACGACTTCACTGATTTAGCGGATGTTGAACAAGAAAAACTGTCTGACTATTCTGATATTGGACGTTTTAGATCTTCAGGTGGTTTATCTATCCAATGGCTGTCACCAATGGGGCCAATGGTTTTTAGTTTTGCTAGGACAATAAAAAAAGAATTGGGTGATGATACTTCGTTCTTTAGCTTTAATATCGGACAAACTTTTTAAATTTATCTATCAACTTAAGGTGTTTAACTGTAAGTTTGGTTAAGTAAAAAATTAATACCTAAAACAAAAATGAAAAGAGGAAAATACATTGAACAAATTTATTAAATCTATGGCTGTAACAGCAACGGCATCAACATTACTATTAGCCAGTAGTGCTATGGCTTTCGAACAAAAAATTGCGGTTGTAAATGTGCAAGAAGCTATTAATCAAATTCCTCAATCAGCTGTATTGATGCAGACATTAGAAGCCGAATTTAAAGATGAAAAAGCAGTTATTGAACAGTTACAAAAAGATCTAACCTTTGAAGATGAAAATTTGAAACGTAATGGTTCTTTGATGAGTGAAAAAGACACGAAAGACTTACAAACTAAAATGGCTAATTTATATCAGCAATATCAAGTTAAAGTAAAAGAATTTCAACAAAAAGTTGCTCAGCGTAAAAATGTAGAGACTAATAAGCTTTTTGCTTTAGTCACTCAAGCAGTTGATAATATTGCAGCGAAAGAAGATTATGATTTAGTGTTATCAAAGCAAGCGGTTGTTTTTTCTAAACCTGCTATTAACATCACTAGTAAAGTAGTAGAGCAAGTAAGTAAGCTTAAGTAGCTTTTGACTAGTCATACATAGAAAGAGATACCATGAGTTATACGCTTGCAGAAATTGCAAAACATATTAATGCTGAATTAGTTGTTAAAGACCCATCAAATACTTCTGTTGCTAATAGCACAGTAAGTAGCATAGCTACACTAGCTAACGCTCAGTCAGGTCAAGTTGCATTTCTTGCTAATAGTAAATATGTATCACAACTTTGTGCAACTAAAGCCAGCGCGGTAATTGTCTCTCCTGAAACATTACCTCAGTGCCCTGTAAATGCTTTAGTCATGGATAACCCCTATATGGGTTATGCACTATTAGCAAACTTGCTTGATACTACGCCTGCATCTGCTAACGGTATTCACGAAAGTGCAATAATAGCTGATGATATTAAACTAGGTGATAATGTCTCTATAGGTGCTAACTGTGTTATTGAATCTGGCGTTCAGCTTGACGATAACGTCAGTATTGGTGCAGGTTGTTTTATTGGGCAAAATGTGACAATTGGAAAAGATACCACTCTTTGGTCCAATGTCAGTGTTTATCATCAGGTTGTTATTGGTCAAGCATGTTTAATTCAGGCAAATACCGTAATTGGCTCTGATGGCTTTGGTTATGCTCCAGTCAGTGGGCAATATAAATGGCACAAAATCCCTCAACTGGGTAGCGTAATTATTGGCAATCATGTTGAAATTGGCGCTAGCACCACCATAGACAGAGGTGCACTTGATAACACCATTATTAAAGATGGGGTGATTCTCGATAATCAAATTCAAATTGCGCATAATGTTATAATTGGCGAAAATACAGCAATGGCAGCTTGTAGTGTTATTGCAGGCAGTACAGTAATAGGGAAAAATTGTACTATTGCTGGCCTTGTTGGCGTAATTGGTCATATTAATATTGCAGATAATTGTGTTTTTACCGGCATGACAATGGTGACTAAAGCTATTGCTAATTCTGGGGTGTATTCATCAGGAATGCCCGCTGCTCCGAATAAAGAGTGGCATAAAACTAATGCGAGAATTAAGAAGTTAGATAGCTTAACAAGCCGAGTAAAAGAGCTAGAAAAGCTTCTTAAAAATCAGTCATAAATTATTCAATTAGAAATACATTAGTTGCAAATAAATAATAAAAATAAAGCAATATAACGCAAACAATGCGCTAATTCCGTCAAGAAATGAATTAGCGTATACCAAAGTAAGGAAAACTCTTTTGGAAAACATAGATACAGAAAAAACTGAGGTAGAAAGACAAGCTAAACCAATAGCACTTAACGAAATTAAGACGCTTATCCCACATAGATACCCGATGTTATTGGTTGATAAAGTGGTTGATCATGAGCCAAGAAAATATTTACATGCCATTAAAAATGTCACAATTAATGAACCTATTTTTACGGGGCATTTTCCTGAGGCCGCTATTTTTCCAGGTGTATTAATTCTAGAAGCACTAGCACAAGCAACAGGTATTCTTGGATTTAAGAGCACAGACACGCGTGAAGAAAATGAAATGTACTTGTTTGCTTCAATTGATAATGCACGCTTTAAAAAGCCAGTGTTACCCGGTGACACAATGCATTTACATGTTGAGTTTTTAAAAGAGCGTCGTGGAATGTGGAAGTTTTATGGTAAAGCCATCGTTGATGGTAAAGTGGTTTGCTCAGCTGATTTAATGTGTGCCCGTCGAACTTTATAAGATTACTTTGTTGCATTATTTTTTAATTTAGTTTTATTGAATAACACCAAGTCATGTTTTTTCTATAGATCAAAGTGCATTACTTACAATTAAATGGTTATAGTTGTAATAGTTTATATTTAGAAAATTATCTAAGGGACTTTTTATGATACATCCTCAAGCGATTATTGAGCCAGGCGCCATTATTGGCAAAAATGTAACTATAGGCCCATGGACCTATATTGATAGTTCTGTTGTGATCGGCGATGACTGTGAAATTAGTTCTCATGTAGTGATTAATGGCCCAACCAAAATGGGCAAAGGTAACCGTGTTTTTCAATTTGCTAGTATTGGCGAAGATTGCCAAGATCTTAAATATGCGGGTGAAAAAACAGAGCTTATCATCGGTGATAACAATACCTTTAGAGAAGGTTGCACTATTCATCGTGGTACTATTCAAGACAATAGCCTCACTCAAATTGGTAGTAATAATTTATTTATGGCATACAGCCATGTTGCCCATGACTGTATGGTGGGTAGTAATTGTATCATGGCGAACAACGCTTCTATCGCGGGTCATGTCCATGTAGGTGATTACGTTATTATCGGTGGTATGTCTGGAGTACACCAATTTTGTCATATCGGTGCGCATAGTTTTATCGCTGCGAATGCCTTGCTAATAAAAGATGTACCTGCTTACGTTATGACATCTGGCCATCCGGCTAAACCTTTTGGGTTAAATACTGAAGGCTTAAAACGTAGAGGTTTTTCTAGTGATTCTATATTAGAGATTAAACGTGCTTACAAAGAAGTTTACCGTAAAAATCAATCTATCGATGATGCTTTATCTGCGATAGCAAAAAAATGTAAACCCTCACCCGAGATAGAATTGTTTACTGACTCAATTAAGCAATCAACACGTGGCATTATTCGCTAATACTAGAAAACTAGGTTTATAACCTAGTCATTAACGTCTAAGATTTAAAGCCTAGGATCTACATAGTGACAGCTTCTACACAAAATAATATTTCTCTTTCTAAAGCTGAACCAGTGTTTGCCATTGTTGTTGGTGAGCATTCTGGCGATACCCTCGGCGCAGGCTTAATGGTTGAACTGAAAAAGCAATTTCCACAAGCTAAGTTTGTCGGCATTGGCGGCGATAAAATGCTAAAGCTAGGTTTTGAAAGTTTATACGCGATGGAAGAGCTGGCGGTAATGGGGATTGTTGAAGTATTAGGACGACTTCGCCGTTTGCTTCATATTAGAAAATCATTAGTCAATCACTTCGCAGCTAATCAACCTGACGTGTTTATTGGCATTGATGCCCCCGATTTTAATATTGGATTAGAGTTACGCTTAAAAGCGTATAAAATAAAAACCGTTCATTATGTTAGCCCTTCTGTGTGGGCTTGGCGAGAAAAGCGTATTTTCAAAATTGCAAAAGCGACTGATATGGTTCTTTCACTATTGCCGTTTGAAAAAGAGTTTTATGACAAGCACCAAGTACCTTGCACATTTGTTGGTCACCCATTAGCAGACGATATTCCAATGGAAAGTGATAAAGAAGAGGCAAGAACTGAGCTTGGCTTACCTCATAAAGCCAAGATATTAGCCTTGATGCCAGGTAGCCGTGGTGGTGAGCTTTCGCGTTTGTTAGAGCCTTTTTTTGAAAGTGCGAAACAATTACAAAAAGATGATGAAAATTTAATTATTATTGCACCTATGGTGAGTGAAAAACGCGCACAGCAATTTAATAGTTTAAAAGCTGAACTTGCACCCAGTTTATCAGTTGAAGTTATTATTGATAAAACGCAAACAGTAATGGCTGCCAGTGATTGTTTATTAACCGCGTCGGGGACAGTAACTCTAGAAGCAGCTTTAATAAAAAGGCCAATGGTTATTTGTTATAAGTTTAATTTAATTACCTATTGGTTAGCTAACTGGTTAGTTAAATTACAATGGTTTTCATTGCCAAACCTTTTAGCGAATAAATCTTTAATTCCTGAACTATTACAAAATGAGGTTTGCGTAGAAAAAATTGTGCCCTTAGTAAAAGAGCGTCTTTACCAAGATCAAAGTAGTTTAAATAATAGTTTTATTACTATTCATCAACAATTAAAATGTCATGCTAGCCAACAAGCTGCGAATGCTGTGGTTGCTATCTTACCTCCTGTTTTTAAAAGTGAAGCGTAATTATCATGGCGTCGAAAAAAACTTTAGCTCCATTTGAATACCCAATTGCTTACTGTATTGCGGGAGTCGATGAAGTAGGCCGCGGCCCTTTAGTGGGGGATGTAGTAACAGCTGCGGTGATTTTAGATCCTGACAACCCAATCGAAGGTTTGATGGATTCAAAAAAATTATCAGAAAAAAAACGTAATCTACTTGCTGAAGAGATTAAAGTAAAAGCCATTTCATGGTCAGTAGGTAGGGCCAGTCCAGAAGAAATTGATACGTTAAATATTCTCCACGCCACGATGCTAGCAATGCAGCGTGCGGTGCAGGGGTTGTCAGTAACACCAGATTATGTGCTAGTCGATGGTAACCGGACGCCTTCTTTTGCAAATGAGCAAGGAAGTATTAATAGCCAAGCGGTTGTTAAAGGAGATGATAGAGTTGTTGAAATTAGCGCGGCATCCATAATAGCAAAAGTTACTCGCGATGACGAAATGATTGCACTTGACAAGCTGCACCCTGAATATGGCTTTGCCAAACATAAAGGTTATCCTACTAAGGCCCATTTAGAAAAAATAATCGAACTCGGGGTGCTTGATTGTTATCGTCAAAGTTTTAAACCTGTAGCCAGAGTCCTAGGGCTTATCAATGAATGATGTCAGCGTGACTGAAATAATACCAACAGAACAAACTCAAGATCCCCGTTTTATTCATTTACGTGTGCACAGTGATTACTCAATGTGTGATGGCTTAAACAAAGTCAAACCAATTGTTGCACACGCTGCAGAATTAAATATGCCTGCGCTAGCGCTAACGGATCAAACGAATCTTTGTGGTCTAGTAAAGTACTACCATGCAGCTCACGGTGCAGGCATTAAGCCTATTATTGGGAGTGATTTTTGGGTAAAAAGTGATGAGTTAGGGGAAGAACTTTCTCGCTTAGTTATCTTAAGCACTAACAATATAGGCTATAAAAATTTAACAGAGCTGATTTCAAAAGCTTATATGCGTGGTCATCTGCAAGATAAAGCGGTAATAGATAAAGAATGGTTAGTTGAATATAAAGAAGGTCTTATTCTACTTTCAGGTGCGAGAGAAGGGGATATAGGTAAGGTCTTGTTAAAGGGGAATAATGATCTTGCACTTGAAATGCTCAATTTTTACCAATGTCATTTTAATGATTGCTTTTATATCGAGTTGATTCGAACAGGTCGAAATGATGAAGAGAACTACATTCATCTGGCGGTAAGCTTTGCTACCCAGTATAACTTACCTGTTGTTGCTACCAACGAAGTGATGTTTTTATCCCCAGATAATTTCGATGCTCATGAAATTCGCGTCGCAATTCATGATGGTTATACGCTTGATGATAAACGCCGACCTAAACGTTATAGCTCACAACAATATTTGCGCTCTCAGGAAGAAATGTGTGAGTTATTTAGTGATATACCCGAAGCACTAGCCAACACAGTAGAAATAGCCAAACGCTGTAATGTTACCGTGCGCCTTGGTGAGTATGTATTACCTGATTTCCCTACTGAAGGCTTGGAAATTAATGATTATTTTATTAAGGTTTCAGAGAAAGGTTTAGAAAAACGCTTAAAAAAGTTATTTGATACTGAAGCGGACAACTTTGCTGAAAATCGTAAACCCTATGATGAACGCCTCAAAATTGAGTTAGAAGTTGTTAATAACATGGGATTCCCAGGTTATTTCTTGATTGTAATGGAGTTTATACAGTGGAGTAAAGATAACAACATCCCAGTTGGACCGGGACGAGGTTCAGGTGCAGGATCTTTAGTTGCTTATGCACTAGATATTACAGATCTTGACCCACTTGAATACGATCTACTATTTGAACGGTTCTTAAACCCTGAGCGGGTATCTATGCCAGATTTCGATATCGATTTTTGTATGGATAGACGAGATGAAGTTATTGACCATGTAGCCGAACTTTATGGCCGTGACGCGGTATCGCAAATTATTACCTTTGGTACGATGGCGGCTAAAGCAGTAATCCGTGATGTTGGACGAGTACTTGGTCATCCTTATGGTTTTGTTGACCGAATTTCAAAACTAATTCCGCCAACTCCTGGCATGACGTTGTCAAAAGCCTTCGAAGAAGAGCCGAAACTCCCTGAAATCTACGCACAAGACAGTGAGGTTAAAGATCTTATTGATATGTGTCGTATTCTTGAAGGAACTACACGTAACGCGGGTAAACATGCTGGTGGCGTAGTTATTTCTCCTACGACCATCACTGATTTTGCCCCACTTTACTGTGATGATGAAGGTAAAAACCCAGTCACACAATTTGATAAAAATGATGTTGAAGATGCAGGTTTAGTTAAGTTTGATTTCTTAGGGTTAAGAACCTTAACTATATTACAATGGGCCATTGAAATCGCTGATGAAAAGCTACTTAAAGCGGGCGAAGAGCCCATTGATATCACCACCATTGATCTTGAAGATAAAGCGAGTTTTAAATTATTGCTCGCGTCTAAAACTACCGCGGTGTTCCAGTTAGAATCCAGTGGTATGAAATCGTTGATTGATAAACTCAAGCCAGATTGTTTTGAAGATATCATTGCATTGGTTGCTTTGTTTCGTCCTGGGCCACTGCAATCAGGTATGGTTGATAACTTTATCGAACGTAAACATGGCCGTGAAGAGGTTAGTTACCCAGATGAAACGTGGCAGCATATTGATTTAAAACCTGTTTTAGAACCGACGTACGGCATTATCTTGTATCAAGAACAAGTAATGCAAATTGCCCAAGTACTTGCAGGATACTCACTGGGTGGCGCGGATATGCTACGTCGTGCCATGGGTAAGAAAAAACCTGAAGAGATGGCTAAACAACGAGCGGGCTTTGAGCAAGGTGCAATAGATCGGGGGGTTGATGGCGAATTAGCGATGAAAATCTTCGATCTCGTAGAAAAATTTGCTGGTTATGGCTTTAACAAATCTCATTCTGCCGCTTATGCATTAGTTTCATATCAAACCCTCTGGATGAAAACACATTATCCCGCCCCCTTTATGGCGGCGGTTATGTCAGCAGATATGGATAACACTGAAAAAGTGGTTATTCTGGTTGATGAATGTGAAAATATGGGAATAGACCTACTTCCACCTGATGTTAATGCCGGACAATATAAATTTACCGTTAACGATAATAATCAAATTGTTTATGGCATCGGTGCGGTAAAAGGCGTTGGTGAAGGCCCAATAGAAGCTATTATTGCAGCGCGTTTATCGGGTGGGCCTTTTATCGATTTATTCGACTTCTGTGCTCGTTTGGATTTGAAAAAAACGAATAAACGCGTATTGGAAAAGTTAATAAAATCTGGTGCGATGGATGCTTTAGGGCCAACGTATAAATTGACTGCGGACGGAAAAGATTTACCCCACCGAGCTGCTTTATTTGAAACCCTACCAGAAGCTATTAAAGCTGCAGACCAACATGCAAAAGCCGAAGCACTAGGGCAAAATGATTTGTTTGGTTTGATCAATGACGAGCAAACAGACTCTCGTCAAATTTTTAAAAATGTTAAAAAATGGCCAGAAGAAAAATGGCTTGATGGCGAAAAAGAAACCTTAGGTTTATATTTGACGGGTCATCCAATAAATCGCTATTTAAATGAAATCAAAAAATATGCAACTTCACGATTAGTTGGTATGCAGCCAACGGGTAGAGACCGACAAGCAGTTGCCGTTGGCTTAGTTATTGGCGTACGAGTGTTGGTTAATAAGCGCGGTCGTCGTTGGGCATTAGTGACGCTTGATGATAAAAGTGCTCGAATGGATGTACGTTTATTTCCAGATGATTATGATAATTTTGCAGAACTACTTGAAACTGATGCCATTTTAGTTTGTAGTGGACAGGTCAGCTTTGATGATTACTCTGGTGGTAATACAATGACCGCCCGTGATATCATGACGATAGCTGATGCACGAGAAAATTACGTTACATCCCTAGATATTCAAATTAATAGGGTAACGATTAGTGATGATTTTATTGAACAATTTACGCATATAATAACGCCCTATAAAGAAGGTACTTGTCCTATTAGGGTGTATTATCAGCGAGAAGAAGCTCGCGGCATGTTAGAACTTGGCGTACAATGGCGCGTATCGCCGACTGATATGTTATTATATGATTTAAAAGAGTTATTAGGTGAAGAAAGCGTCACCTTGCAGTTTAAGTAGCTGAAACGAAATAGCGACTTATCTAAACCAATTAACTGTCGTTAGCCCTTGCGCTAATGACTAAAGCAACACATGTACAAATTTTAGGTACACTTTATTAGGTACAGAGAAACTATGTCATTAAATTTTTTAGATTTCGAACAACCGATTGCTGAGCTAAATGCAAAAATTGAAGAGCTAGAGTCGGTTAACGCTGGTCAAGACCTTGATCTTGATTTAGAAGACCAAATAGCGCAATTACATGAAAAAAATAAAGAGCAAACTAAAAAAATATTTGCTGATTTAGACTCTTGGCAAATAGCACGTGTAGCTCGCCACCCTCAACGACCTTATACACTAGATTACTTGTCGCGTATTTTTACTGAGTTTGATGAGTTAGCAGGTGATAGAGCTTATGCTAATGATTGCGCTATCGTTGGTGGTACTGCGCGTTTAGATGGCAAGCCAGTGATGGTTATTGGTCATCAAAAGGGCCGTTCTACAGCAGAAAAAGTGAAGCGTAATTTTGGTATGCCTCGCCCAGAAGGTTACCGTAAGGCACTACGCTTAATGGAAATGGCAGAGCGATTTAATATGCCAATTATCACTTTTATTGATACCCCAGGCGCTTATCCAGGTGTTGGCGCCGAAGAGCGCGGTCAAAGTGAAGCTATTGCACGTAACTTAAAAGTGATGGCTCGTTTATCAGTACCTATTATCTGTACTGTTATTGGTGAAGGTGGTTCAGGTGGTGCTTTAGCCATTGGCGTTGGTGATAAAGTAAATATGCTGCAATATTCTACTTATTCAGTTATTTCACCGGAAGGTTGCGCATCTATTTTATGGAAAACTGCAGAGAAAGCATCTACCGCAGCAGAAGCGATGGGCATTACTGCTGAGCGTATTAAAGAATTAGAGTTAATTGATAATGTTGTCGAAGAGCCTTTAGGTGGAGCACATCGCGATATGGATCTAATGGCGGCATCGCTTAAAGAATCGTTAAAAATTGATTTAGCTGAATTAGAAGAGTTATCTAAAGAAGACTTAATTGATAAACGTTACGAAAAATTAATGTCATTTGGTTACTGTTAATATGTAGGTTGAACGTTAGTTTGACCAATCCTATATATGAATACAATCATTGAATCGGCACTGTTAAGTGCCATCAATAACTATCCCCAAACACCGCTAATTATTGCTTATAGCGGTGGAGTTGACTCACAAGTCTTATTGCATGCTTTAGCTGAGCTAAAGCATGCAAAAAAAATATCCAATCGAATTACCGTTTGTCATATCAATCATGGTTTAAGTGCTAACGCGAATACATGGCAAGCTTTTGCTGAAAAAGAATGTATAAAACTTAAATTAACATTTGTTGCTTGTGAAGTGAATGTTAAACAAAAAGCGCAACATTCATTAGAAGCCTTAGCTCGTGATGCACGATACCAAGCGTTATATTCCCTTTATGATGAACAATCGTTAATTATCACTGGCCATCATCGTGATGATCAAACAGAGACCTTTCTACTTGCACTTAAAAGAGGTTCAGGGTTAAAAGGTTTATCGGCGATGGCATCGAAAATAAACCAAGGCAAAGATATAATTTTGCGTCCGTTGCTCAATGTTTCTCGCGCAGAAATTGTGCATCTTGCAAATCAACAACAGCTAAAATGGGTTGAAGATGAGTCGAATAGCGATACTCGTTTTGATCGTAACTTTATCCGTCAAACAATTATGCCGTTACTCAGTGAACGTTGGCCTAGTATCACTCAAACCATTAATCGAAGTAGCCGTCATTGTCTAGAAGGACAATTATTGTTGAACGAATTAGCTGAGCAAGATTTAGCTGAAAGTCAGCTAAATGATCAAAGCTTATCTGTGAGTGAACTAAGTAAACTTTCTGTTGCACGTTTTAATAACTTAGTGCGTTTCTTTTTAACGCAACATCATTATTTAATGCCAAGTACTGAACAACTCGCCCAGGTTTATCAACAACTTTTCGCAAGTACGGATAAAAATCCTGCAATTAAAGTGGGTGACAATTACTTGCGCCGTTATAAAGACGCTTTGTATTTAACCGCTGATTTTAAAAATGTGAGTGATTGGCAGACTAATGTTTATTTTGATAAAAAACAAGATAAAGCCTCAGGCAATGTTATTGAATTACCTGATGCTTTAGGAAAGTTAACATTTGTTAACACTCAAACTGCTGAAAGTGCAAATTCATGTCAACAAATAACGCTCCCAGCTCAAGGACAAAAAGTAACCGTACACTATTGTCATAATAACCCTCGTTGTTTACCTGATTATCGTCATCATTCACGAAGTTTAAAGAAAGTATTACAAGAACTTAATATTCCGCCATGGGAACGAAATCGTATCCCATTTATTTACTTTGACGATGTATTGGTTGCTGTAGTGGGATACTTTGTATGCCAAGAGTTTATACCCAATAAAAACACTCCTTGTTTTCAAGTGACTTGGGAGCGTTAAATTTATTATAAAAAAGAGTTATTAAGCTAGTCTGAAGCGTTAACTCTAAATGGAAATAAGGCTATCCAATGGTGTTTTTAGCCACTATTTGCGTTTAATCTAATAATAATATTTATAAGCTGAAGCTATTATTACTGAGGGACTAGTTTCTCTACTGATTAGTAATTTCAGAGCATTTATTGAGAATAAATAGCATGTTATAATTATGTTATTACAATTTTTGTATTTTAGTTTTTAATTAGGAATGAGCATGGCAACCGAACAAGCATTGCAACAACGAAGTAATAACAGTTGTGAACTTTGTACAGCAACAGATAATTTATTAGTATTTCCAGTACCTCCAACAAGTGATTTAAGTGCTCAGCAATGTGTGTATATTTGCCAAAATTGTCAATCTCAAATTGAAGGCAATGAAACGTTAGATACAAATCATTGGCGTTGTTTAAATGATAGCATGTGGAACCAAGAGCCAGCCGTACAAGTTGTTTCATATCGTATGCTTCATAAACTTTCAACAGAGAGTTGGGCGCAAGACGCGCTTGAAATGATTTATCTAGAAGATGAAGTAAGAACTTGGGCTGAGCAGGGCATAGCCGCTGAACAAAGGGATGGGCCAACCCGAGATAGTAATGGGGCTGAATTGCAAGATGGTGATAATGTTACTTTGATCAAAGATTTAAAGGTTAAAGGCGCCAACTTTACCGCAAAACAAGGCACTATAGTACGTGGTATTTCATTAACGGATAACCCAGAACACATTGAAGGTAAAGTAAACGGAACACGGATTGTTTTGGTCGCCGCTTATTTGAAGAAAGCTTAACTAGAAAGTATTGCCCGTTTTCTCCAAAGGTCACTTATTATAACCAGCGCCGTACCTTTTTACTGTAAGCTTGGTATTCATTAGGGAAAAGTTTATCAAGCATCACTTCTTCAGGCTTTATTTGATACTGAGTGATGTACCAAATAAATAACGGAATAACAGCGAAGCAAGTGATGTTGCCAAAGTAAGATGCTAACGCAGATAAAAGCAATACTAAGGCTAAATACATAGGGTTACGTGAGTAGGCGTAAATACCAGAATCTACCACAGTTGTTGTTTTTTCTGGTACGTGAGGATGAAATGTAGTGTTGTGTTTGTGAAAGTCATACAGCGCTATTAAACCGATAATACTGGCTAACGCTATTAAAAGTATAATAAGTGGAAAGTTAAACGCTAAAGAAAAGTGATATTGAGGGAAATAATACCTTAGCGTAAACATTAACAGTGCACAGATAGTAAACTGTACAGGTGGAATGATTTTTAATTCGAGGTTCATCTTTTATTCCCTCAGCTTTGGTATCTCTTAACTTCGTTTATTCTTTATTGTTTCTTAACGTTGATAAATCATTACCTAACTTCAAGAGTTATAAAAAACTCAACTTTATCTACTAGTCATCTCCCCGTGATATCAGCATAAACAACGTTGGTATAATGATAAGACTTAATTTTTGTTGCTGATTATTACAAAATCAGATGCCGTATTATTATTGGTTTAGGCGATATTCTTCACACGCTACTTTATCTTCACATTCACCGTATAAGTATAAACTATGGTTTGTCAGTGTGATGTTATGAAATTTAGCAATATCTGATTGCCTTTGTTCAATGACATCATCCTCAAATTCAACTACTTTTCCACATTTTAAACAAACCAAATGGTCATGATGTTTTTTATGGGCAAGTTCAAATACCGATTTACCACCTTCAAAATGGTGGCGGGTAACAATACCTGCATCATCAAATTGGTTTAATACACGGTAAACTGTTGCTAAGCCTATTTCTTCGTGTTGCTCCAACAATATCTTATAAACATCTTCTGCACTGATATGTTGATTATTTGGCTCTTGAAGAATAGTTAAGATCTTAATACGTGGCAAGGTGATTTTTAATCCAGCCTTTTTAAGTTCTGCGTTTTGATCTGCCATGTAAATATGTTCTCTAAAGATGATAAGGCTCAAAGTATATGAGGTTATTGATGAAGGATAAAGGCTTAGTTGTATTTATTCAATTTTTTTAGTTTTAAATAGAAAGAAAGCTCAATTGTTGAGCTTTCTTAATTAAAATAATGGCTGATAAAGCCCTATTTATTATACGGTTTAAGCTAATTCTGCTAAACACATTTCATCATTTAGTTGATTAACCCATTTAGTAACACGTGCGTCGGTTAATTCAGGTTGTCTGTCTTCATCAATACATAAACCAATAAAAGTATTTTCATCGATTAATGCTTTTGATGCTTCAAACTCATAACCTTCAGTAGACCAGCTGCCAACAATAATAGCACCTTTGCTCTCAGCAATGTCACGTAAAGGTTCCATTGCATCGCAAAAGTATTCTGCGTAATCTTCTTGATCACCAAGGCCAAAAATGGCGACAAGCTTATCAGTAAAATCAATTTCTTCAAGTTCAGGTAGAAAATCATCCCAGTCACATTGGTTTTCACCATAATACCAAGTGGGTATGCCTAATATAAGCATATCAAATTCTGCAATTTCTTCCTTAGTGCTTTTTGCGATGTCTTTAACATCGATCATTTTTTTGCCCAGTTTTTTCTGGATCATTTTACTAATTGCTTCGGTGTTGCCGGTATCACTACCGAAGAATAAACCTACGATTGCCATGGATATTTACCTTTTAAACTTCAATTAAATTTATTTTTTTGTGCTAAAGAATCAATCAATAGCGATTCAATTAATTCAGAGCGGCTAATACCTTTAGTTTTAGCCAGTTCTTCTAACTGTTCAAATAAGCTATGGTGTATTTTAAATTCAACTCGTTTTAAACCTTTAGTCTTATCTCGTTTTACTTGATTACGTTTATTTAGTCTGATCTGTTCTTTACGTGGGTGCGGACTTGTTTTAGGTCGGCCAGGTCGTTTATCATCACTAAATAAGTCAATGGTTGTTAAATCATTTAACTCTTTTGCCATTAGCCAACACCCTTACTTTCCCAGACAAATTGAATTATGCCTTTGGCAATAAAACCGAAACAGCCTAAAAAAAGTACGAAGTAAACGACCAATCGTCCCATTTTAGGTACGTCGTTTTTATTCATCACATCGTGAATGGATAAACCAATAAACCCAAAAATGAATAGAAAAAATAAGTTAAGGCCTATTGCCTCAATAAGTTCTAAATGTTCAGCTAGCATGTGTGTTCTTTTATTATAAAAACTACATCAAATGACGATGTAAGCTAAAAAATTGGCGACACTATAGCATGTAATGAAATGAAACACATGGACTTTCATAGGACTTATGTTTAAAAACTCTATCTTATATACAAAATTAATTTATTGATCTTCGTCAAGTGTTTACTCTTAGGAACATAAAGACTTATTAGGTAAATTAGTGTGATAAAAAAGCGTCAACTATTTTATTAAAAGCAACAGTCTTCTCTGCATGCAGCCAATGCCCTGCACCTTGAATGATCTTTGCTTTAGCTTTAGGGAAAAGTTGTGATATTGCACTTTGATGTTCAGGTAATATGTAATCTGAATTTCCCCCTTTAATGAACAAAGTCTCTCCGTTAAATTGTTCATCTTTTTGAGCACTAATACTTTGCATTATTTGTTGGTAACCTTGTTCAATGTTATTTAGGTTACATTTGAATTGAAATTTCCTTTGCTCATTTAGGGCTATATTACGCAGTAAAAAAGGCCTTACGCTGGCGTCAGTGACATATTTTGCTAATTGACTATCTGCATCTTTACGTTTATGTACTTGCGTGAGGTCTATAGCCTGTAACCCTTCGATGATGGTTAAATGATGGGCAGGGTATTTAACTGGAGCGATATCTGCAACGATGAGTTTTTTAAGTCGCTCTGGAAAGGAAAGCGCTATTTTCATCGCTATTTTTCCGCCCATTGAATGGCCTAATATATGGCAACTTTTAATCGCTAATTTATCTAATAAGTTAATGACATCTTGTGCGAGAATTTGATAGTCCATATTTTGTTGATGAAACGAATTACCATGGTTTCTAACATCAATACTGGTCACGCAATAATCTTGGCTTAAACTCTTAGCAACCATATTTAAATTTTCTAAACTTCCAAATAAACCATGAATGAGAATTATATGCTCTCCTTCACCTTGTTGTTGAAAATTAAGAAGCTCGGTGTTCAGTTGTGTTGTTTGGCTCATATTTGTCATTTTATTTGTTTATTTATTTTTAACTTATGATAATTTTATCATGAAATAACCATAAATTTGGGTATAATCTTGCTGCACCTAAAAATTTATAGAAGTTAGTGATAAATGAAAAATATTGAAATAGACGATGAACTTTATCTGTATATTGTTTCTAATACACAAGCTATTGGTGAGAGCGCGTCAAGTATTTTGCGTCGTTTACTCCCACTAGGAGACTCTAGTCAGCAATCCGTTACGCAATCTACACTGGTATCAGAAATCAAAGATGATACTGAACGAGAAGAATCATCACAAATCACCGACGTGGCAAATACAGATGTTGCTGATATTGATTCAGGTGATGCAACACCGATTAGTAACTCAGAAAGTGTTTTTAATTTTATTAATAAAGAAGAACTTGCCATGCAACGTGGCGCGGTAGGTCGTTTTTTATTAATTCTTGCCGCCTTATACAGAGCTCATCCAAGTACATTTAAGGTAGTGACTAATATTGCCCCTAAAGTCAGTGCTAGAAAAACAAAACGTTTATACTTTGCTTTAAGTGAAGAAATTTTAACGGCAAGCGGTAGCAGTACTAAACCAAAACAAGTACCGCAAAGCCCATTTTGGGTGATCACAAACTCAAATACTACCCGTAAAAAAATGATGTTAACAGAAGCTGCGACTTTATTAGGTTATGATGAGAGTGATGTGATAAAAATTCGAGACTTACTCTAAAATTTGTTGTTAAGTTAAATTCAGTTGTTTTAGGAAATGTTAATCATTAAACAAATATAAAAAGGAAAAATATGTCTGTTCATCAACATGCAGGTAAGCCAGCCCGTCCAGAAGATAGAATTAACCTTGGCCAATTAGTTAGTGATTATTACCTTAGGACACCGAATGTAGATATTACGGCTCAACAAGTCAGTTTTGGTACTTCTGGTCACCGAGGAACAGCGTCTAAAATTAGCTTTAATGAACACCATATTCTTGCTATTTGTCAGGCTATTGCTGAATATCGTTTAGCACAAAATATTACAGGGCCACTTTTTTTGGGTAAAGATACCCATGCGTTATCTGAGCCTGCTTTTGCTAGTGCAATTTCAGTACTAATAGCCAATGGGGTGGAAGTTGTCATTCAAGATGATGTTTTATCACCGACTCATATGAATTCTGGTTTTACACCAACCCCTGTGATTTCACGGCTTATTATTTCACATAATAAAACCCACGATGAACATTCAATTGCCGATGGTATTATTATTACACCTTCTCATAATCCACCTTCAGATGGCGGAATTAAATATAACCCGCCACATGGGGGGCCAGCAGAAGGAGGCATCACTAAAAAAATCGAAAAAAGAGCAAATGAACTGATCAAAGCAGGCTTAGTTGATGTTAAAAAACTGCCTTATATGGCGGCACTCGAGTCTACATTATTGGCACAGCAAGATTTTATTGAACACTATGTTAGTCAATTAGAACAAGTGGTTGATATGGAAGCCATCGCGAAATCTGGTGTATCCATAGGTGTAGACCCACTTGGTGGCTCAGGTATTGCTTATTGGCCAGTAATTGCGCACAAATATGGGATCAATATTTTTATTGTGAACCCTATTGTTGATGCCAGTTTTGCTTTTATGCCACTTGATAAAGACGGTAAAATTCGCATGGATTGTTCATCTCCCTATGCTATGGCCGGCCTTATTGCGATGAAAGAAGATTTTGACATTAGTATTGGTAACGATCCTGATTTCGATAGACACGGAATAGTGACTAAAAGCGGAGGCTTAATGAATCCTAATCATTATTTAGCCGTCGTTATTAATTACCTGATGACACATAGAGATTGGCCGGAAACAAGTAAAATAGGTAAAACACTGGTTTCTAGTTCACTGATTGATCGCGTAGCAAAAAAAATAAATAGACCTTTATCAGAAGTCCCGGTGGGCTTTAAATGGTTTGTTGATGGCTTAGCTGATTCAAGTTACGCTTTTGGCGGTGAAGAAAGTGCTGGTGCTTCATTTATCTCACGTGATGGCAGTACTTGGACTACCGATAAAGACGGTTTTATTTTGGCGCTATTGGCGGCTGAAATATTAGCGGTTACCGGTAAAGATCCCCATCAGCATTACCTCGAGTTGGTTAGCGAATTGGGTGAGCCTTGTTATGGTCGTGTTGAAGCCGTTGCTTCATTTGAACAGAAAAAAGTACTTAGTGCGTTATCGAGTAATGATGTCACTGCAGATATGTTAGCAGGTGAAAAAATAGTAAAAATTCTTTCTCATGCACCAGGAAATAATGCTGCTATAGGTGGTATTAAAGTGGTCACTGATAATGGTTGGTTTGCTGCTCGTCCATCAGGTACTGAAGAAATTTACAAAATTTACGCTGAAAGCTTTATTGATGAACAACATTTACAAACAATCATAAAAGAAGCTCAAGACATTGTCAGCACGGCGTTTAAAGCAGCGGGACTATAATCAAGTAAGTTAATAATAAGTCGCAATTAATAAAAGCTCAAAAATTAATAAAGGTTTACTATGGTATACCCTCAAGCGAAATTATCGGCTTCACATTTACAAGCTCAACTACAAAAAACAGGCGATTTTTTACATTTAACGCGCAGCCATGAGTTTTCAATGGCTGCGTTTAGTTTTGATGTTGAATGTCAAAAGGAACCATCAAAAGCGAAAGTATCAGTCCTTGATACAGGCATTATTATTTTTGAACCTTTAAGTGTGCTCTCAAGTAAAGATATCGTGTTATCTAGTGGGGTTCACGGTAATGAAACTGCACCCATTGAAATATGTAATGGACTAATTAAACAATTAATTTTAGGTGAGTTGCCTTTAAAGCACCGAGTACTTTTTTTATTTGGTAATCCACCGGCAATTAATCTCGAACGCCGTTTTGTTGAAGAAAATCTCAATATACTTTTTAGCGGCGCTCATTCAGAAAGCCTTTTATTAGATAAAGAACAGGATAAAGGGCAGGGCAAAGGTTTGATTAACCCAGAGCGTCACCGTGCTTTGTTGTTAGAGAATACCGTTCGTGACTTTTTTACCGCTGGAACAGAGCCGGCCAGTTTAGTTATCAATAAACCTATCGAACGTTTCCATTATGATCTACACACTGCAATTCGTGGTTCGAAAAATAATAAATTTACTCTTTATCCTTTCAGACATAATCGGCCTTGGGTAAAAGAACAGTTACAATTTATGTTGGCGTGTGGCATCAACACAATTTTATTTTCTAATGCACCAACAAACTCCATTAGCTATTTTTCATCAAATGAATTTGGCGCACATGCTTTTACCATTGAGCTAGGTAAAGTTAAGCCTTTTGGTGAAAATGATATGAAGAATTTTTCCGATATCAAGAGAAGCCTAGCCGCCTTAATTTCAGCTCAATCGCTAGCCTTAAAGGAATATAAAAAAGAAGATTTTAACTTTTTTGAAGCAAGCCAAATTATTAACCGTCACTGTGATAATTTCAGCTTTAATTTTAGTGATGATGTTGAAAACTTCACTAGTTTTGCCATAGGTACTGTTATCGCAACAGATGGTGAACAAGCAATTAAAATTAAAAAAAAAGGCGAAGCCATTATTTTTCCTAATGCTAATGTTGCCATAGGTCAACGAGCCCTATTAACGGTAATTCCAGCAGATATTAATCCAGAGTAAACTTTATCACTTTTATTTTATGTGCAAATGGGAGTGCTTTTGTTAGTATTTACATACAGTTATTAATAGGGTGAATCAATAATATGAAGTATGTTCCTTTAGGCACTAGTGGTTTAAATGTTTCTCAAGTCTGTTTGGGTAGTATGACGTGGGGATTACAAAATAATCAACAAGATGCTAATGCACAAATTAACTATGCGTTAGCGCAGGGCATTAATTTTATTGATACTGCTGAAATGTATGCGGTTCCACCTTCCGAAAAAACGTATGGCAAAACAGAGTCTATCATTGGCCATTGGTTAGCGACTAATCCTAGTAAACGGGAAGAGATTATACTGGCGTCAAAGATAACCGGCCCCGGTTTTTCGTATATACGCGAGGGGAGTGATATTTCAGGTAAAACGGTAAAAGAGGCGATCGATAACTCGTTAACACGGTTACAAACTGATTATATTGATTTATACCAATTGCATTGGCCTAATCGTATGTCACCGCATTTTGGTAAACATTGGCCAAATAGCGAAGGTTTTCTAAAAGAAGACAGTGCTGCTGAAATAGAGCAAATGTTAGATATTTTGCAAGGCCTAGCAGACAGTATTAAAGCAGGAAAAATTCGCCATTGTGGCCTTTCAGATGATACTACTTGGGGAATTAATCAATATTTACGTTTAAGTGAAAAATATGATCTACCTCGTATGGTTTCTATTCAAAATGAATTTAGCTTGCTACACACGAAAGATTGGCCTTATTTAATCGAAAACTGTGCACGTGAAGATATTGCTTATTTACCTTGGTCTCCCTTATCAGGCGGGATCTTGACAGGAAAATACCTTAATGGAGCACGCCCTGAGGGAAGTCGATGGACTTATGGACAAAGACAAGGACTCTTTAGAGATACCCAATACTCCAATGCAGCAACTCAAGCTTACGTTGATTTAGCTCAGCGTTTTGATATAACGCCAGCTCAATTAGCACTGGCGTGGTGTGCTCAAGTCAATGGCGTTACTTCTACTATCATTGGTGCAACTACAATGAAACAGTTACAGGAAAACATAAACGCTTTTAAAATCGAATTATCAGAAGAGTTAATTATTGAAATTAACAATATATTAAAGCAATACCCAGTACCTTTTTAATCATGGCAGTCTAATTTTTATTTTTAGTGGCATGAATTTTTTCTGTTGAGCTAAATAATAATACCCTTCATCAAATTCACAAGTTTGAGCCAAAGCTAATGCTTTGGTGTGGGCATTTTGTAAAACTATATATTCTTATCTCCAGCGGAACAAGAATATAGCTAACCCCGAATCAATAACTTGTCTATATAGCAATCCTCTTGATTAGAATGATTACTGTAAACATTTCTTTTCACTTCTATCCTTAATAACTGTTTTTAATTAGCCAATAATCTTACGTCTAAGTTGGCATACAGGATTGATTTTGAGATTGTTGAAAATTATTGACTATACTCAGATCAGAAGAGTCAGTATGAGCAACCAGTATCAAATAATAAAAATTCGCAGCTATCTTGTTCAGCCAATGTATTAAATCATTAACAGGCACGAACAATTAAGATAAGAGAATATTATGAGTAGTGAACTTTATAATGATGGGCCGATAGTACATAAAATCACGTTTATCGATGCTAATAGTGTCGAAATTCCGGAGCTTAGAATTTTAAAAAAAGACGGCAGTGTTTATGAAGGAAGTGACTTACCTGATATGGATGAAGCACTTGCTATTAAGGTGTATAAAACCTTAATTTTTCACCGAGTTGTAGATGAACGTATGGTGGCCGCCCAGCGGCAAGGTCGATTAAGCTTTTATATGGCCGCTTTAGGTGAAGAGGCCGCCAGTGTGGGTGGCGCAGCAGGATTGAAGCCACAAGATATGATTATGAGTCAATATCGTGAACAAGGTGCGTTGATGTTTCGGGGGTTTAGTCTTGAAAACTTTATGAATCAAATGTTCTCAAACAAAAGCGATTTAGGTAAAGGTCGACAAATGCCCATTCATTATGGTTCTAGCGAATTGAATTATATGACCGTTTCTTCCCCCCTAGGCACACAAATTCCACAAGCAACAGGTTATGCATATGGTCAAAAGCTTCAAGGGCTTGACGCGGTCACCCTTTGTTATTTTGGGGAAGGTGCCGCATCAGAAGGTGATTTTCACGCCGGTTTAAATATGGCAGCGGTACAAGAAGTACCGGTGATCTTTTTTTGTCGTAATAATGGCTATGCTATTTCGACACCGTCAGATGAACAGTATAAAGGCAATGGTATTGCTTCACGCGGTGTAGGTTATGGGATTAAAACCTTGAGGATAGATGGGAATGATATTTTAGCTGTTATTAAAGCTACCCAAATAGCACGTGAGTATGCTTTAAAAGATAGCGCTCCCGTATTAATTGAAGCGATGTCATATCGTTTAGGCGCACATTCAACTTCAGATGATCCATCTGGTTATCGCACAAGAGAAGAAGAAGCTAAATGGCAGGATAATGATCCACTTTTGCGAATGAAGAGTTGGTTATTGGCACAAAGTTGGTGGGATGAAAATAGAGATAAAGCACTGTTTGAACAGCTGAGAGAAAAGGTCTTAGCCGCAGTTAAAGTGTCTGAAAAAATCAATAAACCACATATCGATACCTTAATTACAGATGTGTACGATGTACCTTCAGCACAATTAGAATCGCAATTAGATCAAGTCAAAGCGCATGTTAATAAATATCCACAAGCTTACCCATTTACTGCGGGGAAATTTTAATCATGGCAAAGATGAGTATGTTACAGGCCATTAATAATGCGCTTGATATCGCTATGGGCGAAGATGAAACCACTTTATGTTTCGGTGAAGATGTTGGCCACTTTGGCGGTGTTTTTCGTGCAACGAGTGGTTTACAGGATAAATATGGAAAATTACGTTGTTTCAATACCCCCTTAGTTGAGCAAGGTATTATCGGGTTTGCTAATGGTCTAGCGGCGCAAGGTTCTCGCCCCATTGCTGAAATTCAATTTGCGGATTATATTTTTCCCGCTTTCGATCAAATTGTGAATGAAGCGGCCAAATTTCGTTATCGTAGCGGTAATGAGTTTAATGTCGGTAAGCTCACTATTCGCTCTCCTTATGGCGGTGGCATTGCAGGTGGTTTATATCACAGTCAATCACCTGAAGCTTATTTTGCACATACTCCTGGCTTAAAAGTGGTCATTCCGCGCAATGCTTATCAGGCAAAAGGTCTATTACTTGCTTCTATCCGCGATGATAATCCCGTGATATTTTTTGAGCCTAAACGTTTATATCGAGCATCGTTAGGTGAAGTACCAGAAGAAGATTTTCAATTACCCATTGGCAAAGCTGAAGTGCTGCAAACGGGCAGTGATATCACTTTACTAGGTTGGGGGGCACAAATGGAGTTTTTACAAAAAGCAGCAGATTTAGCGGCAAACGACGGTATTTCTTGTGAGGTTATTGATTTGCGCAGCATATTACCTTGGGATATCGACACAATAGCAAACTCGGTGGTTAAAACAGGTCGTTTAATTGTTAGCCAAGAAGCACCGCTAACAGGAGGGTTTGCTAGTGAGATAGCAGCAAGCATTCAACAGGAATGTTTTTTACATTTAGAGTCTCCGATAGCACGTGTTTGTGGTTTAGACACTCCATTCCCATTAGCCTTAGAAAAAGAATACAGCAGTGATCATTTAAAAATATATGAAGCGATTAAACGCAGTATTAATTACTAATACATTGACGGATAACAATGACTAGGAAAAAGTTATGAGCATTGATTTTATATTACCTGATATTGGTGAAGGTATTGTCGAGTGTGAGCTTGTTGAATGGTTAGTTAAAGAGGGCGAAACAGTCGTTGAAGATCAACCTATTGCTGATGTGATGACAGATAAAGCATTAGTACAAATTCCAGCTATGCATGCAGGGGTGATAGAAAAGCTTTTTTATAAACAAGGTGATATAGCCAAAGTACATTTGCCACTTTTTTCAATGATTACAGCGGAAGATAGCGCTAGTTATGAATCCAAAGAAGTGCATAGGGATGTGGAGATTGAAGAAAAACCACAACAAAGCTTACAACCTGAGTCTAGCAATGGGGTAGAACATGAGCTTTATGAAAAAAACACACAGAATGAAGAGCAAAGTGATACAAACCCAAAAGCGCTAGCAAGCCCCGCTGTTCGTCGTGTAGCGCGTGAATTAGGTGTTAATATTAGTGAAGTGTCGGGTTCAGGTAATAAAGGTCGGGTTTATAAGGAAGATATACTCTCGTTTGAACAAGGTAGCAATACTATGGTTAACCAAGCTCAAACATCTTCTGCACGTGTTGAGCCCATTCGTGGCGTTAGATCTATAATGGCAAAAGCGATGGTTAATTCGGTTAACACTATTCCTCATTTCACGCATTGTGAAGAAATCGATATGACAGAGTTAATAAAGCTGCGTTTAGCGTTTATAGATGACGTTAGTATAAGAGACAGCTTAGAAAAACAAGATATTAAGCTAACCATGTTGCCATTCTTGATGAAAGCGATGTCGTTGGCATTAACAGAATTTCCAGTGATGAATAGCCAAGTAAATGAAGAGTGTTCAGAAGTTACTTATTTTTATGATCATAATATAGGTATTGCGGTGGACTCAAAAGTAGGCTTACTAGTACCCAATGTAAAACAAGTGCAAAATAAATCTATTATTGATTTAGCAACAGATATTACGCATTTAACGATTGATGCACGCAGTGGTAAAGTACACCCTGATGACTTAAAAGGTGGCACCATTACGATATCTAATATTGGTGCAATTGGTGGCACAGTGGCAACACCAATTATTAACAAGCCTGAAGCCGCAATTGTTGCGCTAGGTAAATGTCAAACATTACCAAGGTTTAACGAGCAAGGTAGTGTTGAAGCACGCAGTATAATGCAAGTGAGTTGGTCTGGTGATCACCGAATTATTGATGGTGGCACCATTGCGCGTTTTTGTAATTTATGGAAATCATTTATTGAAAAACCAAGTAGCATGTTAGTGCATTTGAGTTAATATGATTATCAGTTAAGTGATATGTTATTGATTAAAAAGTGAACCTAAAGTAGGGCGCTTTCTAGCTGAAATTTTTCATCAAAATTCGCTAAAGTGATATTGAGTTAAATCACTATTTTTAGAATAGGTTACCTTCGTGGCAGTAAGTCAATCTGAAAAAAGTACTGAACAAAAACTTCAACATTTCTATATTGCAGAAGAGCAATCTATTTACTTGCTCAGCCATTCAGATGCGACAAAATTAAAAAAATGGGTTGAACTTTGTCAACAACAACTTAAACAGCTAGGGTATAAAAATATCGAGCTACTTGGCAAAGGTGCTTATGGCTTTGTGTTTTGTGCGAATAACAGTGTTGATGAAGATGTAGTGTTTAAATTTTCAAGGCTTAATTTACCACAGCACGTGCAAGATAGGCTTAGCGAAGAAGCAGATATTCAAGCGCAATTAAGACACAAACAAATACCTTACGTTATTGATTATCAGAAAATTAAACGACAGTCTATTTTGCAAATGAGTCGTGCACCCGGCATTGACTTAGAGCAGCTTTCACTAAAAAGAGGACCATTTCCACCAGAGCAGGTAGTTAGCATTGCTATTCAGTTGGCTGATATATTGATTTACTTGCGTGATACGAGTGCTCACCGAAATAATAAACTTTATGTACATGGTGATATTAAACCTTCAAATGTGGTTTTTGATGAAAAGTCAGGGTTAGTACAGTTAATTGATTGGGGCTCTTCTGTTATTGCTCAGCTTGATGTGGTGGGGCAAAGTACCAGTAATAATGTTATGGAGTTAATGAGCAGTGATTTACAACATAGCAATGCCCGATTAGGTGATGTTTATTTTATTGGTCCTGAGCAAATAAATGGAGGATTATCATCGCCACGTTTTGACGAGCAAGGCTTAGCTGCAACACTGTATGCGATTGCTTCAGGACAGTCATGTCGTTATGGCACCAAAATTATTCCCCCAAACGCGTTAGGTTTACCAAAAATGTTAGCGAATGTGTTAATGGCAATGTTAGGTGATGATGCTCAACAACGCAGTAAAGCAGGTGATTACTTTTTTAACAATTTACCTTATTTAAAGCAGTTAGTTTTGTCAGATAAACCGACGATTATAAAAAATGAACCGCTAATACCCGTGTGGATTAAACCTAAAAAAGAAGAAATAGATACCGTGGTATATGGTTCCCGTAAATCATTTTTACGGGAAGAATCTAACAGTGATAACTTAGACGACATCGATGATGCACAACTTGAAAAATATTATAAAAACTACTTAATAGGAATGGGCGATAATGAAAAAGCATTTATAGCAGCTTTAGGTCGTTTAGGTCATTTTCCCGTGGTGGGTGGTTTAGCTATTCGTTGGGCAAAAGAGGGGGTTTATATAGACTCTAATTTAACTTTATTTGAACCTAACTTAGAAGCTTCCTTTGAAAGTGCCGTTAATAATATGATCTATTTAGCGCAAGGAATATTTCGTATTGGCGTGTTTAAAAGCTGTCTGTTTAACGCACGAAATACGTTGCATGTTGAACGAGAAAAACAAAACACTCCTTTTATTGCTTTGCCTGAACAGTGTATTTCTTTTGAGGTGAGTGACGTTGTTGACATTGATGATATAACGCGCCTACATTCTTACTTTGAAGATGGAAAAGATCCAGATGAATATTTATATCTACCAGATGAGTTAATGGCTGTGTTGGCAAGGTTAAACCTTATTCATCATACCGGCTGTATTATTTTTGAAGTACTCCCTACTCATTTAAAAATTCATAGCTATTTAATGCTATTAAATCATGAGAAAAAAGGTGAATTTACCCAATGTTTAGCTGAGATTATGACACTATTACCGACCATTAACGGTATTGGTATCTCTGGTTTTATGAAACTACCTTACAAAGATACTCGCTTTTTTGAACATATTAGTAGCTTGCCAGAGCGTTTTTATCCTAAAAACCCCAAACTAGTATAATCAGATACTAATGACCTTTAATTTAATTTTTGTTTATTAGGAAGCAATAAAAAATACCAGGCATTACTGCCTGGTATAAAAAATCAATTAGATTAAGATAATTTATCTAAAAGCTGAAATTTAACTTCGCTGAATAGGTTGTTCCGTCAAAGCCGTAAGGTAATGCTCTAACCGGATATTTGAACGCACCGTTGGTGATAGCATCCAATACTTCATCTTCGCCTAATTCATCTGGAGTGACATCAAATACATTGTTAACTGTGAATGATACATTTAAATTATCATTAATTTGATAATTTACATTCACGTCAATTAGTACCGCTGACTCCACTGTACTGGTAGGTTTAAAGAAGCTTGAATCTATATCTATATGATTATTAGCAAAGTAATCAACGTCTGTTTCACCAAAATAATTTGCTCTTACTAAAGTGCTCCAAGCATTTTTAGCATAGTCTATTGTAAAAGTAGCACGCTCTTGTGGTTGACCATTAGTAAGAAAGCTACGTTGCAAGTCATCTAAGGCTATATTTTCAGGAATGCCTTCAGGAGCGTTAACACTGTCAATTTTTGTTTCATTAATATTAGCTGCTAATGTGGCACCAAAATCACCTTCATTTAGCTCAGTTTTATAGGTAAGGATTATATCAACCCCTTTTGTGGTTGAGTTTACAGAATTAGAAAAATAGTTAGCTTGCACTGCACCTGTTGCATTTAACGCATCAATAGCAACAATCGCATCATCAGCAGCTAAATAAGTATTCAGGTCAGCTTCCTTTAAAAAGCTAGCTAGATTAATACGATCTTCAATTTTTATATGGTAGGCATCTATAGTTAACGTCATTTCACTAGTAACATCTAGCACAGCGCCAAAGCTGATACTTTCAGAGGTTTCTAATTTAAGACTATCTACGCCTAACGCTGCAGGGAATGGAGAACCGGCATTAGCAGTAAAAGATTGTTCTAAATCGCCAGCACTATTTAAGTTTGTGGTAAAGGCTGTATAGGCGCTTTGTTGTAATGATGGCGCTCTAAAACCAGTAGCAATAGCTCCACGTAGGGCAAAATCCTCATTGACTTCATAACGTGTAGAAAGCTTACCTACCAAATCGTCACCGGCATCAGAGAAGTCTTCATAACGAAGTGCAGTACCCACTAACCAGCTATCGGTTATTTGAGTTTCTATATCTAAATAAAGTGCGTAGCTATTTCTGTCATTTTTTCCTGCGGCGTCAGGTCTTAAACCGGGATAAGCCTGAAAACCACATTCAGCAAATTCACCTGCATCAATCACCGATGGAAATGAGCTATCGCTATTTGATGCACCACAGGAATATGATGCTAGCTCACCCGCAACAATTTCATAATTTTCTTCACGGTATTCTGCGCCAAAAGCAATATATAAATCATCAGAGTGACCAATATCTATGCTGCCAGAAATATCCACATTAACTGTAAGCTGATCAAATCTAAAACCACCACTGTAACCGGATGTAGGTCCAGAATTTGCCGCGATATCAATATCTGAAGCACTAGGGTTGTTGAATAAGTACTCAGCAGCATAAGAGGCATTAATGCTATTTTTAGAGTCGAAATCGTATCTGTTTTCACCATAAACACTTGATACATCAAATACCCAGCTATCGTTTAGGTCACCTCTTAACCCAACGGAAAAGGAGGTATCTTGCGCTTCGTTATCTATGCGGGGTAAAAATCCATCAGGATATACCTGAGGTACATTTCTACCGGCTCTATTAAAATCTCTATAAAAACCATTACCTAGTGCAGTACGATTTGAATAACCACCAAACGAATATAGTTCATATTCGGCAACAGGGATCATGGCGTTATAGAAAAGCGAGGTAAATTCAGATTCAGAATTACCTTGTCCCCAGCGTACTGAATCTGAGATTGTACCAGGCGCTATAGTTGAAGAACCACCTGTATCAGGTTGGGCTCGGTTAGTACCGTCAGCGTCACGATATTCTACTGATAAATTAATAAAACCATCTTCAGCAATTACAAACCCAGTATTTAAACCAAATGAGTAACCATCCCCGTCACCTTCTGTTGTGCCACCTGTTTGTATATAACCAGTTGTTTTATCGGTTGAGTCGCGTAGCGAAAGGTTAATTACGCCAGCAATTGCATCAGAACCATATTGTGCAGCAGCACCATCTCTTAGTACTTGTACATCCTTTAAAGCAATTAAAGGAATCGCGTTCATGTCAGTACCTGCGGCGCCAGCACCAACAGTTCCATTTAAGCCAAATATTGCTTGGTTGTGACGGCGTTTACCATTCACTAGCACAAGTGTTTGATCAGGCTGTAATCCACGTAGAGTCGCAGGTCTAAAAAGGTCAGAACCATCAGATACTTGGGTTCTACTAAAGTTAAAAGAAGGGGCTGAAGCTTGTAAGCTTTGACCTAATTCAGTAAAACCACTTTTTGTTAAGTCATCGGCGGTAATAATATCGACAGGCACGGCAGAATCGGTAATTGTTCTTGTTGAAACGCGTGAGCCCAATACTGCAATTCTTTCAACTGATTCACTCGCTGAAGTTTCTTCAGCAAAAGCAGGTATTGAAATTAAAGTGCTAGACATACTGGTAAATAAAGCAATTTTAATTGCTTTAGCTAATGTTGTTGGCTTATTCATGTTTTAATATCCTTTATTATCTTGTCGTTATAATTTTTTGTGTGACAAGAATTACCTAGACGGTAAGTGAAAATTTTCGTTCAACCAATCTTTTTATTAGATTGATCATAAGTGATAATAATATAATCAAAAGAAATTCGTGTTGTTTGTTTTATTTTTATCAAACAATTTTTGATCTAGAGCAAAGTGAATAGAGTAATCATCAGCAAAGTAAAATAGCTTTATACTTGTTTCATATAGTCAATAGAAGCAAATTTTTAGGTATGTTTTTATTTTATAGGTAAAGGTTATAATTTTTTATTCGCTATTTTAGGGTAAATAATATTTGATGATTTTTAATCGCTAGCATGTTTTGAAAATTAAATTATTTGATATGAGCCAGCCGTTTTTGCAACAAATAAGGTTTGATGTAAACGGCTAGCATATTCGTCGGTCATACCGGCAACATAATCAGCAATCACACGATGGGTATTGCCATTATTATTTAAAGCATGTTGCCACCGCCTTGCAGTATTACTCGGTAGTAACCGCAACGGATCGGAAGAAAGCGCTTCAAATAGTTCCATAACGATTTGTTGCCCCTTATATTCAAGTCGTTGAATATTAGTTTGCTTAATAACAAAGTTAAAAACGAAATCTTTAAAAATTTGTAAAACTTGCTTGGTGACTTTTGGCAAAGTTGCGTTATATCTAAGTAAGTCTTCTTCAAAATTTACATTGTCTATTAGTTCATTTAAATCAGTTAACTCAATCGCGGTAATCAGATAATTAACTAAACCGCCAATCGCATCTTTTTGTAAGTGGTGATGTTCACTAAATAATTGAGCGGTTAACGTTTGAGAGTATTGTTCAAGCCATTGGTCATCTAATTGCCTTAATTTATTGATAACGTGAATTTCAAAGTCATGTTGGGTGACTATGCCAGTCACAATGGCATCTTCAAGATCATGAATACCATAAGCAATATCATCAGCTAATTCCATTATTGAACAATCAACAGACTTAAATTTTGTTTTATTGTGAACCTTTTCTTTAATCTGCGTTTGTTGAAAAAGATTCCGATCATTGTCTGATAAAGGTGATAATAGCCAAGTAATTATTTCGATGTCATCGCTATATAACCCTTTTGGTGGATGCCATTCATCGGCTTTGAGCTGTCTAAAATTATCAATGTCAGTTTGTTGTGTGGGATTGTTTAATTGCTCTAATACTTGTGGGTACTTCATTAAACCCAGTAACGTTCTTCGGCTTAAATTCATACCGTGGTGTTCGCTAAAAGGCTCAAGACGAGCAACAATTCTAAAGGTTTGTCCGTTACCTTCAAAGCCTCCGTGATCACGCATCATATAATGTAAAGCAACTTCACCGCCGTGGCCAAAAGGGGGATGACCAATGTCATGGGCTAAACAAATGGCTTCTATTAAGCTATCGCTAGTTGGAAACAATGTTTGGCAAAGTTCTGGGTATTTACAACGAAGCTGTGCTGTAATCCCTGAACCAATTTGAGCTGCTTCAAGTGAGTGGGTTAGCCGAGTACGATAAAAATCACTTTGCCCGCTACCCATTACCTGAGTTTTTGATTGTAAACGTCTGAAGGCTGCTGAATGCAATATTCTAGCTCGATCACGTTGAAAGGGATCTCGGTGATCTTGCTGTCTATTTGAGACCTTTTTTAATCGTCGTTCAAACCAAATTTTATCCATTGGATTACAAACCTATAATGTTATTAAAAGCTATATTTTAAAAGGGCTATTAGTTTTTAATTCACCTTAGCATGCTATTATACAAAAAAATATAAAGCCAAAATTAATTAGCTAAAAAGAGAATATATCTTGCGTAATAACGTTAAATTTATCCAAATATTATTATTTTTGTTTTCTTGCACTTCTTATTCAGCGACAGGCATAAATGCAGAGAGTATTGAGTTAACAGCGGGTTACTCAAAACCCCCTTTTGTAATCGAGAATAATGAGAACGCTAAAGGTATTCAATTAGATTTACTTACTGAAATTTTTTCGGTAGAAAATCAACCTGTCAGTTTTATTCATGTACCTTTAGCACGGAGTTTTTCACCGATAAATAAGTGGCATACAGATGGGGTAATCACTTTGCCTATCATACATCAGCAAACTGATGTTTATCTTTCTGAACCTTATATAAGCTATCAGAATGTAGCAGTGACATTAGCGGAAGACGATTTGAAAATTGATGAATTGGATGATTTATCAGGAAAAGATATTGTTGCTTTTCAAACTGCTCGACAGTTTTTAGGCGTAAACTACAGTGAGGCTATTGAAAAAGCCGCGGGCTATCAAGAAGTCGCTGATCAAATGAGACAAATTAAATTACTTTTTAATAAAAGAACACAAGTATTAGTCTTAGATATAAATATCCTACAGCACTTTCTATTTAATCATCGTGATGACATTTATCGAATCTGTCGAGAAAACCCACTGATCGACGCGGAGTGGCGTCGGTGGGATGAATCGCTAAACTAACCTTGTTCTTGAATGTATTTACGAACTGTTTAAGCGGATATATTGCCGACTGAACTGACAAAATATCCGTCAGACCCAAAGGTTTATTCGAGCCAAAATTGCTTTTTGAGCCAACCGAACTTCCTCCATATTAAACTCTGATCGCGATGCAATTTCAATGATTTTAAGTTTTACAAAATCACCAACTTCACCTTGTAGTAATTGTTTTCGATACTTAACCAAAAGAATTAAGTGTAGGGCAATTAAATACTTACAATGTGAATTAGTTTGATATTCCATTTGACAATCTCGTCTTATACAGTATTCTATACAGTGCATTAAAAAGACGCTCAGATACAATTTTCGGATAAAACCGACAGCAGAGCAGGAAGTTAAGCTCGTTGAGTTTGGCTCGTATTCTCGTGGGTTGTGGAATTTGATGCTGTCTGAAAATATGCGTCGATATCGGTACGATAAAACTTTTTTGTTCTATCATGAAATGGCCGGATTGATTAGGGACTTAAAAAAATTCGATGAATTTTCATGGCTCAAAGCCTTTGACTCTGCGGCATCACAACAAGTGGCTCGTGATCTTGAAGTTGCTTTAAAAAACTCCTTTACCAAAGG
>JAWUXK010000092.1:0-61469 GCA_034111385.1 Colwellia sp. | reverse complement strand
TGCGTTACGCCTTAACAGTATTGAGTACTCAGCTACAGCAAAGCTATATCAGCCAGTTAAGAACTCACCTATATGGTCAACTATTAAATTGTCAGTGGCAGTTTATTTTAAACAATAAAATGTCTGACTTTATTCACACCCTTTCTACTCAAGTACAAGGCGTTGGTCACGGCGCACACTTAATGCTTTCGTTAGCCAGTCAACTCATATTAACATTAGTTATGCTAATACTTGCCACTTTACTTTCATGGCAAATGACCTTAATCGCACTAATAATGTCGCTGGTCACATTTTTTATATTACTTCCCCTAAATAGACAATTGCATAGCTCCGGTGAAAAAGAACTCATTAACTTTAAGGCTATTTTTCAACTGTTAAGCGAGCAGCTTAATAACTTAAAAATGATAAAAAGTTACACCAGTGAAGAGTTTCACGCTCAAAAAATAGAAGCGGTTAGCACAAGTGTTGAGCAGCAACAACTGAAACTCACCCGAATAAACGCTATGACACAGTGGCTATACTTAGTTTCTTCAGTTTGTGTGCTCAGTATCTTTTTTTATATTGGCTTACAGTTACTGTCTATTCCTTTAGATACTATTTTACTTTTGTTCGTTGTACTTGCTCGATTACTGCCTCAAATCACCTCAATCCAAAGGAGCTATCAGCAACTAACACATAAAGCGCCTCTTTTTTCTGATATTGCTAAAAGCCGCAACGCTTTTATTGATGCTCAAGAGTGTATTTCACCTTCACATTGCTTAACTACCTTTAATAACGAGATCTCATTAAAAAACATCTCTTTTAGGTATAAAAATAACAACCACCCAGTATTTGATAATCTAAATTTAACTATAAAGAAAAATGAAACTTGGGCATTAACAGGGCCATCCGGTGTTGGAAAAACGACACTTGCCGACATAATTGCTGGTTTATTAGCTCCCAATCAAGGAGAAATATTAATAGATGGGCAAAATGTTAACTCGTTAAATCGTCAAGCATGGCGAAGAAGAATTGCTTATGTAACCCAAGAGGTCTATCTATTTCACGACACCATTCGAGCTAACCTTATTTGGGTTACGCAAGACTGCAGCGATGATGAATTGTGGCAAGTATTAAACTTAACCGCGGCTAAAGAGTTTGTTGAAAACCTACCGCTTGGGCTTGATACTATCATAGGCGACCGTGGGATCAGACTTTCTGGTGGCGAACGTCAACGCTTGGCCTTAGCTAGAGCACTACTATCTAAGCCACAGTTATTGATTTTAGATGAAGCAACCAGCGCACTGGACTTAAAAAATGAGAATAAAATACAACAGGCGCTACATCAACTAAAAGGTAAAGTGACCT
The DNA here is from genome assembly GCA_034111385.1 of Colwellia sp. Classification (GTDB taxonomy): domain Bacteria; phylum Pseudomonadota; class Gammaproteobacteria; order Enterobacterales; family Alteromonadaceae; genus Colwellia. The sequence goes on along the minus strand of JAWUXK010000092.1, from coordinate 60,122 downwards.
TATTAATTATCGCCCATAGTAAGGCAACGATTGAACATGCCGATCATCAATTAAACTTACTCTCTAAAAAAGCACCAAGCTCTGAAGAAGAACAAATAAATAAGAGTAAATTAAATCATAACGATGAGAGTATAAATACCGCCATAAATTGTGGCACCACTGAAGACAACAGCGGTAATAATTTAATTATATGATGAAAAAATATTGGCCAAAAATCAAAAGGCATCTATTACCTAGACTTCCACGTACGCTCTTTTATTGGCGATTCATTTTACCAAATCAGCCAGACCATATTCAACTTCATAGAAAAGCCTTTATCAAAAGCTTAACACACTCACCAAAACCAATTCGTGGCTTACTTAATTTATATAGCCTAATGCTCTGGTATGGTTTCTTTGCTTGGCGAAACAGTTACCGTGTTTGGTCGACTCAGCATACAACACTTAGAACCCAGCAAGGTATCTCTCCTACACATCAGTTTTTTCAACTAGTAAAACTGAGCATTATTTATTGCACACCGGCGAAAAATTACTATCAATTAAGTTTATATAAATACCCTGAACAGCAATGGTTAACCTTTGTATTTAATCACCAAGCAACTTATATCCATGCTGTTGTTTCTCCCAATATATCACCTTCATCATTAAAGCTGATGGCGGATAAGTATTATTTTTCTCAAATGCTAGCCCAGCACAATTTACCTGCTGTGCCAACAATAGCCTTGATAGAAGCAAACGGATTATTAGATAAAAAGTTATTGTTCAAACAACAGAGTTTGTTCTTAAAGCCTAATAAAGGTAGCCGTAAAAGAGGTTGCTTTGCTCTTATCTATAATGGAGAAAATCAGCAATATTCCTTGAAAGATGAAAGCATTAATATTCAAGGAACGGACAAAATAATTGCCTTTATAAGTGACTTATTTAAGTATGCCGATTACCTGATACAACCATTATTATGTAATAGCAATAAATTGTTAGGCAAAAACGCTGACAAACAAAACTTATTTACCATACGATTGATCACCGCTATTGTTAATAATAAGCCCGAAGCTGTTAGCGCGATACTTGAAGTACCAGTAGCAAATGGCTTTATTGAACGTTATATAATTGATTGCCTTCATGGTAATTTAACAATACCGAAGACTTTAAATGCTGATAATTACCAGAGTCAAAAAAAAGTGACTGAACTAGTTAATCATTCGTTCCCTAATTGGGACGAAATTAAAGAGGTGGCTCTGTGCAGCCATCAATTATGCTGTGATATAAAAACAGTGGGTTGGGATATTTCGTTAACAACGTTAGGTGTTGTTATTTTAGAAGGAAATATTAACTGGGCTCTCCTACCACATCAGCTGGAAGGTCCTATGAAAACCTTTATCCATAATGAACTATGAAAGATTATACTGATAAAGGTTAAGGGTGATTAAGCTTATATAACTTACTAAGAAGGACCCACTGTATCTGCAAGTTCAGCCGGGCTTGTAGAATCTTTTCCCTCCGTTGCGCTAAGACTATCTAAGTCGGTTAAGGTAGGGCTTTTCCACGTTAACTTTTTATCTTTAATCGCATTTATTTCATTATCTTGATGTTGTTTCATTATTTTCTCCTGATTTTTTTATATCATAATATGAGCTGTTGATGTATTCAACAGCTTTACGTTTATTAATATATGTGTTTTTTATCGTCATCTAGATAACCAAAATGAGTCATTAATCGACCGTGATCATTTATTATCTGGTTAACTTGTCTTGGTGTGAGTATTTCTTGCCAATCCCCGACAATCCCTTTACGAAAAAACCTTTCGGCCTGGTTCGATTTTTCTTTAAACATATTGGCCTCTTCCTGAGCTTGTAATTGTTTTATTTCGCTATTATTGACCGCTCTTTTGACAGATACTTCATCAGAAGGCAACTCAAGGAATTTTGCCATTTTAGTAAAAGTGGCAAATGGTCTTAATTTCATATCTTCATAACGTACAAATAATTTATTATCAAAAGGTGCATCTAACCAACTTTGTGCATGTTCAGACCATGAATATAGGTGTTGACGTAACTGATTAAAAAGCCTATTACTTCCTCCGTAAAAGGTCTGCTGACTATTTCCCATATTATTAATGGTTGTATCAATAGCCCAACCACTATGATGAGCGAATGAAATAACTACATCTAATGGATTTCTCACCAAATAAAGACCCCCTCTTGTTGCACTATTAGGGAATAATGCTTGCTTATTCGTTTTACTAGAAAGCTCACCGATATTAGATTTAATATTTCCAACATAACTGTATGCATCATGCACTTTATGATATCCAATAGCATCACTATGTTGCGATAAGTACTGATAAGCTAAAGGGCGTAGTTTATCAATTTCATCATGGCTAAGTTCATTAATGTCAAACCCTAATGCTTGTTCAACCCAATCCCTTGAGCTGGCAATATCCCCAGTATTTATTTGATTAATATCAATTGGCCCTGCTGCAGACATTAAATTTGCTATGAATATCCGCGTCCAGGTATTACCTGATTTAGGGTAAGAGGCTAACCAAAATATTTTTGACTGTTCATTTACTGATGGTTTCAACAGGTTAACTCCTGTTGTTTTGTTATCATTTTCTTTAGTGAAATATCTTCCTCTATTGCTGATATTAACTCGTCTAGTTTGAATCCTTCACTGGGTCTAGTTAAGTGAGTAACAAAAATATTATTTGCCAATTGAGTACAAGCTCGTAAATGTTGTGGTTTTAACCCTAAGCCTTCAAGCTGCCCTTTACGGTAAGTTTGATTTTTTAAGGGTTTGAATTTTTCAAAACCATTAGCAGGGATAAATTCAATATTTTTTTGTTTATGGGTCTGTAAAATATATAAACCCGCAACGGGTAAAGGTTTGTCATAAAACCCTGCTTTAATAGGCATAGCGTATTTATTAACTTGTAAACGAATACGGTGTAATTCGTCAGTGTTTATACCAAGCTTATTAGCCGTATCTTGCCATAATTTTAATTGCGGGTAGCTTGGGTAACATAAGCCTTGTTTGTCAATAACGGCTAGGTCATCCGCTAAAATATCATAGCCTTTTTGATGAAAAGCTGCTGCTAGGGTAGATTTACCATTCCCTGATTTCCCTGCAAAAATAACCGCTTTATCGCCAAATCTAACTGCATTCCCATGAATGACTAACAAGTCACGTTGATGAAATATAATGCCTAAACAGGTGCCTAACAAGTAAAGCTTAACTGATTGCATATCACTATTTTCAAAAGGCTCAACAATAATACTATTGCCGTTAGTTATATAAAAACGAGCAATATCAGGTACACAAAACCAATGTTTATTTTCAGCTTGTTGACATAAAGGCTTTATGTCTGTTGGGTTTTCTAGGCCGATTTTACTTACTTGTCCCAAAAAAATCGTAACATCAGCATCAGCATTGTCGTAAAGGCTTTGTAATGGTTCTAGGTTTAAGTCACTGGCTATCGTTAGGCCAAATGCACGGTAGTACTGCATACTTACTTTTCTCTATTTCATTTATATAGCCAAACAAGTTTGGCTTAGTGTTTATCTTCGTTATTATAATATTTTGCGACTTCTTGCAAATATTCTAAAGCTAACAAAGATTGTTTGCTCTGAATATACCCTGATTTACCAAGTAACGTCATATTAACGTACCGCTCAAATAACTCACAGCCAGTTGCTTCTTTATATACTTGCTCAAATCGTTGCCGAATATCTGACATACGGTCAAGCTTTGGCAACTCAACATCAGTCTTTTGTCGACAACGTATTCGCTCTGTCGTTACGCCCTTTAATACTTCTCTAAAAGGGTAACGCTCAATGCCCTTATAAATTTTTAATCGTGAGGGCAAGTTATGTGCGAACTCGACTAAATCCACATCTAGCATGGGAAAGCGATATTCTAACTTTGCCTGACGTCCTTCTAATTCAGACATAACTAAACGATTAGTTAAACTTAGCTCAAAAAGCTCTAAATGTTCTTTACTTTTTATAGTGTGACGTAAATAATTTTTTTGAAATAGCGCTAAATCTTTATCTAGCTGATATTTTTTACGCCAGCATAGTTTTAAGAAATGTAGCTTTGCTTGTTGCTGCTGTGCTTTACCTAAGCCTCTGTTTACTTGTATTTTGTTATAAATAGCTGATAACCAATTTTTAAAAACACATAAAATCGTCGCTATTAGGGGCGACTTTGATGCTCTTCTATTTTTTTTTCTTGCATGATAAAACTGAAAAAGTGAACAAAACTTAGCTTTTTTAGCTAATTCATCGGCATAGTTATAACCTGGGTTCGTCACACAATGATCCCCTCCCCAGCCTGAAAGTAACACCCGAACTTCTTTAGTTTCAGCGAGTGATATTCTAGGGTTACCTCCAAATCGAGGCCCAAGAACTCCCCCTGAATGCTTTATAAAGTTGCTCTTAAATACTACTGAGCTTTTATCATTTTTTTGAGATAACTGCCAAACAGGTTGTAAATTAGGGTGCAGAGCCAACATCTCTTCAATATCTTTATAAGTATCGGCCCAAACATGACAATTTTCTTCTGCTAAAGCTTCACATGTGTACGAAAAAGTGTATATTTTATCATCAGGTATGAAACGTGTTGCATAACCTGCTACGCCGTTTGAATCTAAACCTTCACTCAGTTCAGAGCCTAAAGGGTAGATAGTATCACAACGCACTTCAACAGCTTTTTTAAAGCGCAACTTTAATTCTGCTATAAGCTCTTTATCTGTTAATTTTTGCCAGTCACTTTTACTTTCCAGCTGCCAAAATTTATATAATGTAGCACCTTGAGCATCAATTTCTAGCACATGGGCGGGTGGTAATGTTTTTATATCACAACACGGTGATTGAAATTGTTTAGATCCTAAGCCCCATAAATTATGAACTAATACCGCTTCATCTATTTGAGTATTATCTGCCCAGCTTGAAGTAAAAAAGGCGTTATGTTCATTACTTAGCATTATTCCTTGCTTATTATGGCTATAAAAAAGTACTTTTACGCCAAAATGATCGCGGGCACAAAAAATTTTATGCTGTTCTTCATCCCAAATGATAAATACAAAATCCCCACGAAGATATTTAGGGCACTCTCGTCCCCAATAAACATAAGCGGCTAAAATAAGCTGGCTATCTGTGGATACGTCTTCGCTTTTTAAAGATAATGCCTTTAATAAGTCGCTTCTATTATCAATTCGGGCATTTGCAGTAATCGTTAATTTTAATGACTCTTTACAGTAAACTTCATCAGCTTGTGATCTTTTGGTGTTAAATAGTTGCGCTTTAGCTAGAGCAGTAGTCGCTGATTTATTATACCAACTCGATACATTATCTGGCTGCCAGTAGTCTGAAGCTGATAACATTTGAGGTATTATTCCCTTTGCCGTTTGGTTAAAGGTCCACAAAGCATGAATACTGCTCATTAACTTTATTCCTCATAATCTTATTGCAAATATTTACTTGGTTATATTTTTTTTGAAGAAAATAGATGATAGCTTTATTGTTCTCATAAAATTCATCTAGTTTTTGAGCATCAACCTCTTTGTATTCATTTTTTTGCCATTCACCACGTTTTGAGTTCCAACTATTTTTCCATTCCACCTTAATCTCCAAATTTTTTTGTTCTGAAAAAAACAAAATTATTTGGTTAAATTTTTGAGCTAATTCTGTGTAATCAATAGCTAGGTATCCTTCCTTTATACTAACTTCCATGTTATCCAACAACTTAAAATAGACTCTACCAACATAATGACACAGCAGATTCGGATCAGCTGTTATTAATATAGGGTATTCAGGTATATCATTTATCAGTTTACGTTTTTTAATATGACTTGAGGGCTTTCTGGTCAAAGATTCTAACACTGCAATGGGTTCACGATACAGAAATAGTACTCTGGAGTTTGGAAAATCTTGCAGTATTTTTTTCCTATGCAAAGTCAAATAACTGCTAAGTTTAACAATTAATATTTTTTGTTGACTCTGAGCCCACGAATTCCAGCATGACAATGTCTTTTGAGCAACTTTTTTACGTAAATGAGGGGGCACAATACTATCGTGAGAATAAAGGCTACCTAAAAATTCAGGCTCGCCTAATACAAGGAATTTACTAGTTTCTTTAAGGTTTTGACATAATAAAGTTGAACCACATCTTGCGACGTGAAATATTTTACCTATAGCATTAAGGTTTAACGGGTACGTATTATCATCTTCAAGCCAATGATTTAGTGATACAATTTTTTCAGGAGTTGCCCCATTCATCCTTTCTGTTAATGAAGCATTAAAAAAACCGAAATTAAGGTTCAATGTTTCAGGTGAGATAAGGTGCACTAAAGTATGGGAGCCCACTTGCATAAACTTGATAGGAACTAAATACTTTTTATGTATCATATTATTCTTTTACAAAACGGATATGACCAGCAACAGCCATCCTGCCATCTTCAAAATTTCCTGATTGAACACTAGTTGGTGCCACTGCATGATAATAACTACTGGGAAAAGCCACTAAACGATTACACTGAGGCGTTATTTTAGTAAAGGCACTGGCTTGGTATTCACTTTTTTCAATATCTGTATCAAATGCATATAAATCGCCACCTTCAAACTTTTTAGGCTGTTGATGAAAGTAATATATCCATGAAATAATTCGTTCTGTTTTTCCAACGATACTATTGTTGTCTTGATGTGCTTTAAAAAAGCCACCATCAATATGATTTGTTATTTTTACTTCTATTTTCTTTATTGAAAAATTTGGTAGATCAAGAGCAAGACAAAAGCTAGCTAGATTAGCATGGAAATAATCAATGAAAATATCTCTGTATTTGTCTATTGAAAACAAGCAAAGAGTTTTTCGGGTTTCAGGGCTAAAAGATTTTTTACTTATCCCTACCTTAGCATCAACAAAATTTTCTTGTTGAGACACAGTAAAGGCTAAAAGCTCTGTGAGAATAGTTTCACTAAAAAAGTCATCGATGAGCACTATTGGCGCAGTTGCCAAACCATTGTTTTTCTTTTCTGATTTAAAATTTAAGACGGAGCGTTCAAATGGAGTTTTATTTGAGTTTGGAATTAATAAATCGACTATTTCATGCGCCTTTATAAGCAAACCAGACTTTCGATAAAGATCCGCTTTTAATTTTAGTAATTTATTATTGCTAGAGCCTAGTTTGATTTTTTTATCTAAAGCATTGAGCATGATTTCATTAACCTTTAAATCACTCAACTTGTTAAGCATTTCGAATTCTTCTACTACTTTTTGTCTCATTGTTTTCTCGTGCTTAATATTAGATTTTTTAAAGTAAACATTTGCCAAATTCATGAAAATACTTTTAAATAGTGGCAACTTACTAAATACATTAGAAACATTTGATGAGCAATATTATTACACCTGAACAACAGATTCAACGCACCGATACATTTATTGAAGCGCCTATTGATGGCGAGTTAGTGTTAATGAGTATTGATAATGGAAAATATTATGGTATGGACAGTGTTGCTAGTCGTATCTGGGGTCTACTTGAGCAGCCAACGTCAATAAGCGCTATTGTAACCACTTTAGTTGAAGAGTATGACGTCAGCCAAGCTTTATGTGAATCTGAAACGTTTACATTTATAGAGTTACTAGCAACTGAAAAAGCCTTAATAATCTAAAATAAGTATTAGTATTTACTTGTATTTTTCAGCCTAAAACCTTTATTTTGTAAACATTACAAAACAGCTTAAATTCATCAAAAAACAGAGTGACTTTTATTTTTAGTAGTACCAGTGGTAGTACCGACAAAAACAAACCCGCCTAAAATCATTATTTAACAACTAGATAGATGGCGGAGTCGAGTCCCGCAGCGGCACCATATTTAAAAAGAGCTGCCTTCGGGTGGCTCTTTTTCTTTCTATTACTATATCAATATGTTAACTGCTATTTATCTGTCATTTTTTCACTGAATATATCAACATTAATTTGGTAAAATTTAAGAAATCCCCGCTAAGAAACTCTAATTTACTACAGAAGTTCGAAACTTTAACGCTCGACTCTATTTATACCATTGAGTTTCCATTGGGTTAAGGGCATTATGAATAATACTCCACTTCAAAGACCTTAAAATCTATGAAAAAATCAACCGGTGTTACTGGTATTCACAGTAAAGCTAACACTCAAGTGACACTTGATACTTTTCCTATTATAGGTATTGGTGCATCTGCTGGAGGATTTAAAGCGATAGAGCAGTTTTTAACTAATGTACCTGCTGACTGTGGTATGGCTTTTGTTATTGTGCAACATTTAGATCCTCGTTATAAAAATAGTCTGTGTGAGTTGCTACAAAGAATCACCCCGTTGAAGGTAGTTCTGATAAAAGATCGTACGGTAGTAAAGCCTGAACATGTGTATGTGATCCCCCCCGCTTTTGACCTTACTATTTTAAATGGTGTATTGCTGTTATTAGATCGTATCGATACCAAAGGGCTACACTTACCCATTGATACTTTTTTACGCTCACTAGCCACCGATAAAAAAGAGCAAAGTATCGCTGTTATTCTTTCGGGCATGGGCTCCGATGGAACTTTGGGCTTACAGTCTATAAAAGCGCAATCTGGCGCGGTATTTGTGCAAACCCCTGCGACTGCGAAATTTGGTAGCATGCCTACTAGCGCGATTAATACAGGCTTAGTAGACGTCGTAGCACCTCCTGCGGTTCTTATGAGTGAAATTGCTAACTATATGAGTAAAATGCCATCGCTTACTACAGACAGTGAGCAATATAAAAACGGTATCGAAAAGGTGATAGCCTTGCTGCGCTCACATACGGGACATGACTTTTCTCTCTATAAAAAAAGCACTATTTATCGACGTATTGAACGCAGAATGGCCTTACAGCAGTTTTCCGATATTGCTGAATACATAAACTACCAGCGTTTAAATCCGCAAGAAAACGATCTGCTATTTAAAGAATTACTCATTGGGGTAACACATTTTTTTCGTGATGAGCAAGTCTGGGAAAAACTAATAACAGAGGTTATTCCTGAGCTTTTATCTCACTACCCAGAAGGAGGGAAACTTCGAGCTTGGGTGCCTGCTTGTTCATCAGGAGAAGAGGCATATACACTGGCTATCGCGTTCCAAGAAGCCTTAAGAATAGTTAACTCAGCTAACATATACGAGTTGAAAATTTTTGCTACTGATCTCGATAACGATGCTATCAATCAGGCAAGAAGATCGATTTACTCCAAGAGTATCAACCAGAATATTTCGCAAGAGCTACTAGAGCGATACTTTATAAAAATTGACAATGGCTATCGAATCAAAAACTCTCTAAGAGAATCCATTATTTTTGCCCCACAAAATATAGTGATGGATCCGCCATTCACGAAGCTAGATATTATCAGTTGTCGTAACCTTTTTATCTATTTGGAAACTGATCTGCAAAAGAAACTATTCCCGTTATTTCATTACAGCTTAAATCGACCTGGCATTTTAATTTTAGGGACCTCTGAAACTGCTGGCAACGAAAGTCATCTATTCACGCCCATACAAAACAAATATCGCATATATAAACGACGTGATACCTTACAGCCGACTAGTTTAATGAAATTTCCGGATATAACATTGGTTAACTATCCAAATGATTCATCACTAGACGCATACATTCCTGCTAAAATTCAAGGAGAAAAAACATTGAACCTCGAGAAGTTAACGCGCTCTCTGCTCGATGAACACTTTATTCCAGCGGCACTCATCACCACAGTAAAAGCCGACATCGTATACATTAATGGGAAAACGGGTAACTACTTAGAACCTGCCTCTGGAAAAGTGAATAATAACCTTTTTGCGATGGCTCGTGATGGCTTGGCTGCGCCATTAAGTGAAGTGTTTAATCGGGCTGTACGTCAAAAGACAATGTTAACGCTCAGATGTATTGAAGTTAGCACAGGCGATTCGGCTATACTGGTAGATGTGTGTGTACACCCTTTACAACCTCCAACAGAACCAAGCGGCATGGTACTTGTGCTGTTTAGTCTTTCATCGACACAAACAATTTCTATTGAAAAGAACAATAAAGTGGAACCTTCTAAAGCCAGTGCCAAAGAAATCGAGACACTTAAACAAGTACTGAAACAGGCAAGAGAGGAGCTAAGGCTCACCACAAACGAAATGCAACTCGCTCAGGAAAGCATCAACGCGGCCAATGAAAAGTTACAAAGCACCAATGAAGAGCTACAAAGTACTAATGAAGAATTGACTACTTCTAAAGAAGAAATGCAGTCGATGAACGAAGAGTTACGAACGGTTAATCATGAGTTAAACACTAAGGTTATTGAATTATCTGAAGCGAGTGATGATATGAAAAACCTGCTGAATAGCACCAATATCGCAACGCTTTTTCTGGATAGTGATCTTAAAGTTCGCCGCTTTACCACACAAACATTGGATATTTTCAAGCTGATTAACAGTGATGTCGGTCGCCCTATTACCGATTTAGTTAGCTCGTTAATTTATCCTGCACTGGCCGCTGATGCCGATGAAGTATTGCGCACCTTAATCTATCATGAAGAGAAAGTGGCGACACTTGATGACCGTTGGTATATTGTGCGCATTATGCCCTATCGAACGCAGGATAATCGCATTGATGGCGTTGTGATAACCTTCAACGATAATACGGAAAATAGAATGACAAATAATGCCATGAGTGAATCAGAAGCTCGCTTTAGGTTGTTATTTGAAAACTCTCCAAATGCAGTGGCATACAAAAACATCATAATGGAAGGTGATAAAGCGATAGACTTCCAATACCTTGAAGTAAATAACTCTTATAGTGCTATAGTTAAGTTGCATGATGTCGTAGGGAAAAAAGGGAGCGAGGTTATTCCAAATACTTTGCAATCTAACCCTGAGTTTCTAGCAACTTGTGGTCGTGTAATTAGCTCTGGCAAGCCAGAAACCATTGAATATTACCAGAAAGACATAAAACAGTGGTTTGCCTGTGCAATGTATTCACAAGTAAAAAATTTAATGGTTTGTATCACTGAAAATATAACCTTTAAAAAACATAAAAATAAAACTTTAAACGACATTAAAAACAGATTGTCAGAAGGTAAAGAACCAACGGCAACAGAGCTAAAACAAATTCTCAAAGATGTACAATTGACATTGGAAGGTCACTCATGCTGAAAATTATCAAACAGTTCAATACTCTTAATATCCCAGTGTTAGAAAACTAACATGACTTCGCACATTCCTACTAAAAAGGTAGTCACAAAAGATACTGTCATTGATGCCTTACGTGCTGAAGCAAAACTACGTCTTACAGAAATAGAAAATTTAGATAAAGCTTCGCTATTAGCCGCAAAAGAATCTGTCTCTAACGCGCGCCTGCTTCATGAGTTACAGGTGCATCAAGTTGAGCTGGAAATGCAACAAAAAGAGTTGATATCAGCCAGAAACTTGGCCGAAACCTTAGCTGAAAGTTTTGAATCTTTATACGACCTTGCGCCTGTTGGTTATATTTCTTTAGACAATAATGGCCACATCACCCAACTTAACCTAACCGCGGCTAAAATGTTGGCTACCCCACGTTCAAAAGCTAAAGGTAAACGGCTGGCTGCGTTCTTAACTCAAGATTCATTACCCGTGTTTAATTTGCAGCTGGCTAACGTGTATGAAGGAGTTGTTCAGAACGCTTGTGAGATCAATCTCTTCGTTGATAATAACATTTGTGCCACACAGATGAGGCTGCACCTGAATACAGATAGCAGTGAGTGTTTAACGATACTTACCGATATAAATGACCACAAAAAAGCGCAAGTTAAATTACAGCTTGCAGCAAGTGTTTTCAGTTATGCCCATGAAGGTATCATGATCACTGATGTGAATGGCAGTATCCTTGACGTTAATGACACGTTTACGAAAATTACCGGCTACACTCGTGGGGAGGTTATCGGAAAGAATCCTCACATTCTCAAATCAGGCCGTCATACTCAAGACTTTTATGTCAACATGTGGGAGTCACTTAAAAATAATGGTTATTGGTCCTCAGAGGTTTTGAATAAACGAAAAAATGGTGAAATATACCCTGAAATGCAATCAATCAGTGCAGTGCATGATGTGTTGGGAAAAGTAATGCACTATGTATCAATGTTTACCGACATTACTGATAGTAAGGCTCATCAACAACAGCTTGAACATACTGCCCATCACGATATGCTCACGGGGTTACCTAATAGAGCGCTACTGGCTAAAAAATTAGAACAAGCAATTAAACAAAGCCAACGCCATAGTAAAACACTTGCTGTGGCCTACCTTGATTTAGACGGCTTCAAAGGAATTAATGATAGTCACGGACATAGTACCGGCGATCAATTTTTAATCACCATGTCAAAACTTTTCAATGAGGCATTGCGTGCTGGTGATTTTTTAGCACGTATCGGCGGTGATGAGTTTGTTGTTGTACTGTGCGATCTTGATAAAGCGAGTGATTGTGAACCTGTATTAGAGCGTATATTACTCGCAGCATCTCAGAAAGTTTTATGTAATGAAGAAATAGTAACGGCTTCTACCAGTATTGGTGTTACTTTTTACCCACAAAATGGCGTCGACCCTGATTTACTCTTGCGACAGGCCGATCAAGCAATGTATGAAGCAAAAGATGCTGGCAAAAGTTGTTATCGATTTTTCGATATAAAATCAGAAGCAGTAACTCGTTCAAGACGTGAGAGTCTAGAGCGTATTCGCCAAGCATTTGAACAAAATGAGTTTGTTCTGTATTACCAGCCAAAAGTGAACATGAGCACAAATGTTGTCGTGGGAACCGAGGCCTTGATCCGCTGGCAACACCCACAAAAAGGCCTATTGCTTCCTTGTGATTTTTTACCCATTATTGAAGATCATTCCATCAGCATAAAATTAGGCGAATGGGTGGTTGATACTGCACTTAAACAAATAAAAACTTGGCAAGCACAAGGGCTAGTTATGCCGGTAAGTGTTAACATTGGAGCCAGTCAATTACTGAGTAGCCACTTTGTTACCGACATGGCTAAAGCATTAGCTTCCTACCCAGAAGTACTGCCTGAACTGCTGGAATTAGAAGTACTGGAAACCTGTGCTTTAGAAGATATGCTTCAGGTCAGTGAAATCATGAATTCATGCTTAAAGTTAGGTATTCACTTTGCTTTAGATGATTTTGGTACTGGCTACTCATCACTGACTTACCTCAAAAGATTTCCGACAACAGTACTGAAAATTGATCAGAGTTTTGTACTAGGTATGCTGACGGGTAAACCTGATCTGGCTATCGTCAAGGCAGTTATCGGCATGGCTGAAGCGTTCAATCGTGAAGTGATAGCGGAAGGCGTAGAAACAAAAAAACTCGGTGATAAACTATTATCACTTAATTGCTCTGTCGCTCAAGGTAATGGTATTGCTTTTCCTATGCCTGATGATGAACTGCCTTTATGGGTAGAACGATGGAACAAAAATCCAATATGGGTAGCATAATATTATTGTGTTGATAAAGGGTTAACTTAGTCGCTTTGAAGTTAATTTTTTATCAAGTATTTCACCCAATAAACACCTTTAATTTTTACTCTTTTATCACTTGTTTTTATGCGTAAGATCAATAGCAACGACAGAAAAACTGAGCTAATATTAAAGTGAAATATAACAATACGAATCGCTTCTAGCTGTTATATATCAACTATATGGATATAAGGACTAGTATTGAAAAAAATGAACTGTTTTATTGCGTTTATTATCCTAATGACTTTTATTTTCAGGGCTTCTGCGGCTAATGAAAAAGTAAAAGTTCAACTAGCCTGGCACCACCAGTTCCAATTTGCAGGTTATTACGCTGCGATAGAAAAAGGTTTTTATCAAAATAAAGGTCTTGATGTCGAGTTAAACACGCTGCAACCGGGCATGTCACCTGTTAAAGAAGTCATTGAAAATAGAGCCCATTTTAGTCAGAGCGGAATTGGACTGCTTGTTGATCTAGCTGAAGGCAAAAATATAGCTGCCATTGCTGCTACATTCCAAAACTCTCCAATTATTTTTCTAACAATGGAGAAAAGCAATATTAACCATGTTCAGGATATTAAGAACAAGCGCGTGATGCTAAGTCCTGGAAATCAAAGTCTTGAGCTTTTAGTGTTATTACAAAAATTTGGCTTAACTCATGAAATAGATAAATTATTATCTAGCTTTGATATAAACGACTTGGTTAACGGTAATACTGACACCTTTAATGCATACTTATCAAATGAACCTTATCAACTAGAACTCATGGGAATAAAGCCTAAAGTAATTGATCCTCAAGATTACAATATAGACTTTTACGGTGATGTAATTTTCACAACTCAAAACTATATCAATGAAAAACCTGAAGTGGTGGCCGCTTTTCGTGAAGCAACACTTAAAGGCTGGAAATATGCCATTAACCACCCAGAAGAAATAATTGACCTTATTTTAACAAACTATAGAACAACAAAAACTAAAGATCATTTACGTTACGAAGCGAATGTATTAAGAGAAACAATGAAGCTGGACCTTGTTGAAATAGGACATATGAATAAGGCTCGTTGGAATAGAAATGTTGAGCAGCTTCAATCCATCGGCTTATTAAAACAGTCAATCGATCTGGATAAATTTATTTATACGCCTCCCGAAAAAATAAACTATTCCGACTACTTTCACTGGATAATACTGACTATTCTCGTGATTGGTATTATTTTAATATCACTGATGTATTTTGCCTATGTTAACAATCTTCTAAGATTAGAAATAACAAAGCGGCACGAAGCCGAAAAAGATGCATTATATAAAGCCACGCACGATCCTCTGACAGGATTACCTAATCGTTCCCTGTTTAAAGACAGGTTAGAACAAATTATTTTACAAAGAAAACAGCAAAATATAACACCATTAATGATTTTTATGGATCTTGATAACTTCAAACAATTAAACGATACCTATGGACACGACAAAGGCGATCAATTGTTAGTACAGACAGGAAAAGCACTTTCAGACTGTTTAAGAGAGGGAGATACTTGTGCAAGAATTGGTGGTGATGAATTTATTATTTTGATTCGTGAATGTAATTCAGTTAGTGAAGCAAAGCAAATGGCTGAAAGACTGATGAATGCTTTGGAGCTTGTTTATAAATCACAGGATCCAACTCATAAACTTTCTGCTAGCATGGGCATACTTTTACTAGACAAACTTGAATCAAGTAACGAACTATACAAAAAAGCAGATAATTTAATGTATAAGGCTAAACAAATTCAAGACCAACATTTTATCATAGAGAAAGTGAGCCAGATGTAAAACTCATAAAGCCAATATTTGAATCTAAATGACAAAGAATAATCAACGTAAATTTATTCAAGTGAATTCATTGTGAGAGCTCAATGTTTAAAGCGCTCCATTATATCTGGGGCTCTAACTAAACAGTTCAGAAAAGCTTTCTTCTAATTCCTCAAAATCAATAGAAGTCAGGCCTAAAATATTAAGAACATTCTCTTTTACAGCGTCCCATTCTGAGGAAATACTAAGACGCTTTTCTTTTTCTACCATGTATTCTGCTAATTTTAATGTCGCTAAGGCTAACTGTTCATTGTTTCCGGATATCTCAGAAAAATAATCAAATTCATGATGCTGCAATATTATTAAACAGATCTCTTTTGGTAAATGCCAAGAACAAGCCACGTAGTAACCTAAAACAGCGTGATTTGTTTGATATTTTTGTTCTTCAAGTTCAATTGAATTAACACCCAGACTGTTTGCCTGAATAAGTAAATTTTTATAATCACTAAATTTAATGGCTAATAATGGGATACCGCAATTTTGAAACAACCCAATGGTATATAAAGTATCAATGGGTATTCTGTTTTTTACTTTATTACCAATAAATGCCATGGCATTAGCAATATCAAGTGAATCATCCCAGAAACGTTCTAAAGAGATGCAGGATTTCCCTTGGAAAGACGATTTTAATAATAATGCTGTTACTAAACCACTGATTGTTTTTAATCCAACTATCATCACCGCCTGTTTAATGTTTGAAATTTTTCTTTTCATTCCATAAAAAGGTGAGTTGATAATTTTCAAAATTGAGGAGGAAATACCCACATCGGTTAAAATAAGGTTAGCTATTTTATCAATATCAGGTTCCACTTCATCTAGAAGTGATTGTAATTCAGTTAATATTTGAGGTTTTGCGGGGATTTGAAAACTGGAAACTACTGCAGCTATTTTTTTATTATCCAAATTATTCACTTATGTATTCCTCAACATTAAGTTGATTATATTATTGCTTAATAATCTGACTATATAGGATTATGATAACAACTCAATAACTTCATTGTTATATATGATAACAAATTTCCACTTGAATATTTTCGGAGAGTGACGTTTTAATTTTTCAGAAAAATAACTTAATAAGTTCAACGACATAAAGTAAAGGTACTTTTTAAAAGGTAGGAATTATTTGGTTTCTTAAACTGAACAGAATTCGGTTTAAGAAACCTTGTCGCATGAGATATTAATTCTTATTCGTGGTCTTCCTTTCTCGGCATATTTTGATCAAACCTTTCGTTGAACCATCCATAGTTAAAGGCTCATCAATATTAGAAAGTTTACTGAATATCTCATTGCCTAATGCTTTTCCTAACTCTACGCCCCATTGATCAAATGAGTTGATCTGCCAGATAACGCCCTGAACAAACACTTTATGTTCATACAAAGCAATTAGGCTACCTAATGCCTTAGGGGTTAATTTAGGCACTAATATTGTGTTACTCGGTTTATTACCTTTCATGACTTTGTGAGATGATAAATAACTGATTTCATCGGTACTGCATTTTGCCTTGGTCATCGCTGCAATCACTTGCTCTTCGGTTTGCCCTTCCATTAATGCTTGGCTTTGCCCCAAACAGTTAGCAATTAACATATCATGATGATTAGCAATTTCAGCATGAGAATTTAGCGGTAAAATAAAGTCTACAGGGATTGGCGTTTTACTTTGATGAATTAATTGATGAAATGAATGTTGTCCATTAGTCCCTTCACTTCCCCAAATAATAGGGCCAGTATCGTAATTAGTTTCTTTATTGTCTAAGTTGACAGATTTCCCATTACTTTCCATATCCAATTGTTGGATGTATGCGGGTAATCCACGTAGGTAATGATAATAAGGCAATAATACTTGCGACTGAGCACCATGAAAATTTCGATACCAAATTCCAAGTAACGCCATAACAACAGGCATATTTTCTTCAAATGGGGCTTTTCTAAAATGTTCATCCATTTCAAAAGCGCCTGCTAAAAATTCTTGATAATGATCAAAGCCAATAGCAATGGCAAGAGGTAAACCTATCGCTGACCAAATAGAGTATCGCCCACCAACCCAATCCCACATAGGGAAAATATTTTCTTCACTGATGCCAAAATTTTTAGCCGCTTCAATATTGGTAGATACGCAAGCAAAGTTATGTTGAATGTCACTAACTTTCGCTTGTTTTAAGAACCACTCCCTTGCCGACTCTGTATTTCTCAACGTTTCCTGAGTGGTTAATGTTTTTGATGAGGTGATCACCAAGGTTGTTTCAGGATTTAAGTTCGATAATACATCGTGAATATGACAACCATCAACATTCGCTACATAATGAACATTAAGGTGCTTTTGACGATAAGGCTTTAACGCTTCAGACATAATTTTAGGGCCTAAAAAGGAGCCCCCTATGCCAATAGCAACGATATCTTTAAAAGCTTTGCCGCTATAACCTTTTGTAGCGCCGGTTGAAACATTATTAACAAAACCTTTTATTTTCTCTAAGGTAGTTTTAACCAATGGCATAATATTTTCACCATCAACATAAACAGGTTCATTAGAGAAGTTACGCAAGGCCGTATGTAGCACTGGACGATTTTCAGTGGTATTAATAGGCGCACCTGAAAACATTTTTTCTATTTTTTCACCAACACCACATTGCTCGGCTAAATCAATCAGCAGTTTTTTTGTTTCGGGTACCAAATGATTTTTTGAATAATCTAAAGTCAACCCTGATGCTGATAAAGTAAATTTATCAAATCGATCAGCGTCAATACGAAATAAGGACTTTAAGTGTATTGTTTTGCTGTCTAAATAATGAATTTGTAAATTTTGCCAAGCCAGAGAGTTGGTTAACATATTTTATACGCCTTTTTAAAATGTAAGTTTTTTCAATGAAAATGAAATCATTAAGGAAAATTTGATGAGTAAATAACTCGATAACGTATTTATTCAATATCAATACGTGTTTCTTTACTCGTTTAAACCCCTTCCAATTTATACAGAGCTTCAGTATACGAGGGCGGATGACAACCAATTTTTGATACGTTCATCGATGCCGCTAAAGAGCCAAACTTCAATGCGTAGGCGAAATTTTCTTGTTGGGCTTCAGTCGTCAGTGACCTATCGCGAAGTAGCTGAGAAAGTAGTGCAGAAAAGAAAGTATCACCTGCCCCTACGGTATCGCCAAAATGTTCCGCGGTAAAAATATCTTGCTGTATATTAACCGCGTGGGTAATAAAATGAGCACCGTCTTCACCTAATGTGAGCACCACAATACCTTTGTCCATACTTTCAAGCATAGCTAGGGCTTGTTCTTGAGGATCACCGCTAAACCCTTGCAATAATAAATCTTCATCACTGACTTTTACTATATCGGCCAATGAAACAAATTGTGCTATAGCTTCAACATACTTAACGTGATTCTCTTCAACACCTTTACGTACATTGACATCAATACTAATTTTTACGCCACGAGATTTCAGCTCCTTTATAACAGGCGTTAACACATCCAGCATTTCGGGCACTAAGGCAAGAGAACCAGTATGAAAAAGATCTAAATCTTGAGGAAGAATGTCTAATAATTGATTAACGCTTATATCTAGATCCGCAACTGATTTACGGTACAAACGGTAGTCAGGATTACCCTGTTCATCTTTATAAACCAAGGCCAAAGAAGTGGCTTTATCTGAACGATTATTTGAAGGAATATTAATACCTTCTTCCAATACAGAATTGAAAATTTTCTCGCCAAAAACATCATTCGAAATAGGTGATAAATAGGTACAATCGAGCCCCTGTTTAGCGAAACTTCGAGCAACATTATAGGGAGAGCCACCAATAAAAGGACGATAATCCCCATTTTCTTGCTCAATCATATCGAAAAGAGCTTCACCGAAAACAGCTACTTTATAAGTCATTTTATTTCCTCTACTTTACTCTATTTTAGTTTTTACTTTACGTTTAAAAAAAGCTCGTTAATGGCAATTACCAACACAGGTTATTGCCTTTCACTATCATCGTTATTAATCAATATTTAGTCGATACTTAACAATCGTTCTGCGGTGTATTCATTGGTGATTAAGCCATTAATTAATTTAGACCTTAGCGCGCCCAATATGGCATAGGCTTTTTCTTCACCCGCAGCAATAGCATAAACAGAGTTCTCAGAATTTACTTTCAATGGCGCACTAGCAACTCTTTTGTTAACGGCACAGTCAAGCAAATTGCCATTCTTATCGAACACCCAACCAATTAATTCACCTACCGCGCCTTGATTTTGTAACTCGTCCAACTCTTGCTTTGCTACAAATCCATCGAGATGAAGAGGCGAATTTAAGCCTAAGTTACCAACACCAACAAAAGTAACATCGGCTTTAGCGGCTAATTTTAAATTGTTAGCGATGTAAGATTGGGCGTGTAATTGATCTTTTTCTTCTTTACTGCAAGGCAACACAGGCAACGGCATAGGATAATGTTTCGCATTAATATGTTCCGCCATACGCATAACAACATCATATGACGAGGCAGAACCATCTGAGGCCATATTACCTAATAGGGCAACCACTTGATGTTGCTCACAGTTTAATAAAGCAAGTTCATCCACACACGACCGTAGAACCCTACCCGTTCCCATTGCTAATATTTTTGGCTCTTTTGATCTTAGGTGAAGCTCCATTACGCTTGCACCCGCCTGCGCAAGCCCTACAGTAGATGACGGTTCGGCATCATCGCTTGGTACTACTCTGCAGAACTGTAATCCAAAACGTTCTTTCAGCTTTACTTTAAGGTCCATGCACTTCGCTATTGGATGTTCTAGCCTAACTTTAATCAATCCCTCACTAACCGATAATGCGACCATACGTTGCGCCGTTTGACGAGATACATTGAGCTTTTTGGCTATTTCTTCTTGAGACTTACGAGCTACGTAATACATCCATCCAGCTCTTGCTGCATCGTCTAATTTTCTTATTTCTGTATTAGATCGTTTTACCACGGTTTACCTCTCAAATTTGAATGAAGAACTAAGCGAAGGAAACTTTTCAAATAATTGTTTCCAATGGGTTATTGTAACTACGTCATGATAAAAATTAGTCGTCTGTTTCAGGTGACTTCCCCCTGCATATCTAATAACGTTCATATCTGCAGCAAGTGCCGCACTTATCCCCACGTTAGAGTCTTCTATCACTAAACAGTTTTCCGGAGATACGCCCATTTTTTTAGCCGCATATAAAAATAAATCTGGCGCGGGTTTACCATTTTCTACTTCAGAAGAAGTAAATACATGACCAGTAAAATAATTTTCAAGTTCGGTATAATGAAGAGAGCTTTTAACCTTTTCTGGGCTGCCACTCGTGGCAACACAGGTTTTCACATTAAGTTGCGGTAGTAACCACGGTAAATGCAATGTCGTTTTTAATTCCGTTGCAAAAACGTCTATTAATGCACTTCGGTAGTTTTCTCTAAATTCACTTGTTAATGTGATAGAAAAATCGGCTAAAACTTTAGCCGTTACATGTTCAAAATTATATCCCAAAAAGTGTTTATGAAAATAATCTTCCGACACCTTTACACCAAGGTTTTCAAGCATAGCTAGTAACACACGTTTACTAATTATCTCGCTGTCCACTAGTACACCATCACAATCAAAAATAATTAATTGTATGGGATTATGCTTTAATATAATCTCGGATTTGGTCAATGTAATTTTCCTATTAGTTTTTTATATGCAAATATCTCTCTAGTGTTGAAATAGTACCTAGTTCCCACAGCATTTCCAACCAAGTGGTAAAGTTTGAAGTAAATGCTGCATTATTGCAAAGTGTTCCAAAGATATCATGCATTTGCAAAAATGCTGATGGGTCTTTTTTCGCTAAGGTTGACTGTTTGATTAATCTGGATGATTGCTCATCATCAAGTTTAATTTCACTGTCTTCATTGCCACCTTCGTAACAAAGCCGACACCATAAAGCGACAACCAATGCTAACCCTTTACAGTCTCTATTTTTTTCTAAATTGGCTGAAATTATAGGTAAAATAAACTTTGGCAATCGGTTTGACGCATCTTGGCAAAGCCGAGGGACTGTATCGCGCACTTCTGGGTTAGAAAAACGTGATTCAATAATTGAAAAATATTTTTCAAAATCAACACCCGGAACAGTAGGAAGTGTCGGAATGACTTCTTCAGTAACCAGTTTTTTTAGATACTGACTAATTAGCGGGTTCGCCATTACATCATGCACAAAAGAAATACCTAACAGTGCTGCGGGATAGGCAATCGCAGCATGGCCACCGTTTAAAATTCGTAACTTCATTAATTCAAAAGGTGCTACATCTTTTACAAACTCTACGCCTACTTGTTCTAGAGGGGGGCGACCATTAACAAAGTTATCTTCTAACACCCATTGTCTGAAAGGTTCACAGAAAACAGGGGCTTGATCTTCAATGCCAAATAATTCCGTTAATCGCTCACGTTCCAGATCTGACGTTGCCGGGGTAATACAGTCCACCATAGAATTTGGAAAAGTGACATTATCGTTGATCCAATTGGCTAAATCTGGATCTATTGCATTTGCCATTGTATGCACAACACGTTGAGTAACATCACCATTATGTGGAATATTATCGCAAGACATCACAGTAAAAGGTGGCGTTTTTTGTGCCCTACGCAGTTTAAGGGCTGAAATAATCAAGCCAAATACCGTTGAAGGTTTATCTATATTGGCAATGTCCGCCTGAATTTCTGGATGAGAAAGATTAAAATCACCTGTTTTGTCATCCATAAAATAACCACCTTCAGTGATGGTTAACGACACGATACGAATTTCACTTTCGCTCAGTGCAGCAATGAGTGTCTCGGCATCACTTTCAATGAAATCGATCATTGACGCGCTAATTTGAGCTGTAAGATTATTAGCGTCTAACTCAACAACCGTGGTGAGCCAGTCTTGTTGCTCCAATTTATTGCGCATTACTGCATCATAAGATTTAATACCTGCACCGCGTATTGCCCAATCGTGGGCAATACCCACATTAAATAATTTATGCATATACATTGCTTGATGAGCACGATGAAAATTACCTACGCCAATATGAATAATCCCTGGCGTCAGCGATTCTCTTTTATAGTTAGGTATTTTCACCTTGCTTGGTAAAGCATCAAGTCTTTGATTATTTAGTTTAATTGACATTGGAATTTGCTCATTTTTTATTGCTTTGTGCCGTTAGACACAAAGACAATTAGTTGAAACCTGCAGTGATTAATCAATAGCTTGGTTTTTGGTCAGGGTGATACCAGCTTCATCGAAATGTAGCGTTTTGTTAGGCGCTGCACTCAAATAAATACTGTCTCCATAACTTAAATCACAGTCGCCACCCGCTTTAATGGTTAGCGTGTCGATGCCTTCTACATGTACGTGTAGAAAGGTTTCAGAGCCTAAGTGTTCAATTACGCCAACTTTACCAGCCCATGTTCCTTCATTTTTTGACACGATAAAGTGCTCTGGGCGAACCCCAATACAATGAGTAGGATCATTCTCTGGTGAATCGACCTTGATAAAGTTCATTTTAGGTGAGCCGATGAATCCAGCAACAAAACGATTAATCGGCTTGTTATATAGCTCTAACGGGGTACCTACTTGCTCAATAATCCCTGCATTAAATACGGCAATTCGATCTGCCATCGTCATTGCTTCTACTTGGTCATGAGTTACATAAATCATCGTAGTTTCAAGGCTTTTATGAAGTTCAGAAATCTCTAAACGCATATTGACACGTAAAGAAGCATCTAAATTTGATAAAGGCTCATCGAATAAAAAGGCCGATGGTTGACGCACAATCGCTCGACCAATAGCGACACGTTGGCGCTGACCACCTGACAACTGTCCTGGTTTACGATCAAGGTAAGAGCCTAAATTTAATATTTTCGCTGCATTCGCTATTTTTTTCTCTATTTCAGCTTCACTCACTTTGGCACGCTTTAATGGAAAAGCGATATTGTTGCGAACTGACATATGTGGATACAAGGCATAGGATTGAAACACCATTGCTAAACCTCTTTTAGCTGGCGGTGTATCCGTTGCATCTTGACCATCGATTTCGATGTTACCACTGGTGGTATCTTCTAAACCGGCAATCATGCGTAATAATGTTGATTTACCGCAACCAGAAGGTCCAACAAAAACAATGAATTCGCCGTCTTTAATTTCTAAATCAATTGGTTTAATCACATTGACTTCATCGAAACTTTTTGTCACTTGCTTTAAGGTAATACTGCCCATGTTGAATTCTCCTATTTAACTGCGCCGAAACTTAATCCGCGCACTAATTGTTTTTGACTAAACCAACCCAATATTAAAATTGGTACTATGGCCATTGCAGAAGCTGCAGATAGCTTGGCGTAAAATAAACCTTCCGGACTAGAATAACTGGCAATAAATGCCGTTAACGGTGCTGCGTTAGCAGCCGTTAGAATGAGCGACCAGAAAGCCTCGTTCCACGCCAAAATAACATTCAATAATAATGTGGAAGCAATACCCGGTAAGGCGATAGGTAAAAGCACATGAAATATTTCTTCGCCAATGGTTGCACCATCCATACGAGAAGCTTCTAAAATTTCGTTTGGAATTTCCCTAAAGTAGGTATAAAGCATCCATACCATGATAGGTAAGTTGATTAACGTCATAACAATAACTAAACCTAATTTAGTGTCGAGCAAACCAAAATCACGAAAGACTAAATAAATAGGAATTAACACACCTACCGGCGGTAACATTTTGGTTGATAGCATCCACATTAATAAATTTTTAGTACGTTTAGTTTGTACAAATGCCATTGACCAAGCTGCAGGTATTGCGATAAGTAACCCCAATATACTTGAGCCCAGTGAAATCACGATTGAATTCCAAAAATGGGTAAAGTAAGGAGAACGTGATAATACCTCGGCATAATTTTCTAATGTCCAATCAAACATGAACAAACTAGGGCTAGATGATATTGCTTCAGCTTCCGTTTTAAAGCTCGTTAGCACAGTCCATAGTATTGGAAAAAATATTAATCCACTGATGGTCCAAGCTATAAAGGTATAAATGAGTTTTGATTTATTACTATTTGATATCGCCATAATTTAACCCTCCAAGTTTTTGCCAATTAAGCGCATTAAGAAAATGGCAACGATATTGGCAATAATTACTGCAACAATGCCACCTGCAGAGCCACCACCCACATCAAATTGAAGCAATGATTGTGTGTAGATAAGATAAGTAATGTTGGTTGACGAATAGCCAGGCCCACCACTTGTTGTCACTAATATTTCAGCAAAGATAGAAAGTAAAAATATCGTCTCAATTAAAATTACGGCGGTTATTGCACGAGATAAATGTGGCAATACAATATAAAAGAACTTACTAAATGGGCCTGCGCCATCTAAGTCAGCCGCTTCAAGTTGCTCACGATCAAGTGATTGAATAGCAGTAAGGAGTATCAAAGCCGCAAATGGCAGCCACTGCCATGACACAATAATGATTATCGACAACAAAGGTATTTGAGCAAAGAAATCAATCGGTGTTACACCAATCCAGTTAGCAAAGTGTGCGAACAACCCATTAACAGGGTTCATCAACATATTTTTCCAAACTAAAGCTGATACCGTAGGCATAACAAAGAAAGGTGCCAATACCATGATACGTACATAATTACGTCCCCAAATGGCTTGGTCGAGTAATATAGCTAAGCCAATACCGCCACCTAGTGTGATAACTAAAACGCCACCAACGAGTAATAAGGTATTAAAAAATGATTCAAAAAACGCAGGGTCAGTAAGGAAGAATTCATAATTTAAAAAACCAATGAATTCTTCATTACCAGGACTGAGTAGATTGTAATCTAAAAAAGAGAAGTACAATGTCATGCAAAGCGGTACTATCATCCAAACCAACAGTAAAGCAACTGATGGGAATAACATTAACCGAGCAAGTGAACGTGAATTTGTCGTAGCCATAACTAAGACCTTTTTCAAAAGTGAAACTTTGAGCAGGCGCTGAGCGGCCTGCTCTCCAATAACTAATTAACTATTTTGGATAACGTGCTTTTCGCATGGCACGTTCTACTAAGCGTTGTGAACTTTTTAACGCTTGTTTCACTGTCATTTTACCCGTTAAGGCTGCTGCAAATTGCTGACCAACAGCGGTTCCTATCCCTTGGAACTCTGGAATAGCAACAAACTGCACACCCACATAAGGCACAGGTTTAACGGTAGGGTTTTTAGGATCTGCTGACTGAATTGAATCTAAAGTAATCTGTGCAAACGGTGCTGCTTCCATATACTTAGGATTATTGTAAAGTGACTTTCTAGTGCCTGGAGGTACCTTTGCCCAGCCTCTTTGATCAGCTACTAAAGCAGAGTATTCTTTAGAGGTTGCCCAGCTAATAAACTTCATTGCTGCATCAGATTTTTTACTGCTTGAAGGAACCGCTAAAGTCCACGCCCATAACCAGTTACCACGTTTTCCTAAACCGTTATCAGGCGCTAAAGCAAAACCAACTTTATCAGCAACTTCAGAATCTTTCTCATTGGTTACAAATGCACCGGCAACGGTTGCATCAATCCAAATTCCACATTTACCTGTTTGGAATAAGGCTAAATTTTCGTTGAAACCATTCGCTGATGATCCTGGAGGACCAGACTCTTCCATTACATCAACGTAGTATTGCAAAGTATCTTGCCACTCTTGTGTGTGAAATTGCGGCTTCCAGTTTTCATCGTACCAACGTGCACCAAAAGAATTAGACATCGCCGTGATTAAGGCGATATTTTCACCCCAACCCGCTTTACCGCGTAAACACATACCGTAAACACCAGCTTCTTTATCTGTCATTGCTTTGGCCGCTTTACGAATAAAATCCCAACTTGGCTTTTTAGGCATTTCAAGTCCGGCTTTTTCCATTAAATCTGTACGATACATCACCATAGAGCTCTCACCGTAAAAGGGTGCTGCATAGAGTTTATCGTTAACGGTTAAGCCGCTTTTTATTGCCGGTAATAAATCATCCACATCATAAGTAGCACCAAGGTTGTTTAGCTCGGTTAACCAACCTTGCTTACCCCAAATTGGTACTTCATAAGTACCAATAGTCATCACATCATATTGACCGCCACTGGTTGCAACATCAGTCGTTACACGTTGACGAAGGATATTTTCTTCTAAAGTTACCCACTTTAATTCAATGTTTGGGTTCTTGGTGGTGAAATCACTGCTTAGTTCTTTCATGGTGATCATGTCACCATTGTTTACCGTAGCAATTGTTATTGTTTCTGCGAGTACAGATGTGCTTAGAAATAATGCACAACCTGTCATCATTGATAATTTAATCGACATAATGAATCCCCATACTTGTCTGATAAAATAAATTAGCGCTGCTTTAATTATAATATATTGCCAGCGCTTGCTTAATTCGTTGTATATCTTTGAACAGGGTTCACTAAACTTTGCTGTGAACCTTGCTCATGCGTTAGGTTAAATGAGCCGACTTCAGCCGGCTGATTACTTAGAACTTAACAGAAATCTCTGCCGTCATGCCGTCAAACCCTGTACCAATTTGGCCGCCTGAATTAGCACCTTCATCTTGATCAACATACTCTATTTTTAAAAGCGTTTTTTCATCGAACCAGTAACCTGCGGCTACTTGAATACGCTCAACGTTGTTGTCAGTTTGTTCGATTAAATCTGAAGTATTTTCAGCATCTGAGTAACGAGCTGCTACATAAAATTTATTCGGTATAATGTAATGTTGTGCTTCAACTACGTAGTACTCTACTGAAGACTCACCTTTAATTACTTGATTTGAATCGTTAGTTGTTCCTGCATCATCCGCCACTCCATTCGCATCACCCCAGTAGGTAACACCGGCTACCGCGTTACCTGCAGTATCTGCAAAAGTGTAATCATCTGATGACTTACCCAACATGAAAATAAAGCTAGTATTATCTGTAGGTTGATATGCTAAGTTTAATTGAATAATTGATTGGTCAAGACCTGGCATAGCGCCAACATGTGTATCACGTTCACTTGAAGCTGATGCGGAGAAGTTATAGTTTTCACCATCGCCAAAGCGATAATTAGTAGTAGTCACACCGTCCATACTTGCTGTGCCGTTTGGCCCGCTTGTAAAGTCCAATTGATCGCCTTGATTAGCTTGGAAGAAGTTTAAACCCGCTTTGAAGCCACCGTCGAATTCTAGTGTACCTTGAATTCGATAGTTAAAACCTCTGTCTTCTTGAAAGGCTTCACCAAAACTAGAGGTTGTGATATGACCGGCTACATTGTAGCCACGAATAATACCGCTATCAAAAGATTTGCTGTAGCTTAATTGTGCACCGTTTTCTGCCGTTGCATAATCTGTTATGCCGTTACCTATAAGCGCATTACCTTGGTTATCAGAGCCGTCTTGAAAACCTTTAAATTGGAAAGGAGCTGCGCCGATGTTACCTAGACGAAGTGTTAGGTTAGAGTCGTCGCTTGCATTACCGGTAAGACCTAGAAGATTAAATTCAATACCCGCGAAATCTTGATGGAATGAAAAATCTCGATCACCGTTGTTACCGAAATCATTTGGCTCTTCGGCAATATCAATGTCGGCTACAATATTCTCGTTAATGTGGAACTTAAGCCATAAGTTGACTCTGAGACGACCAAAGCCAGCCGACTGTTCTTCATCTGCTGGACGAAATGCACCTTCTTTAGCTTGAATTGTTTGGTAGTTTTGTAGCGCTCCAAAGTTAACTTCTGCAAGGCCATCAAGAAATTCGGCAGAATGTACTTGAGTGCTTAAACAACCTGTTACTACTGCTGCAATCATTCCTAATTTAAATTTATGTATATTATTGTTCATTGTAAACCCTTAATTTTTATATTTTGTTTATAAATTAATTTGTTAAGGTCGAAATCCTTACGCTGGAACTAGCAGGAAAATTAACTCCACTAAACGAATAATAGTATGAGTGAACCTTATTATTCCCACCATCACCACTTAACTTTTACTTAGTTAGGATGCATAACCCCATAATTACGCTTTTGCCCAACTAGTGAGCATAATCCCACACAAGATTTATCTCGTCAATAACTTTGTTGATAAAATACACACGGCTTTAAAGAAAAAAAGACCATAAGCTTTAATAATCAATAAGTTAAAAAGGTAATATTTTATTGTTTTTTTACAAAAGAATTTGAATACAGCAAAAAAATGTACTTATAACCTGTGATTCATCTTTTTGATTGAGCATAAAAACGCTTTATTTATCTAAAAGCACTATAAAAGTAATTTTCATGTTTCCTTTAATTTCTCAACTTATGGTCAGAAAAATTTCAGCTTACTGGTATACCCACAACAACTCACAGACCTAGTATTTCTCTCATGGAATATCTATTAATTTTTACTGAGCTCGGTATAATCTAACTGTCCCTTCAAAATACATACAGAGCCTTGCAAATGAGTTACATTCCACTAGAACAATTAAAAAATGCTTGGATTTTCAAACACAAAAGCCTGCCAATTAGTGACGCAAATTTAGTTAAAATTAAACCTATGACAAAAGAGCGCGCGAATGTTTTATGGGATACCTTTATAAGTCGCCAAGTTGATCACCCTGATTTCTTTAAAAAAGGAGACTGGCCCTTTGATAATAATAATTGGCAAGAGCAAGGTAAGTGGGAAAGTGTTTGGGATAGCGATGAAGAACAGTTACCCGAGTTAATAACTAACCATATAGCGTGGGATAACAACACGGTTGTTTATTACTGTTCAAATAGAGACAACGTTATCGAAACGACTTGGGCTATTTTTAAGTGTTGTTGGAAGAACTTTTTATTCATGGATGATGGTTGTATTCTTATCGGCAAAAAACGTAAAGAAAGCGTGCAATTTAACAGCAATGGTACTTTTAAAGTAGGTAGTAAACCAAGCTAATGAATGCGAACAAAACGATTGTAAAAAACAACCTACATAAGAAAAATATCCATCGACATGGCTATGATTTAAATGCATTAACGCAGAGTTATCCGCCACTAGCCTCTTTTATTATTAGCAATAAGTTCAATCAACAAGCAACAATCGACTTTTGTGATACCAACGCGGTTAAAGCATTAAACTTTGCTTTACTCAAAAAATATTATCAAATTGACCATTGGAATTTCCCTGAAGGCTATTTATGTCCTCCTATTCCTGGCCGAGTTGATTATATTCATTACCTTGCCGATTTATTAAATAAATCCACATCAGATATTGCTAATAAAGTAACGGTATTAGATATTGGTACAGGTGCCAGTTGTATATATCCAATATTAGGCGCACGTACACAAGGTTGGAGTTTTGTCGCCTCTGATATTGATCCTATTTCAATAAAAGCCGCAAACGCTAATGTAAAATCGAATGACGGCTTAGTAAAGCAGATTACTTGTCGGTTACAAACTGATAGTCAGCATATTTTTAAAGGAATAATTCAACCCAATGAGTATTATCATCTAACGATGTGTAACCCACCTTTTCTAACCCAGTAAAAAAAATATGATTTTTAATGTTGTATAAATAAATTCAACTTATTATGATTTACTTCTAAGTATAATCCCGTATGGTATATCTATAATTTACATAATTATAAAATTTTATGATTAAAGTATGTAGGTAGAACATGACTAGAGCTAAAAGTTTTATTTCAAATGATGTATGTGAAGATATAGTCCTTGCGAAGGTTATCGTTGAAAGATTCCCTAATGTGCAAATGGATATCGATCGTGATACTGGTGAATTATTACCTGAGCTAAAAAATAAGGGGAACCTTTCAGATAAAGTTTCTTTAAAAATACTTTTAGATGAAAATGGTAGGTCTGTTTATCCCCAAAATCTTTATTTGCATCATTTAATTTCAATTAAAGGTTTAAAGAATGCTGATACTTCATCACAATCCTTGCTTGCCTTCACTCGTTGGTTATCATTTAAAGGGGTTAAGTACGATGACTTAAACGCTAACCCAAGTGAAGGAGTAGTTTGGAAGTTTGCTGACTACTTAATCGCAAATCTACGTCAGGTTGAGCATAATGGTCAGGTTATTAACCCTGATGGTTTTTCTTTATCAACAGCTAGGACTTACTGTTCCAGTGTTATTAATTTTTATAAGTGGTTGCATTATGAAGCGATATTGCCATTTAATAGCTCCCGTAAACCATTTAACATAATAAACGGTACTCGTAAATTTAGTGGGGATTCTGGTATGTTATCTCACACATGGAAAGGGTCTAGTTATACATTTCAAACGACAGATATAATAAAAAGATTTCCTGCAATTGAAACAACAGAGCCCTGGAAGAAACTAAAGCCTATGACCAAAGATGACTTGGTTATTTTTAATGATGCTTTAAGTACATTGAATCCAGATCTGCAACTGATATTTAGCCTTATGGTTGAAACCGGTTTAAGGGTGGCAGAAGTTGCCACATTTCCTGAAAGCATAAGTTACCAAGGATTACCGATCACCAAAATGACACTATCCTCAGCAAATGGAGTGGCTACGAAATTTGAAAAAACAAGAGATATTGAGATACCGGAACATCAATTAAATAAGCTTGTTATTTATCTTTTTTCAAAGAAAAGAAAAGAAAAGCTAAAAAAAATAGGTGTAATAATTAATAAGCTTGGAATATCTACTAGCGGGCATAAAAGGTTGTTTGTTAACGAACAGGGTAACCCTTATGATTCAAAAACAATTCAACGAGAATGGATAAAATTAAGAGATAGTATAAGAGTTGAACATCCTAACTGGTACTACAGACTTCATGATACTAGAGCTACATTTGCTACTTACTGGCTGCTATCAGAGCAAAAGAAAAGAGATGTTACTTATAATTATTTGCTTGATGAGCTTGCTAAGTTAATGGGGCATAGTAGTACAATAACCACTATCAAGTACGTTAAATTCCTCGAAAATCAAAGTATTTGGATAAAACATTCATTAGATAAAAATGATCGGGCTACAGCCGCGTAAGTTAAAGGTGGTAAATGAATGGCTAAGAGTATTCTATCAAAAAAAAACACGATTGTTCAAAATGAAATTAACCATGGAGCTTTTCATTTACATCGAGTTTTAAAGCCTTTATGTCACTATATGGTTGATGTTTCTCAACCTGAAACAGAGGCAAGAAAAGGTTTGATATCTGGTTACATTAAAGCAAGACCTTTGATGGCTAAAGATAGTATCAATCGATTGTATTCTACGGTGAGAAACTATTTTATTCATTGTGATCTATTAGGTAATAACCCGCTTGATGAAACTGGTTATTCATCATACTTTGATAGAAATGGCTTACTGTGGAAAAGAGTTGTACAGTCTAGAGAAAAACAATCACTATTTATGTGTGAAGATGGTGATGATATTGGTATAAGTGAAAAAAGTGCAAGTGCCTTAAAGGATACTATAGATGAATTCTTATCTACTGCTAATATACCTGTGTACATTTGGAGTGCTACGTTCCCTAAATTCAATAGTCCTCTAAATCACACATTACCTTACAGCCAACATGAGCAGAGAGTAATAATTAAAAGACTAAGCAAAACTTTTGATGAGCTTGCTGAATACTTGCTTTCTAATGATGTAAGTCAGTTACCCGAGGACTTTAGAGTATGCCTCAATGAAAATGTTGAACTAAGATTTCCTTATAGAAAGTTGAACACTCGGATAAATAATCAATCCCCTTTTAATACGTTTATGTCGAGCGCGTATATCTTGTTTGCTTATTATACATCAATGAATAAAAGCACAATCGTTGATGTTAGACATCCTCTAAAAGCAGGTGAAAAGACAGTATTAGATAGAACGATAAAACATATAACTTTCACCGCTTTTAAGGCTAGAAGTAATAAGCAAGTTGAGGCTCTAGTTAGTAACTATAGTTCGCTTGATAATATCCCTATTGCTATGGATGATAAGGCTGGTGCAATATCCATAGCACTCAATAAAAGAACAGGTTTTGATTTCATCAAAAAATTAGAGCAAGTTTCCCTCTTGTACAATCCTTCAAAAGAAAGTTACAAACCATTATTCTACCTTTTAAATGATAAGATGGAACTTAAACCTTTTAAGTCTCTAGGGTCGACTTCTCTAGCGGAAAGATTGTGCTTGGTTAGTGATAGCAGGGAGAAGTTTGCCCCGTACATTTGTGATTTATATTTTTTAGCTGTTAATAAAAACATAAAAGTTGTAATCAAAAGAAATCTGGGCGTCAACAGTACTAAAGTTAGTAAGAGGTACCGAGAAATACCTAGAAATCAAGTTAATACCTATAGAACATATCTAGTAAAACTATTTTTTTTATGTTTTACAGAAGAATCAATAAATAATGTAATTCTGCCATTTGAATACATAGAAAGTGATTTGAGTGTAACTATGAAATTAAGGTTAAAATTAGCAAGTGGCAAGCAAATACAGATAGCTATCCCTAGTATACACAAGCCATTTTTAAAGCTGCTTGAAGACTTTTCGGTAAATATAGCAACATTACAATATGCAGGTACCTTATATCCTAATGTTAAGAATCCAGAGAGCATATTTCTTTTGCCAAACAGTACACAAAGCAGGTTCTCACTGTCTGGCGAAGGCACGCAGTCGAATATATCGACTACGAAATTAAAACAATTAGGCTTTGCTAGTGATGATTTCTTTGTTCAGTTAGCTCCAAAAAAGTTCAGAGCAACTACATCAATAGAAACTTATGACAGCAAAGATGGTGGTTATATCGAGCAAATAATCACAGGTCATAGCAAACAAGTTCAAGATATAAGTTATGCAAATGGAAATCCTCGAACTAACCATAAAATATTATCTGAAGGTATCAATATCATTGAGAATTTAAGTAAGGGTAATAATATTGATGAAGCAAAGGAAGCTGTAATAATAAGAAATAAATTAAGTGTACTAAGTTATGATGAATTCATCGAAACTAAGAAACCCTCTAATATTAACGGGATTTTTTGTAGTGATTCAAAACCGTCTGGTGAGGCATTGATAGCTCATCGAGCTTCACTAAAATACTCAGACAAACTTGATGTGGCTGACGATACATCAATCAAATGCTACCAGTATGATTTGTGCCCACTTTGTAAAAGTGCAATGCCCGTCGAAGATGTACACTCTGTTTATAAATTACTTTCATTTATAGAGTGTTTGCAGGAACTTCAAGCCCTACACCCAGACAACCAAAATCTAACTAATAGAATTAAAACATTTTCAGACGTTTTACATGGGAATATTGATGCAACAATAATACAAGAGGCTGAAACAAAGTTAATCAACGAGGGACGATATCCATTACTTAACTCCACTAGCTCAGTAATCCAATATTTATAAGGGAACTCGTTAATGCTTGCAAACTTAAATCCATTAGTAAATCACACTATAAAATATTTTGATGAATTAAAAGATGCTATAAAAAAAGGTTGTTGGAATACCCTAGAATCTATGATTGTCGGTAAAGACGTTGATGGAAATGATGTTTTTTTTAAGCAAAATGTATGGGCGATAATTGGAAATTCAAATGAAGATAAACTCAATCTAGTTTTTACTCAGCACAATAAAAAGATTGAAAGGAATATTTCCAATCAAATAAAATGTATTGCCTTAGTATCGATTTACTACAGTCAAGATATGCATAGTTTAAAAACGATTTCTGAACGAATAAGCCTGTTAAAATGTATAGCTGAATTAATGCTGGAGGTTAAAGTAAATGATTTTTCTTTATTTGATATTGCTTTATACCAAAAACTTGGGCGTTTGCAATCTAAAAGAGATATTTATGAAAGACATTTTCTATCTGCATTAAATTTTATAAATAAAAACCATTATTTATTATCTTTTAACTTGAAAAACAGTCATAAAATCACATCAAAATCAATAAATTCAAAAGTTAAAGAAGCTGAGCAAACCGTTGTAATTCCACCAAGAATTTATTATTCCCTTATCGATGATTGTAGTAAACATATAGATTTTATTTCAAAAAATATTAACGATTTCCATAAGGCTATTGACATATATGTTGACTATATTAAACAGAGAAAATCATGGGTTATTAATAAAATAAGAAACAAAGAAAAAAGTGGACTTCTTTATGAATACAATTTTGAATCAGACATGAAAAAGTTAGGCTTCGAAGCTTATTCATATAAAGATGATGATCAATTGTGGGAGCAAGCTTTTAATAAAGTAAAACCAGTATTTAGGGGAATTCGCTCTTATCCTAATTGTAAAATTATGACTAAAGTTTGTATCGGAAATAAAAGTTATAATTCTCAAGAGTTCAGCGGTTTATTACAAAAAACCACGCGTATATTATCTATATTGTGTATGTTATTAAGTGGCATGAGGATAGATGAAACATGGCGACTTCATCCAGTCCATGGTGAATTTAAAGAAAATATTGACGGAATAGAACATTGTTTTTTTTCAACAAGACAATCAAAAATATCTGGTAACTCTCAAACAAGGGAGGATATTTACGTAACAACACAGACAGGTATTGCCGCTTTTAATATTTTAAAAACAATTAGACATAGTTATCAAGATATTCTCCCTAAAAAAAGCATCAAGCGCTTGTTTATAAGCTTTTATCAAGAGATATTTCCAGTGTACTTGTCTAGATCCGGGTTAAAGGGAGCTATCCATTCATTTGTAAGAAAAACCGCTGATATCGACTTAAAGTTAACAGAAGAAGATATGTTATATCTTCAAATATCAGATCCTAGCCAAAAGAAGAATCATATAAATAAACCATTTCAATTCAGTACCCATCAATGTAGAAGAAGCTTGTCATATTATCTGATTGGATATGAATTAGCAGACTTTCCGCAACTAAAACAACAGCTAGGCCATTACTCTATGTTTATGACGCGTTGGTACGCTAATAATGCGTCTCGTTTTAATAGTTTCCGTAAAGAATTAGAAGAGCAAAGAGTGAGCTCACAAGCTGTTGTTTATTTAAGGATTTACAACGCGATGGCAAATAAAGAACGTATTGGTGGTGGTAAAGGTAAGGCAATGGAAGTTGCAGTTCAACAACTAGCTAAAACTGGCAAGTCTTACTTTGAAGAAGGTGTGAATAGAGACATGTTATCGCTCGATTATTGGGAAGCACAAATCAGGACCAAGCAAGCTCATTTGCATGCAATAGCTCCTGGAATGTACTGCACGAACAATAATTGCTCTATGAGAATTAATATTGAACTTGCAGAATGCGTTGATTGTGAATTCGATCTAATCGAAAGCGCGGCCTACGCAGAAACATCAAGAATTGAAGCCACAAGACATTTAATACTAGCTGATGACTTAGGTGATTTAAACCCGAGCCTTGCTTCTAAGTGCGTAATGCAGATAAGAGCAGCAGAGCAAATAATGAAAGATCTAGAAATAGATTTTGAGATTTTTACTATCCCTATCAATATCAAATCTATGTTGATTGATGTTAATCAATTTTAAAGGTAAAAGATAAAATGAGTGATTTACAAAAAAATAATTTTAATCGTACAAAATCATTGCTTTTAAATGCTGTAGAGCGACTAAAAAAAGGTGAACCAACTGAGCAAACGCTCATAAAAAAAGCTGAGGATGGTAAACTTAAACTCAATAGGTCAACAGTGGAAAAAGAAGCAGGTTTAGGCAGTGGTACGTTGAGGCACCATCAAGACGTTGTTGATATAATAACGCTATCATGCGTAGGAGGTGAAGAAGCTGAACAAGTTGATATTTTAACTAAAGAAATAAGAGAGCTTAAAGACAAGTTAAAAAAAGTAAATAAAATTAATAAATCCAAAATAGAAAAAGTAAAAAATATGGATGTAGCTCTGTCTCAACAAGCAGCTCAGCAAATAATGCTGATGGCCGCGATGCTTGAAAAAATACCATACGATGATCGTGAGCAATTGATGAAGAAAATAATATCTAATAATGTACGAAATATTAGACCAATTTAAAGAATACCGAGTTTATTTGCATAAGATTAGATGAAACAAGGACCTTATTTAAAATACATAAGTTTTAGTAGCTCATTCAGGTGATATAGTTAAGTCGAGTTAGATTTTGTATCGATATTCTGCATAATAGAAGCCGTAAGTAGATCCTATTCTTCATGTTTAAAAAAAACAGCAACGGCTTACGGAATCCTGATTTATGCTATTATTAACTGTTCAAAAACCGAATTTAACGTGCTCTTTGATTATTTCTGGAGTTAAATCCGAGTGAACATCTTTTTGTCGACTAGCACAAATAAAACGAGTATCTTTATTGTCTATTCGACAGGTATGATATTTCTCCCATGCTAAATTATCAGAGATAGGTATGGGATATGCGTGAACAAAATTCTTTGTTTTATCAATATTTATAACCGTCGCTTCCCAACTAATTAGATCTCTCTCCATTAATCTTGCCTGCACTACAGCTTGATTACTTTCTACTCTTTGCGAATAATATGTTGCGGCAATTCCAATTAACGATGTAATTGCCGCAACTATAATTGCCTGCTTAAAATTTAAACCAGTCGGCATTTTTAGATCCTCAATGTTAAACAATAATAAGCTAAAAGCTCATTAATTTTTCTTGTTATTAATGACTATATAATTCAAAAGATTAAGTTAATATACTTAAACCATATAGACTGTATGTAGTCAAAAAATTCAACAAACATTAATTTTTTAGCCGTATTAAAACTAAATTACATAAAAACGATTCAAATAATAGGAGTTGCCACAAAGCGACTGAAAAATACTTTCATCATTTACAGTTGCTAATTACTGTTTTGTGACATCCATAGACCAAACATTTGAACTATTCACCAGCTACAATTCAGAGTCTATTTCGTTGATGATGGTTTGCAAATCGGTGCCTGTTCTTTTACAAATTCTTCCCAAGCTACGAGGTGAATAGGGTGTTCACTTGCCAATTCTTTGGCACTAAAATTGAATAAATTCAATTGACCGTTATATTTCTCTACCTTGCCAATGAATCCCCCAAGCTTTAACTTGTATAAATCAACTACACGCTGGAAGTTTTCACACATATACACTTTCATACTCTGGTGACCTTGAATGAAACCTTTGTTATCAACAATTGCAGACTTAAAAACAGGAATCGCCTTATCTCTAATATCTGCAAAGTTGTTTCTTTGTTTTTGAAAAAGTATTCTGTAATCCGCAGCATTCCCTGTTGTAGCGTCAGATAACTTTGTTTTTATCGCAATAAACTTATCCCACTTTAAGTAGTGTTCCGTCGCCTTCAACATAGTAACAACCGATAAATAATAACAATCCCTGTCAGGTTGTTTATTGTCTTTTCTTAACTCATCGCAAACTAATTTTGATTTAGATTCAATCTCAAATAGAGTTGAAGCACTCTCGAAACTAGAGTCTTGCCAAAGCGACGTTGCGGCTATTCTTAAATAAGACAGGCCATTAAGCTTGTCCGTTTGTCCCCCACTTGAAAACTGAATATCAGCCTGCTTTATTGCCTCGATTGACAAGCTAGCCAGAGCCATATCTTTCTCTTCTTTTGACATATTGTTCGTGTTTTGTATGAGTATCATTAGTTCAGAATCCATACTGTTTATTTCATTAGCCGTGCGTAAGTCCTCAACGGTTGCACACCCAGCAAGTGTTAGTAAACAGAATAACAATAAAAACATGCACTTTTTCATGGTCGAATTCCTTTTTATGATTGGACGGTAGGTAGGTTTCCGTTAACTAATAAGTCAGAAATACTCTCTTCAATAAAGCCCAGAATTGTTTCACTCCCCCATATTTCTGGTGACGCCTCTATGGCACCCATCAAGTTATTGAAGTAATGTTCTATCAATTGAGGGTTGCCAGTGACCGCCTGAATATTTCCAGCCAGGGCATCAATCACAATTTCCAATGCTGCAGTTAGCGTCTTGCCAACCATTGGTGTAGGACTTGCTATACTCCAGTGTTGTGATGCCACAGTTAATATAGAGGTGATTACACTAACCCCAACGCCAGTTGCTTTTCCAACTTCATCAAGACCAAATAGACGAGCTGGATTGGCTGCAGCCTGCCCAGCAGCGACACCAGCAATATAGATCCACTCATCCTCTGACAACAATAAGTTGTTATCAGAGGCCATTGCCGTTGCTATACCTGAGAAGATAGCCTTTACCTCCTGACCTTCAATTCCCAACATGACAGGTGTTAAAGCTACCTGCTCCAGCACGACTCTGGTGTAATCATAAAGTTGCTGCTCTGAGAACATTTCAATGCGCTCACCCGCGTCAATTGAAGAAACTAAAGCGTCGGTAATATCATCAATCAGTTCAATTGATACCTTATCCCAAGGTTTACTAGCATCTAGTTTCAATAGGGTGTGTGCATGATTTCCCGCTGTATCAATCACCAAAGATGAAATGGCTAAGCCGAGGTCTTGACTAATACCTGTAGCACTAGTCCTTTCCTTAAATATCTTCGCTACTCCTACAAACAAATCTTGGGTAAATTGCCCTTGAGGATCATCAACGGTCACAAACAGACTAGGCTTATCAATTGCTACCTGCAATACACTTTTATACAAGGTGGTAGCACCCTCTTTGGAAAATACATCAGTAATACTGCCTTCGGTAACACTCACCTTGGCCGCATTGAAAAAGCCCATAGTGATCAGCCCCAACGCCTTATCATCAGTAAACTTATTACCAAGATATTTATCTGGTTTTTTTGCCACAATATCCATAGCCGCTGCAGCAGCAGGACCAAGTAAAGCATCAACCAGCTGACGATTTTGATACTGCTCAAGGAAATCATCAGGCGTTGCATCTATCAAAGGTTTTACCACACCTTTGAATAAGGTGCGAATATCTTCATCTTCAAAGTAACTTTGGCTGTTCTCGGTCAAGCTGGTGAGGCCTGCACGGACAAAAATTCCAACCACCCGATCTTGAAAATCATGACGCTTGCCCATGTCAGCGGTATCATCAGGAATTAATTGATTAAGGTTAGTGGCAAATGAAACCAGAAGCTTCTCGCCACGGCTTTCTTCACCCAATACAGCGGGGTATGCCGATACAAACTCCAGACCAATATCAGTAATGGTAAGCGCTATTCGTGACCACATTGTGGGCGGCTCATTGCCCGTCCTCCACTGTTCAATCATTCGACCGCCAACTAACAAATCGGCTTTATTTTTATCTATTGTCTGAGCAGTTTCTTTAAGCTTCAATGCAATGACTTTGCTAAAAACCGTCTCGATCTCTACAGAATCTTCTGATTGCCATGCCTGACCAAGTTGACTCCACCCTGAACTAAATGGCGCTTCTACCTGCCATTCTGTGTGATGTGAATTTCGTAAAAAAAGAGATATTTCGTCTTGTTTCGTCAGCGCTGCCAATTTGATATTCGGTAAAAATATAGGTTTATCCCTTACCTTTTCCGAATATAAATTAACTCCCGCTTGAGCCGCGCGCATGGTCGCCTTTATTCCTGATGCGATTAGTGCTAATTCCATTACCTCATCCTTGTTCAAGTTAAAATTAAAGTTAAAACCTATAGCCTGACACCACGCGGTGCTAGCGTGTGTGTCACTGGAGTTAGTTTGTTAACCAACGCGTTGGCTTTGATTACTTGCATAAACAATTCCACAGGGTCTTCCACAACGGTTTGCTCAACATTTCCGTCACCAGTTTGTTCAGTTTTACGTACAAAACTACCCGCTAATTGCCTGACAATCGTAATCCGTTTAACCATATCGAACCAGAATGGGCCACCTAAACCAATGAGAAAACCAGTTACTAATGTGGAGACAAGCCAGAACAGTGCAGAAATCACGGTGATCCATAATTGTTCAGTTCCATCAGGCAGAACTCTAAAGGCCGCTTGATCAAATAATTTTAAACTATCTTTTCCCCAACCAATAGGCAGATGTATTGCATTGGCATTTACCAGGGCGCTGTTTAGATTTTTAAAAGACTCATTAAGTTCTTTGATTGCTTGCTGATCTGTTTCAGTGGCATTATTTTCCAATACTTTCTGTAATTGTTTCTGCTGTAACTGATATTGAGCCTGTACTTGTGCAGAGTTCGCTACAACAGCTTGTGTCAGTGCATCGTTAGAGAGAAAATTTGAAACCAGACTGAACAAGTTCACATTCATGGCTACGGCAAATAATATCGCAATCACCATATTGTAGAATTGTGATTTTTGCTTATATTTTATAGTTGCTTGTTGGCTGTAATCATCATAAAGATCGGTAGCTCGGTTTACCAGAATGGTAATCTCATCTTTCGATTTAGTAGCAATATCACGCCCATATTCAGTATTGGCAAAGCGCTGAATAAACTGTCGAGTTGATAGAATAAAATCGTTTCCACTCAACTTGGTTAAATCAGTTACAAACTCACTGGCAGGTGATTGATCTTTTTTTCTATTTTTAAAGTATTTTATAATTTTGCTTTTTCCTGAATTATCTTGTGTTTCAGGAACAGCGGTTTGAGGTTTTATATTTGACTGATGAAACAGGTGCCTTCTTGAAATCTCCTGAACATAAAAAGACTCCAACATCACCTTTAATCCTTTGGTTCTGGCTTTAATTAATCTGAAAAGTACTTCTACTATCATTGATACCAATGAGGAAAACATTAAAAAACTGATGGCAAGAGCAAGGACTATTTCTAACTCTTTCATTGATAAAACTCCTTGTACTGTATGGCTAGGATGCCTGACTGTATATATCCAATAAGCTGATCCGATTGATTCCCTCATCCACTTAAGAAAGATGAAAATGTGGTTACTTTCCTCAAGTTGACAAGATAAGTGTAGTAGAATTTTCTGACTTTGCTTACCAAAAAGTGGTTCTAGAAATTAGGGACTTGTCAGTCTTATGTTGTCACCTGACCTTTTCAGTTTAGTGAGCATCCAAAAAATTGAGATGGTTTAATTATTTTTTATGCTTAACTGCTCATATTGGGAAGAGTATTCCGAAAAATCCTCGAAGACTTTTTCAAGAGAGCTTGCTACTCCTGTGTCCTTATTAAAAAGAGTTTTCCTATCAGCTTCTGTTAGTGTTCCATAATCACTTTCAATAAATTCAATGACGCCAGGATACACTGCTTGAAAAAATGTATCGCACTCAATGACTTTTCCCTTTATATAAGTAGAGTTAAGGTCAGAGTTAAAGTTCTTGGACTTGTCTCTAATGGCAGTAATATCTTTATGTGTGTTATATGCTTCAGTAGCTAGCAATTTACGAATTTCTTTTTCTGCATATTTCAATTCGCTAGATGCTTGCTCACGCATGAAACCCCATAACATTATATATTTTGCTTCATATCCTCCTTTAGAAAATGAAAGATCATCTTTAAAGCCCTTTGAAGCACGCTCGTAAGTCAAAACGCATTTCGCCGCTTTATTTATACATTGTCCCCACCAATAAGCGTCATTCGTTGAATCGAAAGAAGACAGAAGGCCATGTATTCTTGCTTCAAAGAATTCATTACCTCTTCCAATAGAATTAAGAGACCTTATATTATTTCCATCTTGATTTTCAAAACTCGAATTACCATAAATTGGTTTAAACATTTCAAATAGTTGGTCACGGAAGCTTAATGCTTCGTTTTCTAAATTATTATCATGCATTTTATTACTAGTGAGAGATGAATAACGCGAAGGATGAAATCTATCTAGCAATTGCACAAGTTTTCTTGGGGTCCTGATAAAAAACTCTCGATCTGTATCAGCATGAAAACCTAATGAGTCGTAGTGTTTTTCAACGAATTTCAAAAGTTCTAAAGTTGATGTCAATGAGTGTTCTGGAGGAGTCGATATCCATTCTTCTCTTGAGTAAATTTTACTGTTTTTGGGGTTGCTTATGTGATGGTATGCTTCGGATAGACGATTATTAGGGTCTGAGCATTCTAATCGGAGCAATGATTCTGCAGCTGCCGCCCTAAACATGATTTCTTCAAACGCACTTTTGACTAGATTTTCGTTAACTTTACTTTGTTGTATTTGGGTAACTACGAAGCCCACAAGGGCCACAATTCCAGCCGCAATGACAGAGGAAAATATTGGATGATTGGTGAAATATTTAGTCATGATCGCCTCAGGTGTTATCTATATTTTAGCTTGATTGATCATCATTGCCATATCTCCGATATTTTTTTCTGTATTTATCTAGCATACCTTTATAAACCGGCCGAGCAAGTTTGAACCAATACACATGAATTCTTTTTTACTTCAGGTCATAATGGTTATGTTCTTACTTTGCTAATTTTAGCACTTCATTTTTAAGCAACTTACTTTAGCTTCTCACTATTTGATCAATTTTTACAAGTAAGTCCAAGCAACAATACGTGTTATTTTATTCCCTTGTTCCATTTTAATTTCTTTTACGTCCGTAGCACCAAGTTTTTTAATAAGTTTTACCATTGGTTTAACATTTTCTGCTTTGGACACTAGGCTAGTAAACCAGCGGCATTGTGAAGAAAATATTTTACTTTCTTTAATCATTTTTTTAAGGAACAAACGTTCACCACCGTTACACCAAAGCTCTGCCGCTTGCCCCCCAAAATTAAGCGTTGGACTAGTGCCGATAACTTGAGTTCGATCTTTGCGATTACGAGCAAGGTTAGAAGCCTTACGTTGGCTTCCGCTTATCGCTTCTTTTTGTGATGCATGAAATGGAGGGTTACAAACAGTCACATCATAAAACTCATCAACTTTTATCACGTCTTTGAAAATTAAACTGCTATCACTTTGCTTACGTAATAATAAACTCCCCTTAAGGTGTGGATTATTAACAATGATTGAAGCAACATTATCGAGTGACTGAGCATTAATATCACTACCCACACAGTGCCAACCATATACTTGACAAGCTAGGAGTGAATATATACCACTTGCCCCAGTACCAATATCAAGCATATTAATAGGAGGTGTATTAGCTTTTTCATCATCACTAACTCCTAATAGTTCAGCAATATAGTGAATGTAATCTACTCGACCAGGAATCGGTGGACAAAGTGCTCCCGAAGGAATATCCCATTCAACAATATTGTAATACTGCTTTAATAGCGCTGCGTTTAATGTTTTAACAGCACTTGGGTTTGCAAAGTCTATCGAACGATTACCGTGCATATTAGTTTTAACGTAAGAAGCTAATAGCGGGTAACATTTAATTAGCGCGCCAAAATCGTAGCCATTTTTATGCAAATTTTTCGAATGAAGTGCTTTACTATTTTGAGTTTTTTTATTTGTTTTTATTTGGGATATGCTCATAGTGTTATTTCCGAAGCTGAAACATAAATAGGTAGGATTAACTTACAGCTAGATTAATTACCATTATAAAACCGTATAAAAGGAATATATGCCTTAGTATTATTGAAATGTTTACCTATTCAAACTCACAATTAAATTCATTGGCCATTTTGATAAAGTTACCATTTAATATTAGCCTAACCTCTTTCGATACCAACATATGCATAAAACCTGATTTAAAAAAGGCCTACAGCAGGTTTTAATTTTGTTATTAGCATTCTACCAAACTCTATAACCAAATCACTCACCTTATTTCTCCTCAGAAAAAATTGATCTGAACTATTAAATTCATTTAGTCCGAATAAGATCACGCTGTTTGTGAGTGCTATAGTGTTTAATAGTTAGATATATTCATGTGTCGTTATAAGTTAAGAATTTTATCAATAAAATCTATTCGTACATGATCAACATCCGCTGCAAATTGGTGAATATTTCTTTATCATCTATGCCCGTGTATTCATCAAGCGTCATTACCTCGATAACAGAAATAGACCAACGAGCAAGAAACTCATCCCAAGTTTTATATTCACTTCCAATGTCACTCAAAGTATTCGACTCGCCATTAGTTTCTTAACCTCAACAAACTTGCTATTTCAGTACAACTGGACAATTACATCAGTTTAGCCACCCTATGACATCAAAACTGCCAGTCATTATCATCCAACACTGCCACTGGGTTGCATTAGGTTTACCGCTAATAAATTAATTTCACATTGTACATAGCTGTCGTTAGGATTTACGTAACTAATGTCAGCAGACTCCTACATTGCTGACTAAAGTTTTTCAAAAGTATAAGCACTATTTTCAGAGGTAGTTGTAATCAAATACATTATTCAATCCATTACCATTATGTTAGTCTCGTTGAACATCACTTTATGGGGATTTTTTTTGATTGAAACTATAGGTTTAGCCGTAGCTAAAGGCGCAGGAGTTAAGTTAGGGAAAGATGTTGCTCTTTCGCTAATAAATAAAGTCCACCAGTTTTTAGATAAAAATAAAACTGCACATGGTATCAGGGAACTCGAATCTTTAATTC
Organism: Colwellia sp.; assembly: GCA_034111385.1. GTDB lineage: Bacteria > Pseudomonadota > Gammaproteobacteria > Enterobacterales > Alteromonadaceae > Colwellia. The sequence goes on along the minus strand of JAWUXK010000092.1, from coordinate 15,415 downwards.
ATCCTCCAACAGGGCAAAACACAATCGAAAACAACGTAATAAAAGAAAAAATTTACGATAGGTATCTCAAGTTCCGCACGTTAATTCAACCAGAAACTCGTGTATTTGTTGATGATATTTACCACCCCCTTTCACTAAAATATAAAGAAAGAAATGGTATAACCCATAAAGTAGATGATGAACAAATGTTGTTTCTAGATAAAATCACGATAATAGTCGGTAAAGCTGGACAAGGAAAAACTACAACACTTCGAAAAATCGTCCTAAGAGAAATGCTTAAAGAGGATGGTTATATTCCTTTAATAATTACTCTGAGAACGGTCGAATGGAAACCTGATGAAGAAATTAATATATACACCGTTGTCTCTAATGAGTTTTCTGAAATAGGGCTAAGTATCCATCAAGATGCTGTTCCAGCTTTACTTCAATCTAAAAGTGTTTTGTTATGCTTTGATGGTTTTGATGAAGTGCCGTTTGGGTATAGAGATAAAGCTCTTCGGCTCATAAGACGTGCGCATCATGAGTATAATAGCCCTTGTATTGTAACTACTAGGCCTAATACAGAAATACTTTATGAGCAAGGAGGGTTTGAAATAGCGGAATTACTCGATCTACAAATAGAAGAAGTAGTAAAGATTATAAAAAATAATAAAACATTAGATTCCGAATATAGAAAAGTACTCATTGAAGCACTTCATAGTACACCTGATCTAAACTCGGTACTTGTCACTCCACTTTTAGTTGACGTATACATGAGTGTATTTGGAAATTTGAAAAGTACTCCTAAAAGTGAGATCGATTTTTACGATGAATTATTTTGGGCACTAATCAATAAACATGACCGTTTTAAGGCGTTTATTCGACCCAGTAAGTCCGGCCTGACTTTTAAGCAACTCTACAAGGTGTTTTTAAGAGCTTCGGCAGCAATAGCATTAAAGTACAATACATTGTCTTTTAGTGAACATGTTTTAGAAGATATATTCTCTACTTGTGCAAATAAACTAAAATATGAAGACCATAAAAATGCTAGCCATTTAGATATTGTTGATAAAACATCTTTAATTATTGTTGACGGTGATGAGCTAACTTACATCCATAAAACAATTCTTGAATATCATACTGCGGTTTGGATAAAGAGCTTACCAACCACTCAACGAGGTGATTTTTATAAACACCTTGCTGATAATTATGACCAAAAATTTGAAAACATATTAAGGTATTCTTCTAAGATAGACTCAGCATTATTTTACGAATATTTTGCTAAATACATAATTAATAAAACTGCAATAATGCAGGAGGTAAACAATGGGAAATTATCAGAACTAATTTTGAGTTTGTTAACACCATTCAATGTTATTAAGCTTACACCGCAATCTGATAGTGACGATTATATTACCATACCTGATGTTGATTTTGATGATGCTATGTTAACAAAAAAAACAAAGTCACTTATTGCACTAGGAGGAATATTAGATATTTCATTCGATCTATCATCCGGAGAATATACTTTATACGATAGAATATTTCATGGAAAAAGTCCAAGTTACTTGTTAGATTCCCATATTCCTCATTATGACGTCAAAAACAAAGTTTATAATGATGGCGTACGTCCAGAACATAGTCATATACAGCGAAATTATAAGCTCTTAGATATTGTTAATTATGGGGAACTTCATGGTAAGCATTATTTTAAAATAAATCAGATTGATCATATAAAGAGCCTTTTTATAGATCTGCTTGAGCGAATTGAAATAATGATTACCGAACATAAGGCTGAGTCTTACATTAACGACCTAATTTAGACACGTATTCAACACAATAAATAGTTGGCTTTGCCACCCAAGCGGCCCTTTCGTATAATCAATCTAGTGACTGCTTTAATAGAATATTTGTCATTTGTTAAGTGGTAATCCTGTATGTAATTGAATGGCCATAGTTGATGCAATTGGGTGGCACAGTCACACGTTATTTTCCAACAACTATTCAACAAACTCTAATCGTCTATTTTTCATATTTATAGGTTGTGATTTTAGCCCTGCTTGACTGTATTTATAATGAAAGTAATTAGCGACTTTACTCTCATGAGTTGATAGTAAAACTTGCATTTCAGGAAATTCATATCTCATCATCTGTACAAAAGAAGCCATGTTCACTTCGTCCATTGTCTGTACAGGATCATCAATCATTAAGGTAGAAAGCTTTGAAGGGTAAACTTTGTTCATAGCCAACATAAACGAAATAACAACACCAGCAAGCTGCCCTGAGCTCATGGTGTTCCATGCATCATGGCTATCATTAGGCGTAGCACTAAACTGCATAAAACCTTTGGCATTATTTGTTTCTGGAGTAATTAGAAAGATACCACTACCTTCTGGCCTAGATTGTAAGATTTTGGAACTATAAATAAAGAGTGGTATAGCTATATGTTTTGCTACATCTTTTTCAAAGACTTTAATTTCTTTTTTAAATACTTTGCTAATATCAGTTATTTCATTTCGCTTCGTTGTTAACTTTTGTACTTCAGCCTTTAAGCTAGCTAATTTTACTTCTTTACCTTTATACGATGTAGAATTTTGTTGAACGATTAAGCGAGATAGTAATAATAAGTCCTTATCTATATCACTAGAATCAACTGCTAAACTATCATTTTCATCAAAAGCCAAATTAAGAGCCTTTAAGTCTTGAAGAAAAGATGAGTACACTTTTGGAGCATCCTCTAAAAGTGGCTTTTTATGACTATTGATAAATGTAATAAGCTGTTCCCTAGCTTCACTGTAGTTTTGATTAACGTCAAGTAATGTATTATCAATAAAAGATGAACAATCCCCAATATTTGAGGCCAACCAATTTTTTATTTTTACCATGCTTTCAAAATCAGTTTTCTCTATTTTGTTAATGTTGTTTGGATTCAAAGAACTTAAATCAAGATTTATATATTTATCATATTTACTTGTATACCTTTTCATTTTGGCAATTAAAGGGACCACAAGATCTTTTATGAGCTTTTTCGTAACTATCGTTAATAATTTACCATTATCACCTAACTGGTCCGAAAAGAGCTTTGTTTGGGCATCATATTCATCTAGCAAAACTTGCCAGTCAGATTTTAAATTCCCACATAATGGGCAAGGTATATTTTGATGTACTTTACTTTCATCGTGTCCAAGGTGTTTTTTGTAATGAGATAGCAAGTTTTTACGGCTTTCATTAATTTTAATTAATAAAGAGCTTAATGAACCACTTACCTTTGATAAATGATCAAAGGAGGCTACATCTGTAGTAAATTCACTATAATTATCGGCAAAGGTTTCATTATATTTATTTAAAGTAACTTTACTAATGGTGTTGGGTTCATCATAAAAAAGCTTAAGTAATTCTTTATAAGTAACAGCTTTCTTATTTGCCTTTGTCCAAACTAAATAGTGTATATCTAGTTTTTTAAATTCATCATAACTTTCAACTACACCAACTCTTAGATAGTTATCAAGCTGAGTTATGCGCTCAGTAGTAATTTTTTTCAAAAGATAATTGAATTTTAAACTTTCATAATCAAAATTGTTTTTTAAAATCCAATCAACCCCTTCTAAGTTATTTTTATAGGCTTCGAGTTGCTCAACAGTGTTAGATGATAAATCAGCTAAAATTTCAACCTTTCCGCTTCCAACATGAATTTGTTCATTATTTTCTTGAATAGCTGGTTTTGACAAATTGGCTAATTCTGTTTCTTCTTTCAAGATGATAGGGGTATAAGTAGCAATTTTTTCTTTTAATTTACTCGAAAGTAAATCTAATTTGGTTACCTTACTTGTTTCTTCTGCAGTTCCAAATAAGTGACTTATTTTCTGGTGCCGTTCACCTTCTTTTAGCTTTAAAAAATGGCAAGTTTCTTCTTGTTGAATGTAGTTAAATAAAGTAAAGGTGGAGTCTAGCTTCTCGCTTTCTAAAAGCCCTTTCAGGCCATCTAAATCTAATGATGTTCTTAGCTGATTATCAACGAAATCATCCCGCCACTGTTCAGTTTCGAATCGCTCTATAACATTTTTATAATGAGATACCTTCCCTTCTGCTCCTGTAATACCAGCAGGTATATAAATACCGATAATAAGAAGTGTCGCATCACCATTAAGCAGTTCTAATTGAACAGTGGTTGGCTTTCGATTATCTCCTTTAAGAATGTGATCCTTTTTAGCTTTAATATCAGTATTTGTTACTCTAGAAATTTTACCTGTAAAACATAACTCAACAGCGTCAAATATTGTTGTTTTACCAAACCCGTTAGGCCCATCCAAAAGAACTAAATCATTTCCAGTAAAATCAAAAGATATTGGTTCGATAAAAGATTTAAAGTTTTCTATCCGCATTCTTCCTAATTTAATCATCAGCAGATTCCTTAACTAGTTCTTCAAACCAATTATTTAAATTATCGGTATCCAAAGCCAAAAGCTCATCACAACTTTCTCGCTGCACCTCTGATAACTCATCGTCTATTTTTTGTTGTAAATCTTCCTGATTAGACTCTTTAACCAACAGGGTTAAGAAAGGTAGTTTTTCATAAAGCTTAGCTACAAAAGAATATTCTAAACCTTTATTATTCATTCCGAATAACTCTGAGTCAGTAAACTCATTGAATCTTCTGGTATCAGAAATTAAATTTTGAGCATAATGGATATAATTATCTTTATGCTCTTCAAAACAACTTGAAATAATTGGAAGATCTCTTAACTGTACTGATAAAACTTGTTTCTTGAAAAAATAAGGGTCTTCCTCAATCGAAATTGCCTGCTTCATAGCATTACTTTTAATACTAACGTCGTGAGTAGTCGAAATAATCAAGGTTGCATTTTTATCAAATGAAGATGATATTTTCACTTCATCACCATTTACTTGTTGAAATAGTTCAGAGCCATTTTTTATCAATGATGCTAACTTGATTTGAATATCGTTGGTAACGTAAGAAAGTAAATTTTCTGGAACGTTAAGATAGATAAAATAATCGCCTTTCGGTTTATGGCCGATATATAAAGGAGTAGACCATTTGTAATCTTCATCAACATACTGAGTTTTTGCTAAAGAAAACATTGATTGAATGAAAACACATTCCATCAAATCATCAAATAAGTTATCCATTAATTTCCCCTAATGCTTTACGACTATCCATGAAGTAGACTTCTTTTTCATTGGTATATTTATCTGACTCGGTGATACCTGTCGGCGGTGATATATAAGCATCTACTTCGGTTATTCTTTCGATCCCTGCGGGGATTACATCATTGATATCATTTGAACTAACAACAATAAAATCAACATTTTTATAGATACTAGATGTGCTGCCTTGGTTATCTGCGAGACCTTTTTTTACTTTTTCTATCTCTATGTTTTTTCGTCGCTGATTATTTTCATTAAAACTAATACAGCTAGGCTGATATTGAAAAACTCCATTATGACAATTCAAAGTTAACTTGCCTGAAGGTTGCATAACTTCTTGAATAAAATCTAAAAAGACACTTTTAATTTTTTGGGGTTCTGATATAGCCTCATAAAACTGACGCACATTTGAAGTGAGTGTTTTATGTGGATATATTTGTTTTAAAAAGCTAATACAATCGTCAGGAAAATATTGTTCAATAATATTAATGCGGACGGATTCTAACCTAATGACATATTGGCGATATTCTTCAACATCATCATCAGATGTTGAGCTTTTAATATAATCGTAAAGTTCTTCAAGTTGTTCTTTATAAGCTGTTTCAAAGTTTTCACGACAAATCAAATTCCAGTAATCGTCATTTTGTTCTCTGAACGTTTTTTGTAACTCGTTCACAATAACTCTAAAGGAAAGACTTGGCTTAGTTCGTTGCAAGTAAGGGATATGATTATCACGCCTATCTCTAATGTGCTGATGCCTTGTAACTATGTTTTGATCAATCAATGCACATAACGCCGTTTTATATAATTTAACGTCAAGTTCTGAAAAAGTTGTGCCTGGGTGCAATAACGTTAGAAGAACACCAGTTTGTTTTTCTATCTCGGTGTTAAGCGCATCATCGGATAATGCTAAATTGTAAGTTGTAGGGTTATCAAAGCTAAGGAATATTTGTTGACAAGAAAGGCTCTTTGGTTGGACCAAACCTCTTACTAAATTGCTAGGTATACCTGCGATCGTAGAAATATTATCTGAGGGAGAGTCAACTTTATCTGCGGTGTGAAAGTAGGTAATTGAAGAGGCAAATGCTTTTTGTGACAGTAATTCAAAGTCACTAAAGCAATTAATAATATCGCCACGATATTTAATATCAACAGCTTGTACGTAAACTTTCCAATTACTGTCTAGCAATCCATTTCTATCAATAAGTTTATGGTTAGCTATTTCACTTTTGATGGCCGCTTTTAATAAAGCAGAGTCTCCTTTTACCTTGCTTCTTAATTTAAAGTATTTAAATATATCAGTGTCTGATAAAACTCCATTCTTGCGATACAAAATAGTTGATATAGCATCAATGTGGTCTTTAAACTGATTATCAGCTTTATGCTTAACCTGATGAAGTGATAAGTAGGTATCATTCTGCTTTATAGCAAAATCCTCTATCCATTCATACTCAAGATGATGGTCACTTAGGAATACATCAAACGTAGGAACATCTACACCTGTTTGTGCTTCCTTTAAGATATTAGCTAAGCAGACATAAAGACCTACTTTTCCCTGATAGTTATACCCATTCCAAGAAGGTGTTGCATCACACAGCACACTTTTAACTGTATCTGCCATTTTAAATTCCTTTTTACATTTCTAGCTACTTTTTTCAGGTGACTAGTTGCTACTGTTTGGTTTGATATTCCTACATCCAATTTCGATGTTTTTATTCAGATTTCCATGAATAGTAGTAAAATTTGTAGATTCAGGAAGCTTTATGCTAAATGTATTGTTTAAAATAGGAGTCTCTCTAAAAATATCTAAACCGTTACCTATTTCAATAATATGATCATCAAATTTTAACATTCTGTCATGAGCTTCTTTACCAAAAAAATTATTTTTACATAACGAAATTGTAAAACTCTGAATCCCTAGTTGATAATAAGTTTTTTTACTCAAAACATCGGTTAAGTATGCTTTAAGCTCTGTTACATTTGTAGGTGTCCCAATATCACAGGCACTATATAATTGAATTGAATACTTCTTCCCATTTTTAGGGAGCTTTGCAATAAAGAGCTCAATTGATGTCTGAAGCCCACTTTTATAGTCTTCAATCATGTTCTTTACTGCAAATCGGTCAATTATAGTAATAACCTTTGTGTACAAAGCTAGTCCTTGGAAGCGAGTATCCCAAATTTCCTGAATACTCTCAGTAGACTTTATTGATTGGGAAGTAAACTTATTACTACAAGAGAAATTTACAGATTCATTGATGTTACTCGGGGTTATTAATTCAAAATTAGTCTCATTACAATTACAGTCTTTGTATAGTTCAGCATAGTCAGAAGATATTAGGGCGGTATCAATCCCTAATGGTAATAAAGCCCCTTTCATAGAATTAAAGTCCTGAAATTGAGACATTATCTCAGTTTCAAAATTAACTTTAACCTTTTTATAAGAACTAATCGCAGTTAGCCAATCTTGATAATACTTAGGCGATACTTTTTTAATTGCATTTACAAAACTTTCGGAATTGGAATCATTAAAAATTAAGCATCCAAAACGCCTCCAGTTTTCCAATAATGTACTGTTAGCCAATGGTTGATCCATTAAAGCTGTATCATCGAAAAGTTCTGAGTCAAAATAAAAGCTAGTTATCATCAACTGGTACCAAAACGTTCATTCAAGCGTTCTTCAAAAAAGCCATCTGGCCAATGTGAGGTAAAGTCACCTTCATCATCAAGACTGAGTTCAGTAACCTGAGCACCAGATTCACCAACATCTACATACAAAACCGAAACCATTTCTTTTGGTATTTTACCTTCTCTAATTCGCCGTTGAATTCTTAACATTAAAGCTTCACTATGCGTTTCAATAATCCATTGATTTTTACCTGATTCAACAGAGTCAATAAATAGGTCAGCCAAATTAGCCTGTAGTCGAGGATGTAGATGTATTTCAGGTTGCTCTACACAAATATGTTTCTTCTCTGATATTACAGCTTCAAATATAATGGGAAGAACTTGACCAATACCAAAACCTACATCTTTAGGTGTAATGGTTACCCCGTTCCTTAAATCGGTTAATTGCAAAGATATAATAGGCCCTGTATTTACATCGCCAAGGTCTTTTACATCAATTGTGTAAGGAATATTGAAACTATTTAAAAATTTATTTATCTTGGTTTTAACCCTTTCTCCACCTGACTTTACGGCTAATCCTAAATTATGCTTTCCTTGTCCTTTTTGGAAACTATCTATTTCACTTGAGTAGAATTTTTTAGGGGAGCTACGTAATGGACCTAAATATTTTAGATCCGTAAATACATACTTAACGTCATCGATAACTTTATCAGTATATTGACTTAATACAGTCCCTCTTTCACTTATACTTGTTGGTAAATTTAGGTTTGATGAAACCTTAAATGGTTCAGCTAAAGCTTTATCTAAAGTAATCCAACTATCCCCATCAGAAGGCTTCAATTTCAAGCGCCGTTTACCAATTTCATTTCTTAGACTATCAGTATTAGCTAGACTAAACGTAATACCTTCAGATGAAATAGTTGGTTTAATAAGGTGAATGCTAACTTTCTCACCAGTATTATCTTTACATGAAAATTTATAGTCATCTAAAAATGAAATTTTATTAAATTTTCTATATCGAAAGTCTAACTGTCTCTTATCAGAGTTTCCAAAAATCATGGGGTATGAATGTCTATAGATGTATTCTTTAGCTTCGTGGTTACTATCATATTGAATCGAAAAGGACATCTTTTTACTTATATCCTGTTTATGTATCAGTGATTCAAAAGTACCCAGGTTTATCGACTCAGCAGATGGAACTAATTCAACCTTTTGTTCTTTTGATAACATTGTCTGTTTCAACATCATCAATGACTGAATAACAGAGCTTTTACCTGAAGAATTTGGTCCGTAAATAAGTGTAATAGGGGAAAATTTGAGTGTTTGCTTATCCGCAAATGCTTTAAAATTTTCTATTTCAAATTGAGTTATCATTAAAATTATCTCTTATTCTAAATCAGCTTTATAAAACAGCTTGTATAACGATGGTATTAGCTATTTTTAACTAAGTTTTTTAGGCTTCACTTCTGTGGAGTTTAGTCACCTTCATGGGCAACTTTGTTACCACCACGACGTATAGCATGGAATTTGTCTAAAATGATTTGGTCTACAATCGTTGTGAATGAGCCACTGGTAAGATTGTCGTAGATATTGGAATGAGGTAATGATGGTAAGCGTAATTCTTTATATATTTGTCCAACCATTAACTCAACGTAACATCTGAGTTTCACCATGGCACTTTGTGGATCACTTACCGAATAATTTTCAGCATATGCACCAAGCTCCGACAACTGTGGCCAATGCTTTCGTAAGTGCTCAAAGTTTAATGATGAGGGCATTATTTGTTCCTTAAATAGCGCGAAGGTGGTGATATATTTGAGATAGAGAAAGCTTTAAAATAAATGCATATTATTATGCTATGAACAAAATGCAGGAGTTGTCAGTAATTGTCAATTTAATTGGACTTAAATCGCTTTAAATCAGCACATTAATACAATGTATTACAATAAGAAAATTTAAGTAGAGTTATTCGATGATAAAAATTAATTAAGGTACTAAAATCGCACCTTAGTGTGATCAATCAATAATTGATTCTAAAAATTTTATGAATTTATAATATTTTCAATCGCTGCGATTTTTCCTATGAATTGAAACCGTTTATGTTTAGCTAAATTTAGTTTTAGCTTTAAAGTATTTAAAAGCTGTGGGTATTGATTCACGCACCTTTCATACTCTTCAGTCTCTGCTGTGCTAACAACTAAAAGCTCCTTATATTCTAGAAGCTTACTTTCTAATACAAATTTAAAATCGACTTCATTAGTATCTTCTCTATTCTCTTTACACTCACCCATTAAAAATATATTTTTAAATTTTTCTGAATGATGATATCTGATATTTCTTGTGTATTTAGTACCGTTTTTAATTAAATAACCATCATTTACTAATTTGTAAACTTGTCTATAAATAAATGTTCTAGCTTCAATTTCAGTTTTGTAGTCAGTAAATTCAACCATATAGGCATTTTTCAATTCACTAATTGAAAAGTTATTTATTCTTTTTTGCGCTAACAGCACGTAAATACTTTCATTTAAGTTGCTCATATTCATACTCAAAATACTACCGGTTTTATATTGCCATCCTTGCACTTAGGATTCCTAAGTATACAATAATCTAATAAACTTAGAAAATCTAAGTATTCAAGGTACTTTATTAAGATGATTCATTGGAAATTTCGATTAACCCAATTCCTAACCGCATCAAAAGCGCTAGAGTTAAGAAAAACATTTCTCAAAAAGAGTTGGGTATTAGAATTGGCTTGGATGAAAATTCAGCCAGTAGCAGAATGAATCACTACGAAAAAGGTCGACATACGCCTGATGTATTAACATTAAAAAGAATGGCTGATGAGCTAGGAGTCCCTTTAGCTTATTTTTTCTGTGAATCTGACCTTTCAGCCGAATTAAATTGTTTAATCGACAAATTAAGTGAAGAAGAGAAAACTAAACTGTTAAGTGAATTGAAGGATAAAAGTGATCCCTAGGCTATTTAAATTAAGCTCTAAAAAATTAATCCTTTCTATTTCCGGTCGTTCGACCTATCTACGTAAAAATTGGAACAATGCATCTATAGATGATTTCTTCTGTGGATAATTACATTAAATTAGCCATATAATTACATCATTACTGACAGCTATAAACATTCATAGTTACCAATAAAAAACATATCTCTGACTACCTAATAACCTTTAGTTTGACCACCAATATATCAATAATTAATCATCGTGCTCATTGCTTACAAACGGCAGCAGATTCGACGGAGCCTACGTTAAGCTTGTCAAAACCTTAAGTAAAGTACACCATGAAGCCTAAGCACTAATGGAACGATAAAAAAGTTATAAAAATATCGGCTGCAAGCCCCCGTGATTTCCGCTACCCTCTGTTAAAAAGTGAATTGGCTTATTTGTTTTGTCGACTCTTGTTAATCTGTAGTAAAAAAAATTCAAGGACGATTAAATTAACCCAAGAACTCCCCCATGGATTTTAGTAAAGGCATGGTTAGATATTCAGCATCAAGACCCCCTCAGTATGTAAAGATAAGCGACTTGTAGATCGCATTAAATAATAATACCTGCGACAGAAAATAAGGTTTTTCAGCGTGATGGGAGCTGTCCACTAAAACGGGGGAGCATCATTATGATCTACACTAACAGCAATACCCCCATGGTCATGAATGGTCAATATACCTTTTTAACCATTTTTAGTCTGTTTAACTTTTCGATAAGCTTCCATAAAGGCCCTTAATTTAAAGAAAACATAATCCCTCACATCACCAGCTGTAAAAGCGACGAAGTAGTGGTTTTTTAATGTCTGAGTGCATGTGATTGTTAGTTTTTCGTGTATTACATACTTTGACGATTATATCGACTTTGCTAGCATTTTAAAAAACTTATCCCATGTCCACTTAATTTTTTGTTTCTCAGGAATATACTTGCTTTGAAATTTCTCTTTTGCGTTGTAGTTAGATGTATTGCTTGTTCTATTCAACCCAAAGTCGTCTCCTGAGAATTTTCTTGGCCAGCAACTGTATTTGCTGGTTCGAAAGGAATACCTTCGCATTTGCACAACAAATTCATTCAAACATTCCATTCTCCAATCTTCCTCATATAAAAGCTGCCTGACTTCATATGCCCTATTCCCAGAAGTATTTGTGAAATGATCCAAGTCGACCCTAACTTTCTCAGGTGAAAAGGTAACGGAGTTCCACCAAACCTCCATAGCTACGATATCCCCAGAAGACACGGGCCATGAAGAAATAGATATTCTGGTTGCTATTGCATCAGAGATCCCCTCGATCATAGCGGAAACTGGAAGAGATATTTCAGATGGCAATGCCTCTTTGAAAAGAGCGAGTATCGTATCTTTTTTTGCCTCAGTAAGTAAATGTAAGTTTGATATAGTCTTCTCTATATTCTGGGCTTTATCTATATTAGCTAACGGATCTGAGCGATCTATTGTTGGATCTAAAAATGAGACGTTACTTCCTCCAGAAACAGCACTCATTCCTTTTCTATAATGATATTCGTAAACTATATGCCTAGATATTGCTGATGGACTTGCGTTTTCCAAATATGCTTCTAGATTTTCAATGTAATCAGAAGGAATCGTATTTCTGGATTGGATATGATTTTCAATAATCTGATAGGATTTGTATTTTTTTAATATTACATCAAGCTCTCTATAGTGTAGTTCTAGAAAGTCCGCTGCGTATGCATTCAACACCCCTGCTTGGCTTGTTACTATTCCTGCGGAACTGACAAATAACAAGTGAGATATAAATGCAATACTAAGCATTGCTTTTGATATATTGTTTTTTACCTCGATAATACTCTTATGGTTAATATTTCTGCCATTTATATATGCCAAAAACAACGATAGAAAAAATATGATAAAAAAAACAGCAATAATTGGGGTCGATAAATACTCATTTGTAATATAGATGTATGCTGAAAACTTCAGAAAAGCATCATGCCCAACATCAAGAGTATTTTGAGCTGCAATATAAAATATAAGACTGACAATCAACAAGGAAGATAGCAGGACACTTAATATGCCCAACAAAGAAAGAAGTAACTGCCTTCTGATATGATTTAACTGGATGTACTGAGACCTTGAACCAACAAAATATGATATGCCAATAACCAACAATAGAACGATTGTATATGTAGCTAGAAAAGGTGAATACATGAGGCCGAACATGGCAGACATCAACGCAAAAATCGCCAGTGTTGCTCCTACGTAGAAAAGCAAGATGAACCCAAAATTTTTCATGCCCCCCCCCTTTTTTTATGACAAAACAACGCCCAAGTAACAGGCTAGAAATAGTGGGCCAAAATCAAAAGAAGGCTATTCCTGTAAGGAAGTCACCTTGTTTTTATCTTATTGCCATAATCTATGAAACCCAATGCATCTCAGTCGAGAGAAGTATGAATAGAGCCCTCCTCAAAATAACCTGTAGCTAACACTGCATCATAAGCCAGTTGGACATTAGGTACGAAAATAATTATAGCAAGATCCTTCTCCGCTCTTGAGCAACATACATATAATAATCTTCTTGTACGTTCAATTACAGATTCTCTACCACTTTCAATATTAGCGTTATCTCTATCTGATAAGCTTGTATACCCAAGTAATTTACCATATGAAAATGTAGATTGCTGGCCCACATCATCATTAACAACTAACAAAACCCTTTCAAATTGTGCTCCTTTAACGCCTTGTTGTGTTACGAAAGGAGAAACTTCTTCAATATATTTTTTGTACTCCAGTACTTCATTTGGAGAGCAGTTCAAAAAAGCTTGAACAGCTTCATTTTGATCATTTTCTTCTTCAAGATTTTCAGTCAAATAGGGAACATAACGTTCATCAAGAGTAATTGTATTTCTAGTATATAAGTACATTAACAAGTCTTTAATAGTACCTCCTTCCGAAGACATAGCTGAGACTAAATAATCAACATCTTCAACCAGTCTATTCAAAACTTGAGAAATATCTAATCCATAAAGTCCTGTCTGCAAAAATAAAGAAGATTTCTGTTTAAGAATGGATATGACCTGAAAATCATCCCCTTTAAGTTTCGCATCCAGAATTGGGATTATGCTTTTTAAAAAATCCCTTAGCACCCATGAAGTTCCATCAAGTAAACCATTCTTTAGACTAGTGTTGCCATTGTCATTTAAAGCAGAATATACTGAATTGAAATTTAGTCTAAGCGCAGCCATTCGGTGCAAGAGAACGAGCATACGTATATCACCGCCTTCCTCACTCCACAAAGGGTCATTTTGAGATTTAGCTAGCCACTCCCTGACATTGCTAATTTCAGCATGATCATCTTCAGACTGCTGAAATATAAAAACATTTGCACTACCATCTACACTCTCAACGCCCTCGGTAGTATGAATCATGCGTCCCCTTGTTTGTTGGAGATCATTATCTTGACGTCGAATGTTATTAATTACTCGTAACACAGTCAGAGGACACCTAAAGTTTTCTTCTTTTTCAATCAGTTCCCAGCCCGGCCCTCGATTAATTGGACCAATACCTTCCATATATATTTTTTGCATCGGATCACCAAAAAAACCTAAACAAAAAGAGGTTTCTGCTGTTTCATATATAGCTTTCAATGCATCAACAAAAGCAGGTTTTGTATCTTGGCTTTCATCAATTAAAATGACGGGATATTTACGTGCAATTATTTTTTGCAAAAGTACGTTATCAATGATCATTTGAGGTACAAGTTTTAATATATCACTATGCCCCAGAATACCTTCAGTATAATTACCTCCTGTTCCATAGCTAATTTCTTCAACACATTCTACTATTGGAATCTGCAAACGATATCTATCAATATCTAACCTGAGCCTAGTTCTTGTTGCCTCTCTTGTTCTAGGTTTATCTATATGCTCTTGAGCTTTGATGATTTTTTCATTAATCCGGCTAACCATCCAGTTAACAACATCTGTTTTAAAAGGCCTTATTACAGCCCACAAAAAACTATGGATAGTCGAAATATGAAATAACTCAGATTCACCTAGATCTTCTAATATTTCTTTTACAGCAACCTCTGTATATGTAATACAAGCAATCTTCTTACTTTTATAGCGATATTCACCCCCATTCGCATTTTTTAAATAATCAAGAGCTTTTATTAATGATGTGGTTTTTCCTGAGCCGGCACCAGCAACCATAATAAATGCTGCTTTTTCTTGCTGTTCCAACAAAAGCTTTAAGCTAGCATCCGACTCAGTATCAGGAGAGTCAATTCTTCGGCTCATAACTCGTCCCCTATATCATTAATATCAAAATTGGGTTGAAGATTACCTTCAAGCCAATCAAGCCCTTCTTTAATATAACTTGGAACATTCCATTCCGAGTTTTCTTTCATCAATAATTCTAGTGCAAATCCTGTCTTATCAAATTTTGAACCTTTCACTCTATTGTGAATTTTTTCTATAAGAACGGCTAAGGTCTTCTCATTATTTTTAGGAATTCTCAGCTTTATATTTTTCTGGTCGAGCTCCTGACACCAGCTTAAATTGTCCAATGCAAAAGCCACTTCAAGAGTCCTCCCCGTAAAAGATTCAGTTTCTCCATTCCAAATAACTTCTATTTCAGTTTGATAAGCTACCCTAACTAATCCGTCCTCA